>CAZJOS010000024.1:0-17879 GCA_964547655.1 uncultured Christensenellaceae bacterium
TGCATATTGCCGAGTAGGGCAAATAACAACACCGGGGCAATAGCATAGATTGCGGGGGCAATGCGGTTGTCCATTACGCGGCTGCCGACTACGCAGGCAAAAACGAGTATGATGAACTGCTCATATCCGATGCCGGCTATCGGCGAAGCGGCCTGAATACTTGACATCATGTAAATTCCGGCCGCAAACGCGATAAGCGAGCTGACCATGTAGGCAGTAAACAGAAAGAACGATAATAAAAAAACCGCCAAAGCCCGGCTTTGGCGGCGTTACTCGCTTTAGGCTGTCCTGTTTTTTAACTCGCTTATCAGCGCGGGCACGACCTGCATCAGATCGCCCACTATGCCGAACGTGGCAACCTTGAATATGGGCGCGTCGGGGTCTTTGTTTATCGCAACTATGGTCTCAGAGGAGGACATGCCCGCAAGGTGCTGCACCGCGCCGGAAATTCCGCAGGCTATGTATACTTTGGGCCCCACGGTCTTGCCTGTCTGGCCGACCTGGTGGCAATAGGGTATCCACCCCGCGTCCACGGCCGCGCGCGAAGCGCCTACCGCTCCGCCGAGAGCCTTCGCAAGCTCTTCTATAAGGCTGAAGTTTTTCGGGTCTCCGAGTCCTCTTCCGCCCGAGACTATTATCTCCGCTTCCGCAAGGTTAACCATTTCGGAAAGGCTGGCAACCACGTCTATGACTTTTGTATTGAGCGCCTCAGGTATATTGACTTTTGGCTTTATTATATTGCCTGTGCGCGAATCATCGGGGGGCAGCGCTTTCATTACCCTCGGCCTCACGGTAGACATCTGCGGCCTGCGGTTGGGGCAGATGATAGTCGCCATAAGGTTGCCGCCGAAAGCGGGCCTCGTCTGCATGAGGTTGCCTGTCTCCTCGTCTATCTCGAGCTTGGTGCAGTCCGCCGTCAGCCCGGTATTGAGCCTCGAGGATATCCTCGGGGCGAGCGAGCGCCCGTAGGTGGTGGCGCCCAGCAGTATTATCTCCGGCTTGTATGCCTTTATCAGCTGGACGAATACGTCGCAATATGTCTCGTCCACAAAGTTTTTGAGCGAAGGGTCGTCGACAACATATACGTTGTCGGCTCCGTGCGCAATGAGCTTTTTGGCCGCATCGTCCATGTTTTCGCCCATCAATACCGCGGAAAGCGGCGACTTAAGCCTATCCGCAAGCTTTCTGCCTTCTCCCAGCAGTTCGAGGGCTACCTCGTCGAGCTCGCCGCCGCGCTGCTCGCCGTACACCCATACGCCTTTATACGCGGAGAGGTCGCCGGATACCTCCTCGTCCTTTAGAAAATCTATCGCCCCGAATTTACACGAGGAAACGCATACGCCGCACATCGTGCAGCTGCCCTGTATGCGCGCCTTTTTATCTTCCACGACTATCGCGCCGAAGGGGCACGCCTTTATGCAAAGCTTGCACCCTATACATTTATCATTCAGTATCCTGATATCTGCCATTTAACGAATCTCCAAACCTCACTATCAAAACTAAAAAGAATATCAGCCCGAAACGCAGGCCTGCATGGCTATGAGCTTTTCCGCAAGGCACTTTGCCTGCTCTTCCGGCGCCCCTTTTATCATCTCGCTCTTCACGTCGTGCACAGGCACGAATGTGGAAACGACCTGCGTGGGGGAGCCCTTCAATCCGCAAAGCTCTTTATCGGCCTCTATGTCGTCCGCCGTCCATACGGTGACGACAGCTTTCTTAGAACGCATCATGCCCTTTATGGAAGGCAGGCGCGGCTCGTTTATCTCCTTGACTACCGTGATAACGGCAGGAAGCGTGACTTCGACGACCTCGTAGCCGTCGTCCGTCATCCGCTCGCACCGGATATAGCCCTCTCCGATCTCATCTATTTTCCGCACATATGTGATATGCGGAAGCCCGAGCTTTTCGGCGAGGCTGGGCCCGACCTGGGCGGTGTCCCCGTCGATGGCTTGTTTGCCGCATATTATCAGATCATACTTACCGATCTTTTTTATTCCCATGGAGAGGGCATAGGCTGTGGCCAGCGTGTCGGAGCCGGCGAACGCCCTGTCGCTTAAGAGTATTGTGTCGTCTACGCCCAAAGATACGGTATCTTTCAGTATATCGGCGACCGACGGTATGCCCATGGAAAGAGCGGTCACTTTGCCGTCCGTCTTTTCCTTCAGCCTCACGCCTTCTTCGACGGCGTAAGAGTCAAAAGGGTTTATAACGGCCTCCACGCCTTCGCGGATTATGGTGTTAGTCTCCTTGTTCATCTTAACTTCGGTAGTGCCGGGCACCTGTTTAATACAGACTATGATGTCCAATTTATTGTCTCCTTTGTACCGGTAGATAGATTTCTTATTTTGCGCGAAACTCTTTAAGCAGCTCGAGCGCGATGATGTTCCTCTGAATCTGGTTCGTTCCTTCGTATATCTGGGTGATCTTCGCGTCCCTCATCTTCTTTTCGACCGGGTACTCTTTCATATACCCGTATCCGCCAAGCACCTGGACCGCGTCGGTCGTCACCTTCATAGCGGTATCGGAAGCAAGAACTTTGCACATCGAAGACTCCCTCGATATCTTCTTGGCGCCCGAATCGATATGGCGGCACGTCTGGTATACGAGGGCCCTCGAAGCCTCTATCTGTATGGCCATGTCCGCAAGTATATGCTGTATCGCCTGAAAGGCCGATATGGTCTGCCCGAACTGCTCCCTTTTCTTGGAGTATGCCACCGCATCTTCCATAGCGCCCTGCGCAATGCCGACGGCCTGCGCCGCAACGCCGGGGCGCGTCCTGTCCAGCGTTTTCATGGCCACTATAAAGCCCATGCCCTCGTTTCCAAGAAGGTTCTCTTTGGGGATCCTGCAGTCTTCGAAAACCAGCTCGACGGTGCGCGAAGCCCTTATGCCCATCTTGTTCTCTATCTTGCCGAACGAGAAACCGGGCGTTCCCTTTTCCACTATGAACGCCGAAAAGCCGCGCGGGCCGAGCGTTTTATCGGTGCAGGCGATAACGGTATATATATCCGCTTCGCCGCCGTTCGTTATCCATTGCTTGGTTCCGTTCAAAACATATTCGTCCCCGTCCAAAACCGCTTTGGTCTGGATGCCCGCCGCATCGCTGCCCGCGTTCGCTTCGGTAAGGCCGAAGGCCGCGAGTTTTTTGCCCGCCGCTATGTCGGGGAGATATTTGCGTTTCTGCTCGTCGCTGCCGAAAAGTATTATAGGAAATGTGCCGAGGCCTGTCCCCGCAAAGCTTAAGGCGATGCCGCCGCACGCGCGGCTCAGCTGCTCGACTACAAGCGCCATCTCGAAAATGCCGCCGCCGAGGCCGCCGTACTCTTCGGCGATATAAACGCCGCACAGGTCGGAATCTGCAAGTATCTTAATGATGTCATGGGGGAATATTTCCTCCTCGTCGTATTTAAGCGCGAGAGGAGCTATTTTTTCGTCCGCGATCTTCGCAGCGAGTTCCTTAATCATCTGCTGTTCTTCGGTAAGAAAATAATTCATCAATAAGTTCTCCTATAATAAAGAATGATACCGTTTATTGTTAGCATAGCTAACAATAGAATATTATTAGTAGTATAATATAGATTATTTATTAATGCAATCATGATTAATTACCAGAAAGTTATATTTTTATTGGGACAGATGCAGCCTGGTGTTGTTCTTTCCTGCGGTTTTCCTGAACCTGCCGCTGTGCCAATATTGAAAATACTACGGTTCTCTGTTATCATTAAGTAGTATATTTTAACGCATGAAACATTTTTTCCAAACATGAGTAAAGGAAGCACTGATTAAATGAGATATAAAGGATTAGCGAGATGGTTTTGAGTCATGCAAGGAACGAAACCGCAGGAATAGCAGCGTTATTTCAAGGTTTCGTGACGAAGCAGGGCACAAAATCCCCGGGGTCCCCAATGACGCTTAACGTCATTGGGGTTGGAGCCGCTAAGACAAAATATTGAATTAATCAGTGTTTGCCTAAAGCAGTATTATGCGGCAAAGCAGGCAAAACCGGAGGCAGTTTATGAAGAGACTCATTTCCATATTGGCGGCGATCATATTAATATCGGCAGTGCCCGGAGGCGCGGCGGCGGCTCCGCCTGACTGGACTTTGGTGCAGATACCCGCGCCCCAAAGCGATGCCCCGCCCGTTTATATAGATATGGACGGATATTTTGGCGACATAGCTTTAGATATAAACGATAACCTGTACGTTATGAGCGGCTCTAAGGTAATGCGCTTTACCGTTGAAGGCAAAGCCGATACCTCGTGGGGCAATAACGGCGTTATTTATGACAATGAACTCGAAGCGGCATACAGCGAAATGCTCAGTATCGCAGCCGACAGCCGCGGGTACGTATACGCCCTTTGCCGCATCTGCGAGGACGGAAGCCCTAAGTTTATAAAACGCTATACGCCGGACGGCAAAGCGGACCCTTCATGGTACGGCGACGGTATAATGGGAGGGAAGTTTGCCGGCGAAGAATTTACAGAGGACCCGGCCGAAACGGCCGGAGGCATACGCAACGCGCACGAGATAGCGCTGGACAGCGAAGACAGCCTCTATGTTTTATATGACAGGCAGGTGTACAAGTTCCTTCCCGACGGAGCGCCGGACAAAAAATGGCGCAAAGTCGTTATGAAGCAGCCCGAGGCTGTTTACGACGACGGAGGAGAAGGGGTTTGGTTTTCGAACGCCATGTGCATAGACCGCGGGGACAACCTGTACCTTTTCAACGGGTACAAACGCACAGTATCGAAATACAGCAAGACCGGAAGGTCTTTAAAGAAGCAGAATTGCCCGCTGTATTATTCTTACGAAGACCATTTAGGCGAAACAATATATGCCGTAAACCGGATCGCATTTGACGCGGAAGGGAACGTATATAACTTAAGTCAAAACGGGAACTCCATTTCAAAATACTCTTCTAAAATGAAACCGGACAAAAAGTGGTGCGAAAACGGTACTTTTACCATAAAAGGCCCCGAGCCCATTCAAACGATAAGCGATTTTGAAATGGACACTGCGGGCAATATCTATATACTTGACGATGGGAATAAGGTTATCAGCAGATATACCGCCGGCGGGGAGCCGGACAGCGGATGGGGAACGAACGGGAGCATCGGCAGCGTTAACGGCGACGGCAGCGTTATGCTTAGCATAACGGATATAATATGCGACAGCGACGGAAGCATGTACGCCCTTTCCGGCTGCTTAAGCGTCGGCAGCGCGGTAATATCCAAGATAAGCCCCGACTTTACGCCCGACATTACCTGGGGAGCGGATATATCGGGAATCTACAGAGGTCATATGATCGAGGCTAATAATTCCATAGCGGCGTATAACGGCAATTTGTATATCGAGCGCAGCACAGCCTCTGTTAACGACGGAGTTATCAGGCTAAGCGAAGGCAAAGAAGACCCCGAATGGAAGATGACTTCAAGAGGGCCTGTCTGGGACATACATACTGACAAAGACGGCAATATATACGTTGCGGGGGAGCGTATCACCAAATATCTTCCCGACGGAAACGTTGACGAAAGCTGGGGCCTCATGGGCTCGATAGACGGCGCCCAATTTATCGGAGAAATGGCTACAGACGGCAGCGGCTGCCTGTATATAAGCGACAGGGGCAAAGACTGCATCTTAAGATATACGCCGGGAGGGCAGACAGACCGAAAATGGGGCGAGAACGGAAAAGCCGGCATTCCCGGCGCTGCGGAAGGCAGCGAAGCGTATTATTCATATTTTATCGCGGTTGACAGCGCGGGCAATCTGTACCTCAGCGATTATTTGAACGACAGGATACTGCGTTATGACAGCAAAGGGTCTGTAGATACCTCATGGTGCGGCGGGGGAGAGTGGAGAGCTGAAAGCGGCTTATCAGGCCTTGCCCCTATGATGCACCCCACGCACCTTATGATCCGAGGCGGAAAGCTGTACGCCATATGGAACGATAAGCTCTATGCAATGAGCGACATGATAGCGAGAGTAGGCATAAAGCCGGTATTATTAGAGCCTTACGAGCCGGCGGAAAACGCCGCAAGCACGGCAGAGGCGCTTCCCGCGTGGCGGTGGGCCGTAAGTATAGGCGGGCTGCTGTTTTGCGCGGGCGCCGTTACCGCTATATTCCTGCTCGCGCCGAAAAAGAAAAACAAAAAGCGGCGCCTTACCAAGGTTAAAAGCATAAAGATAGCGAAGAGATAAAGCTGCTTATTATTGAATGTTTTTTAACAAAGTTTCTGCCAAAGTTATTTTACTATGTTGATATTTGCCGGAATTGTGATTATAATGTCGAAAGAGACATCGATAACGGACGGCGGGTTTTTATTTGTAAAGGGGCATCATGTTTGTTACTTTATTGCCGACAAAGCTGATCAGGAGAAAACTAAACATCGATATTTCCATCCCCGCCAACGCGCTGCTCAGCAATATATTCATATTGGCTGCGTTGTTTGTTTTAGCGTTGTTTTACAGCGGCGGCGGACATGCCTCCTTTTGCTTATTTAAAGAGCTGACAGGCATCCCGTGCCCGGCCTGCGGGACGACCCGCGCCGTCGTGAGCCTGTTGTCGGGAGATATGTCAAACGCTTTTTTATATAACCCCTGCGCTGTCTTACTCGTGCTGCTGATCGCCGTGCAGATTCCTATACAGGCTCTGACTTTGAGAAAAAAGCTTTCACCGGATCTGATGCTGAATATCAGTAAGATGTTCACATATATTTTTGTCTCATGTCTGGTTTTAACATGGTTACTAAGGCTGTTTTTTATTGGCTTTCTGAAAGAGTTGTAAAGACTTACAGGAGGTTATGTAATAAATCTATGAAGGGTGGATCAAAAAATGGTAAGTTGTCCTAAATGTCAAACATTATGCCGCAGGGGAGGTTATAAGGCCTGGCAGATAATCGTTGCTATATGCTTTTTCCCCATCGGCCTCTTAGCGCTGCTCGCCGACAGAGAGCCGACGCAATGCCCTAATTGCGGTTTTATGTGGATAGCGTAATCGCCGATAATCGTTTGAGCTGATGCTTTAAAAGCGCAGGCTGAGCGGCGCCTCCTTTAAGGGGGCGCTTAAGATTATTGAAAAATTAAATATTCAAATACAGCATATATTCATCTGATATTCATATGAAAAAAGGACTAAGCCAGATTTTTTAAAGGCTTATTTCTCTATATACGGCACGCCTATGTCTTCAAGCAGCGACTTTAACGAATCGTACATTGACTTTATCGCGTGGTCGTCGCGCAATTCGTATATCTCGACGCCGGTATAGCTCTCGAGCAGCTGCTCCCTCAAGGCTTCGAGCGTTATGCTTTGCCCTTCAAATTCTATATCGCTTTCGCTGACTGTGATAATAAACCTTAAGTCCTGCGTCGGCTCGGGCGTGGGGGCCTGCGCCGGGGTCTGCGGCGGGCTGTTTTGGGTTTCAGTTTCCCCTGTGGCCGGTACTCTGAATAAACCGGTGCCAAATCCAAGGCTAATGCCTCCCAGCATGGCCGCTATAATTATGCCGGCGGCGACATACCTCGCGCGGTGTTTCTTCTCTTTACTCATCCTGCTCCTCCCTGATATCGTATTCCGCGCAGTAAACATCGGCGCGGGTCTTCTGAGCCTGTATCACATTGCTGATAAGCCTGTAATCCGTCTGGTATATTAAGTTGCGGTCATACTGAAACACTATGAAAACAGCCTGATACTGAGGAAGCGCTCCCTCGATCATCTTTACTATCTGCGCTCTCAGCGTATTTTTCACGTACTGCAGGTTGAACCATGTGAGCCCTATGGTCTGGCTTTGGTCCCCCTCGCACTCGAGCAGTACAGACCTCGCCCCGTCTTCGGCGCGCGATATTGACAGCGTTATTACGAGGCAGCTGCGCTTAAGTACGGTAAACGAATTGAGCCTGCGCGTAAGCGAATCGTTCTGATTTATAAGGCCGCTTATCCTTTGCTCCAGTACTTCGCTGCTCGCGATATCTTTCTTTATGTCTTCGACCTTTTGGCTCGCGCCCGCAAGCACCAGAAACATCAGTATCAATATCACGTCGAGCAGCGCGGTCATTTCGATCACCGGGCTGCGTTTCATTTGCGCACCACTATGCTTTTCGCATTCCTTTCCAAAAATAAAGCTACGGTCTTCTCGTTATCGTCTATGCGCCCCGATATCGAAGCGTCGAGTATCTTGTATATTACGGCGAAAACGAGCCCCCAAAACGTAGAAGTAAGCGCGACGAAGAAGTTGGCCTTTATGCTGTCCATGCTCTCCACCATCGGTATGAGCGAGACTACGGTGCCCAGTATCCCCAGCATAGTAAAGAGGCTCGTAAGAGTGGAAAAAACATTGTAGAGGCTGCCCGACCTTTTCCGCAGCGAAATGATGTCGGTCTCGTCGATATCGCAGACTTCGCTCAGCGGCAGGTCTTTCGTACGGTGCGCCGGGACAAAAACGGTATAGTACATCTTCTTATGCAGCCTGTTCGTTACGCTTCTTACGGCAATAAAGCACCAGAAGTTTACGAATGCAAGCGCAAATATGATGATATCGAATCTTAACAGGTTGCCTATGAATATATCCGCCAGCTGTTCCATACGTACCTCCGCCATGCAATCTTTTGCAAAGCTTTTCCGTTACTCTTTGCGCATCGATACAGACTCGGCGCTGCATATGTTGAAAATGTCCAGGATCCATTTCGGCGTCTCCCCGCTGTTAAGTTCGGTCTGCCTGCGTATAAACGCGTGCGCCGTGCTTGGATGGACCGAGGCCTTGACGAGTTCACCGAACCCCCTGCGCCGAAGCACCCGTATCGTTTTGTCGTCTTTTGCGCTCGCGGTGAATTTCAGCACGGGTTTAAGCATATAGCCGCCCGCCGAAAGCTCGCCCAGCTTTTCAGCCATGAACGACCAGTAAAGCTCTTTCTCTAGGCCGTCCAATTTATATTTGACACCGTCCAGTTCGTCCTGCAGCGCTTTCTTTTTTCTGCTCAGTTCAACGAATTCGTTTGCCTTATCGTAAATACTCATATCATTCACCCCAATTATTCATATTTAGGGTAATAAAGATATATGCGCATACTTTAATAATTAAGCAGACGAGCTAAACAAAAAGTTATAGCGTAACAATAGAACTGCATATAGTTGGAATTACAACTATATGCAGTTGGTTCGTTTGCTTTTGATGGATGTTTGATGTTAATATGATAACAGAGATCATATTAATATTTCAGGGGTATCGGTATATGAGATGTCCTAAGTGTTCAGGCAATAACGTGACCGTTCAGGCAATAACGGAGACGACGACGAGCGGGAAAGTAAAGGGCTTCGGGTGCATAAAGGCCTTTTTGGGCTGGCTGTTTTTCTCGCTGCCCGGCATACTCTGCGGGCTGTGCGGTATGGGCAAAAGCAAGACCAGGACCAAAACGAGGACGAGGTATATTCACATATGCAACAACTGCGGTTATCGTTTTTAAATCTGCTGCAGGAATTAGGGGAAAAAAGCGGCTGCCACCGGATGCCGCAGCGCAGCTTTAAGATAGGCTGGTATACGTTCCCGGTCTGCGCGAGATGCACCGGGGTATTCTTCGGCCAGCTTTCGGCTGTTATACTGCTTTTGTTCGGAGTAATATGCCCGTCTGTTATCGCGCTCGCGCTGCTCGCGGTAATGGGCGTTGACTGGCTGCTGCAGCGCACCGGGCTTTTGAAATCGACAAACATCCGCCGCCTGATAACGGGCTTTTTCGGGGGCTTCGGGCTGTTCAGTATTTATATCAACGTGATAGTATTGCTGTACGGCCTTATGTTCTAAGATGGAGATTACGAAATGAGTTTTCTGTGCATCGAGTTCACAAACAGCAGATGGACGCTCGTATGCGGGCACTTTTCCGACGCGGAAAAGACTAAAGAGTGGCTTATGGAGCTTGCTGATAAATGGGATATAAGGCCGCTGCCCGGCCTTTCGGGCGATGAGATGAAAAAGCTTCTGGAAATAAGAAAAAGTTTTGAAGCGCTCCTGAAAAGAGCGGCCGAAGGCCCGCTCGCGGCTTCTGATATAGAGCTTATCAACAGTTATATGTCGGGCGCAGGCTTTTTCAGGCAGCTTAGGGCGGGAGAAGATAAACGCGAAGTGGGCGACGTTCCGATTAAGAGGGACTGGGATTGGTTTGTTGCGGAAGCTGCGGCGTCTTTCTCCAGGCTCTATGTCTCCGATAAAATAAACAAGCTAAAAGTCTGCCAAAACCCCGTATGCGGGCGGTTTTTTATAGACGAGAGCAAGAGCGGAAACAGGAAATGGTGCGACAACACCTGCGCTTCGCTCATAAAGGTGAGAAGGTTCAGGCAAAGGCAGAAGGAAAAGCAGGAATGATATAGTCAATCAAAGGATAAGGCTCAAAAGGTTATCTTCAATAGTGTAATACAGCGGAACGAATAAGACGCCGCTGTATTTTTTACTCAGCCTTTCGGCTTCTTCGGCGGCGAATACTACCTCGTTGTCTATTTCGAACATGGGAGCATAGTTAAAAAATGCTCTTCAGCGCGCTGCTTATCCCAGCCGGGGAGCCGGCACAGGCCATCAACAAAGGCATCCTTTCTGGACATCAGCCCCACCATTCCGCAGTGGTTATGCGCAATGACGCAGGCATACCTTATCCCGCCAATGGCTATAGCGTAAGAGAGCTTAAACTCGCTGTAGCGCAGGTTTCCTCCGCCCGTACGGATTATATAAGCAAAGTTGCCGGGAATAGTGAGCTGCTTTCGGTTATCCGTATTATATCATATAGCCTTAGTGCTCAACAAATATACATTATTATGTTATTATTGACGAAATAAGCATATAGGGTGTTATAATAAGAACGCTTGTGCTATTTGTTTCAAAAAGCCGAAAATGCGTTAAGAAGGTAATATGCAATACACCGAGCAGGAAAAATACTGGATATGGATGATCTCGGCGGGCGTGGCGCCGAAAACCTTCTATTATATAATGAAGGAATTCGGAGGCGCGGACAGCTTCTTCGACGCCGTCAAAAACGGCTCGCCGCTTCTCGATAATATTCCCGCAGAAGCGGTATCGGCCTCAAAGGCCGCGTGCTCGGAGCAGCGTGCCGCGGAGATAATAGCGGAACTCGGGCAGAAGGGCATTATTGCCGTAACGAGGCTTTCCGGCGACTATCCCGCCCTGCTCGCGCAGATACCGTACCCGCCGCCGGTGCTGTTTATAAAGGGCAGCTTCGAGGGCATATTCGACGCAGGCAGCAAGCTAGACTGCATTAGCATCGTTGGCACGAGGCAGTGCTCGCGCAAGGGCGCTGAGCTTACGCAGGCAATAGCGAAAGAGCTTGCCGACGCGGGTGTCGCCGTAGTCTCTGGCATGGCGCGGGGCATAGACTCAAGCGCCCACCTGGGGGCTCTCGACGGAGGAGGGAAGACCATAGCGGTATTGGGCTGCGGGGCCGACGTTATCTACCCTCCCGAAAGCGCCGATATATATAATAGGATGATAGAAAATGGAGCAGTCGTCTCCGAGCTTCCCCCCGGCACAAAACCTTTCCTTACAAACTTCCCCGCGAGAAACAGGATAATCGCCGGGCTGTCGCGAGGCACGCTCGTTATAGAATCGGATATAAAGGGCGGCACTACCATAACCGCGTCGATGGCGACAGCCATGGGGCGCGACGTGTTCGCCGTGCCGGGAGCGCCGTATATGCGCACTGCCGCGCTGCCGAATATGCTTATAGAGAAAGGCGCGTATCCTGTAAAAAGCGCTGCCGGAATACTTAAGTTTTACGGCGTTTCGGGGGAAGAAAAAAACACTTCAGCCAATTTTGAGAATATTCAGCTTGATTTTTTGCAGCGTCAAATATATAATTTGCTTTTGCAAGGCGATGCCAGTGTTGAAAACATGGCTGCAAGCATAAAATATCCTCAAAGCGAGATAAACTCCGCGCTAACCATGATGGAACTCGGCGGGCTCATCAAGCGCCTGCCGGGCGGAAAGTACGGGATATAAAAAGCCGCCTTGAACAGCCCCGGCGGATACCGAAGAGAGCCGGGATATAATAAACGATTTGGAGTGACAGATGGCAACTGCACAGAGAAGTACGGCAAAGAAGACCGCCGCAAAGAGGGCATCGGGCTCAGCGGCAAAGAAGACTGCCGCAAAGAAGACAGCGTCTGCAAAGAAGTACGACCTCGTGATAGTCGAATCGCCCGCGAAAGCCAAGACGATAAACAAATTTCTTGGCTCGGGGTATAAGGTGCAGGCAAGCGGCGGGCACGTTAGAGACCTGCCTAAGAGCACACTCGGCGTGGATATCGAGAACGACTTCGAACCGAAGTATATACAGATACGCGGCAAGAAAGACGTTGTATCGAGCCTTAAGGCCAGCGCCGCGGGCGCTAAGAAGGTATACCTCGCGACCGACCCGGACAGGGAGGGCGAGGCCATATCGTGGCACATAGCGGCAATGCTGGGAGAGGATGCCGACATAAGCCGCATAGAGTTCAACGAGATAACCAAATACGCCGTGACCAACGCCATAAAGAACCCGAGGGAAATAAACCTCGACCTGGTGGACGCTCAGCAGGCGCGGCGCGTATTGGACAGGCTCGTGGGCTACAAGCTTTCGCCGCTGCTCTGGCGCAAGGTGAAAAAGGGCCTCTCCGCCGGGCGCGTGCAGTCGGTAGCCGTGCGCATAATATGCGACAGGGAAGAGGAGATAGAGGCGTTCGTGCCCGAGGAGTTCTGGACGATAACCGCGCTTCTTACCGACTCTGCAAATACGAAGCAGTTCGAGGCGAAGTTCGCGGAGCGGAACGGCCTTAAGAAAATAGAGAATAAGCAGCAGGCCGACGAGATACTAAAGGCAATAGAGGGCAAAGACTTCGTTGTAGCCAGCGTAAAGAAGGGCGAGAAGAAGAAGAGCGCTCCTCCGCCGTTTACGACGAGCCAGCTCCAGCAGGCCGCGGCGGGAGCGCTGGGGTTCACTGCGAAGCGCACCATGCTCGTGGCACAGCAGCTTTACGAAGGAGTCGAACTGCCGGGCGAAGGCTCGGTGGGGCTCGTGACATATATAAGGACGGACTCCACAAGGGTTTCCGACGAGGCGCTCGCGGCGGTGCGGCAGCACATAGCCTATACGTACGGAAATGAATACCTCCCCGAAACGCCCAACTATTTCAGGAAAGCGAAAAAGGCGCAGGACGCGCACGAGGCTATAAGGCCCTCGCATATGGATCACGCGCCCGACAGCCTCAAAGACGTACTTTCAAAAGACCAGTACAGATTATACAAGCTCATATACGGCAGGTTCGTCGCGAGCCAGATGAAGCCTTCGGAATATGAGACCATGGCCGTTACGCTTAACGCGGGCGACAGCGTATTTAAGGCTGCGGGCTCGAGGCTTTTGTTCAAAGGGTACCTCGCGGCTTTTTCGGTCGAAGAAGAGCAGAAAGATACTATTCTGCCTGCGCTTACGGAAGGCGAGGTTTGCCCTTCTCTGGGCGTCACGCCGAAGCAGAACTTCACGCAGCCGCCGACCCGCTATACCGAAGCTACTCTGGTAAAGGCGCTCGAGGAGAAGGGCATAGGCCGCCCGAGCACTTACGCCCCCATAATCTCGACCATTCAGGAGAGAAGGTACATCGCCAAAGAGGGCAAAGTGCTTATACCCACCGAGCTTGGAAGAATAGTAAACGACTTAATGAAGAAGAACTTTTCGGATATCGTGAACGTAGAATTCACGGCGGGGCTGGAGAACGAACTGGACGACATAGAGAACGGCGGCAAGCAGTGGAAGAAGCTGCTGCACGATTTCTACGAGCCTTTCGAGAAGACTCTGGAGATAGCGGACAAAACGGTAGAGCGCGTGGCGCTCCCGGTGAAAGAATCGGACGTCGTATGCGAGAAGTGCGGCCGGACCATGGTATATAAAGACGGCAGGTTCGGGCAGTTCCTCGCGTGCCCCGGTTACCCGGAGTGCCGCAACACCAAGCCTATAGTGAAATATATAGATACGCCCTGCCCCAAGTGCGGCAAGCGTATCGTTGAAAAGAAGTCGGCGAAAACGAGAAAGACGTTTTACGGCTGCGAGGGCTACCCCGAGTGCGATTTTGTTTCGTGGGATATGCCCATAGCCGATAAGTGCGAGGCATGCGGAAGCATGATGGTGTTGCGCCGCATGTCGAACGGAAAGAGCTATAAGAAGTGCTCTAACCCTGAATGCGAAAAGAATAAGCGCAAAAAAGCGGATGAAGAAGAATAACGCGTGCGTTATCGGCGCGGGCCTTGCGGGATGCGAGGCCGCGTGGCAGCTTGCGCGCCGCTGCACCGACGTAACTCTGTATGAGCAGAAACCGGTTAGCTTTTCTCCCGCCCACAGCAGCGAAAACTTCGCGGAACTTGTCTGCTCGAATTCGCTGAGGGCCGAGGGGCTTTTAAACGCTGTCGGCCTGCTGAAGCAGGAGATGAGGGAACTCGGCTCGCTCGTCATGCGCGCGGCCGACGAAACGAAGGTGCCCGCGGGCGGGGCGCTCGCGGTAGACAGGCATAGATTTTCGGAATATATTAACGGGGCTATACGCGGTGATGGGCATATACGAGTAGTGACGGAGCAGGTAAACTCCATATCCGAAGAAGGCATCGTTATAATAGCGGCCGGGCCTCTCGTTTCGGAAGAGCTCGCGGAGAGCATATCGCAAACGACGGGCGGCATGCTGTCGTTCTACGACGCGGCGGCGCCCATAGTTACAGCCGAATCGGTGGATATGAGCAAGGCATTTTGGGCGTCGAGGTACGGCGAGGGAAGCGACTACCTCAACTGCCCTATGAACGAAGAGGAGTACCAGGCGTTCTATGAGGCGCTGGTAAGCGCCGAAACGGCACACGTTCACGGCTTTGAAGACGGCAAAGTGTTCGAAGGGTGCATGCCCGTAGAGAGCATGGCCAAACGCGGATTCCGGACGCTGCTGTTCGGGCCGCTCAAACCGGTAGGCCTTACCTGCCCCGACGGAAGCAAGCCGTATGCCGTCGTGCAGCTGCGGCGCGAAGACGCCGAAGGGCGGCTTTTCAACCTCGTGGGTTTCCAGACGCACTTAAAGTTCGGGGAGCAGAAGAGGGTCTTCTCCATGATACCGGGCCTTAATAACGCCGAATTCGCAAGATACGGCGTAATGCACAGGAACACGTACATAAAAAGCCCTTCGCTGCTTAATGAATATTATGAGATGAGAGAGAGGCCCGGCCTCTATTTCGCGGGGCAGATAACGGGCGTGGAAGGGTATGTGGAGAGCGCTTCATCCGGGCTGCTGGCAGGGCTGTTCGCGGCGTGCGATATAACCGGCAGGACGCGTCCGCGTTTCAGTGCTGATACCGCGTGCGGCGCGCTCGCGGCATACGTTTCGGGATACGCGGGGGCGGATTTTCAGCCTATGAATATAACGTACGGTATAATTAATACCATAGATAAGAGGGGCAAACGCAGCGATAAAAGACTGGCCGTGGCCAAGCGCGCGCTGGAAGAGATAAAGAAAATACGGGAAGATTTGAACATTGTATTAATAAAGGATTGACGGCATAGAATAAGTCTTCTGCTGATGATAATATTGCAGGGGCGGGGCTCCATTCCCGCCCGTGGAGTCTGGTTTGAAAATTACCTTTGGAGGATTTAAATAATGATGGAAGGTACGACGATAGTCGCGGTAAGAAGGGACGGCAAATGCGCCGTCGCGGGAGACGGGCAGGTAACGTTCGGGCAGAATACCATAATGAAACATAACGCCAAGAAAGTGCGCAGGCTGTTTGACGATAAGGTAGTCGTTGGCTTCGCCGGTTCGGTAGCCGACGCTTTTACGCTGTCGGAGAGGTTCGAGGCGAAGCTGGAGCAGTACAGCGGCAGCCTTCAGAGGGCGGCGGTGGAACTCGCGCAGGAATGGCGCGGCGACAAGGTATTGCGAAAATTAGAGGCCATGCTCATAGCGGCGGATAAAGACGAACTACTCGTCATTTCGGGCAGCGGCGAGGTGATAACGCCGGACGACGACATAGCGGCGATAGGCTCGGGCGGAAGCTACGCGCTCGCGGCCGCGAAGGCGCTTAAGGAGAACACCGACCTTTCGGCTCTGGAGATCGTGAAGAAAGCGATAGCAATAGCAGGCAATATTTGCGTATTCACGAACAACGTGATCACGGTCGAGGAGGTATAGCATGTCGAACCTGACGCCAAAAGAGATAGTTAAGGAACTTGATAAATATATAATAGGGCAGGATAAGGCGAAGCGCGCGGTAGCCATAGCGCTGCGCAACCGTTACCGCCGCAATCTCGTCGAGCAGGAGATGAGGGAGGAGATAACTCCCAAAAATATCATAATGGTAGGCCCGACCGGCGTCGGCAAGACTGAGATAGCCCGAAGGCTCGCCAGGCTTATGAACGCCCCGTTCATTAAGGTGGAAGCTACTAAGTTCACCGAAGTCGGGTATGTGGGCCGCGACGTAGACTCCATGGTGAGAGACCTCGTGGAAGCGTCGATACGCATGGTAAAGGCTTCGAGGCACGAGACCGTTCTGCCCAGGGCTGAGAAGATGGCGGAGGAAAGGCTTGTTGACATACTCGCTCCGCTCGGCCGGAAACCGGCTCCTCCGACCAACCCGTTTCAGGCGCTTTTAGGGCAGGGCCCGACGCCCCCGGCGGAAACGCAGGAAGAGCGCCAGAAGCGAATGACCAAGAGGGAGGAGACCCTCGGTTTTTTGCGCGCGGGCAAGCTTGAAGACACGATGATAGAAGTTGAGGTAACCGATAACTCGTCTATAGGCATCGAGATAGCGGGCCTCGGAAGCGACATAAACATACAGGATATGCTGGGCGGCATACTCCCGAAGAAGACGAAGAAGCGCAGGGTCACAGTATCGGAGGCGCGCAAGATATTCATTCAGGAAGAGGCCGACAAACTCATAGACATGGACGAAGTAGTGAGCACCGCCATCGAGCGCGCCGAGCAGGACGGAATTATATTCCTCGACGAGATAGACAAGATAGCGGGCAAGAACATGGGGCAGGGCCCCGACGTATCGCGTGAGGGCGTACAGAGGGACATACTGCCCATAGTCGAAGGCAGCACTGTGGTTACGAAATACGGGCCGGTAAAGACCGATTACATGCTGTTCATAGCGGCGGGAGCGTTCCACGTTTCGAAGATATCCGACCTCATCCCCGAGCTGCAGGGCAGGTTCCCCATAAAAGTAGAGCTTAAGAGCCTCACGATGGAAGACATGAAGCTCATACTTACTCAGCCAAAGAACGCCATAATAAAGCAGTATGAGGCGCTGCTCGCCTCTGATAATATACGGCTTAAATTTAAGGACGACGCCATAGAGGCCATAGCGAAATATGCGGTGATGGTCAACGAGACGGCCGAAAACATAGGAGCGCGCAGGCTGCACACCGTGGTGGAGTCGATGCTCGAAGATATATCTTACAACGCTAGCGGAGACCACCCGATGATGGACGTGGAGATAGACGCGAATTACGTGAAGGAGCACTTAAAAGAGCAGATAAAGGACAACGACCTGCAGAAGTATATACTGTAAAGAAGCGATTGAGCGGCGGAGCGATCTGCCGCTTTAATATTTTTTGCAGAAACTGTTTGGTTATCTCGGCTTCTCCTTGAGGAGAAGGCAAGACTGCTATAAAGCTTAACTGACTATATATTAAAAAACCAATTCAAAGATTTAATATAACTTATCATTTATATCAACATTTCGAGGAGCAAAAACCTTTCGAATAGCGCCGCCGCCGCTGAAACATACTAATGCCAGACGACATTTTTCGGGTCCCCAAAAATCCGTGAGACTTTTTGGGGCAGTAGACGGGGTCCCCAAAAATCGTGAGATTTTTAGGGGCA
>CAZJOS010000025.1:0-11859 GCA_964547655.1 uncultured Christensenellaceae bacterium
AAATTCGGCTGGGACATGGGTATCAGCGTTACGTGGATAGGCATAGCGAACGCGCTTATAGGAACGCTGGCGGTATGGCTGCTTATGGCAAAGCCCACGCGTGAGGTAACCCACAGGCTCGACGCCTCTACGATGCCCGATTTCTTCAAGAAGCGTTACCAGTCGCAGAATATGAAGATAACCGCGGCGATACTTATCTTTGTATTCCTCGTGCCGTATTGCGCGAGCGTGTATCAGGGGTTAGGGCTGTTTTTTACGAGCGTATTCGGAATACCCTATGAATATTGCATGATAGGAATGGCAGTTATCACAGCTTTATATCTTCTTATGGGAGGGTATATCGCGACGGCTCTCGCAGACTTTTTCCAGGGCATCGTGATGGTAGCCGGCGTAATACTTATGGTGCTGTTTGTGCTTGGCAATCAGGCAGTCGGCGGACTTTCGGCAGGGCTTTCGAAACTGGCCGAGATGCCGGAGGTCGGGCCCGCGCTTTCCGCGCCTTTCGGCTCTGAGGGAAACGCGATCGGCCTTATATCGCTTATATTGCTTACGTCTCTGGGCACGTGGGGGCTGCCGCAGATGGTGCATAAATTCTACGCGATCCGCGACGCTAAAGCTATAAAGAGGGGGACGGTGATCTCCACGGTTTTCGCGCTCATTATTGGTGGCAGCGCATATTTTGTAGGCGGGTTCGGGCGCCTGTTCCTTACCGAAGTGCCTGTGATAAACGGAGTTGCCAACAAAGACGCTATTATGTCGGGTGTGCTGAATCAGGCTCTGCCGCCCGTTATACTCGGGCTCATACTCGTGCTGCTGCTCGCGGCTTCGATGTCTACGCTGTCCTCGCTCGTGCTCGTATCGTCTTCGTCCATATCGATGGACCTTATAAAGGGCGTAATAAAACCCAAGATGGAAGACAAGAAGGTAATGGTCTGGATGCGCTCGCTGTGCGTGTTGTTTGTAGCCGTATCGCTCGTTATAGCTCTTTTTGAGCCGGCGGCTATAGTAACACTGATGTCATATTCCTGGGGCGCTCTCTCGGGCTGCTTCCTCGCGCCGTTCCTCTACGGCGTTAGATGGAAGGGAATGACTAAAGCCGGAGCATGGGCCGGCATTGTTATAGGGCTTGGAATAACCGTACCGCTAATGGTACTTAATGCTGTTGGAGGGATACTACCCAAATGGATGACCCCTCCGGCAATAGGCGCTATGGCAATGATAGCGGGGCTTATCATTACTCCGGTAATCAGCGTTATCAGTAAGAAATTCAGCGCCGAGCATATAAAGGCCGTATTCGAAGACGGGCAGGAAGCAAAGGCGTAATAAAAGTAAACATAAAGAGGCTTTACACGCGTAGAGCCTCTTTTCCCTGTGCGTTTCTTTTAGCTAGTCTACCCCTGGCTTGCAAGCGCTTCGCATATGGCCTTGCCCAGCTTTTCGGCTTCCTCGATTTCTTTTTCGTCGGGTTTTAATTTCGCGCTGCATGTGCCTATTACGTCGGCTCCCACGTTGCGCAGGCGCTCGCTTAAAAACTTTATCGACTCGCCGCTCCACCCGAAAGAGCCGAACACCGCGGCGGGCTTGCCCTTTACGATGTATGTCGATACCGAAGTAAGCACGTCCCAAACGGGCTTGAGCGCGTCGCGGTTAATAGTAGGCGAGCCTATGGCGAACGCGTCGGAGGAATGTATCTTCGCGGCGCACGCATCGGAGTCTGTTTTCGACACGTCTTCCATTTCAGCGTCGAAGCCCGCTTCCGATACGGTATTGTAAATGGCTTCCGCGAGCGTCCTCGTATAGCCGTAGCAGGAGACGTAGCCTATATACACCCTTTTCGGGTCGTTCTTATGCAGTATGTCAAAGGCCCATTCTTCGTACCTGTCTACGGCGTCTTTAGGATTGCCGCGCAATACCGGGCCGTGCGACGGGCCTATAACGTCTATACGCAGAGGGCGCACCTTCTTTACGGCGTCGAGCACGTAGTTTTTAAAAGGCCCCATTATAACGTCGAAATAATATTTCTGCGACGCAAGCATCTCGTCGCTTAATGGCGTTAAGTCGTCGAAAACTTTTTCCGTTGAAAAGTGGAAACCGAAAACGTCTCCCGAGAAAAGCGCCGCGTCTTCCGGAACATAAGTAAAAATAGAATCCGGCCAGTGCAGGAACGGCGCCGAGATGAACTTAAGCGTTTTGCCGCCCAAATCGACCGTTTCCCCGTCTGTCACGACGCGGCATTCGAAGTGGGTATTCAATATGCTGCGCAGGAATACGCTTGCGGGCTTCGAGCATAGTACGACAGCTTTAGGAGCAAGTTTAAGCAATTGTCCCAAAGCGCCTGAATGGTCGGGCTCGGTATGGTTGCAGACTATATAGTCTATTGACGAAACGTCGCAGACCTGCGATATCCTTGAGACCTGCTCATCGAGGAACGTCTCCTTTACCGAATCTACAACGGCGGTTTTTTCAGAACCTTTTATGAGATAGCTGTTGTAGGACGTGCCCCACTGCGTTTTCATTATTACGTCGAATATACGAAGGTCGGGATTCTGCGCCCCGACCCAGTAGATTCCTTCTTTGATTTTTTCAGGCTTATACATTTGTCAGACCTCTTCGAACATGTCTTTCGAAGCGCCGCACATGGGGCATACCCAGTCTTCGGGCAGATCTTCAAACGCGGTGCCGGGCGCTATGCCGTTATCGGGATCCCCGTCGGCAGGATCGTAAATGTATCCGCAAACCGTGCATTCGTAACTTTTCATGGCGTCCTCCTCACATTACTATTTATTTTCAAAATATTTATTGAGCTTATCGACAAGTTCCTGGGCATTAAGTCCGTGGACCTCGCTCGCTTCTTCGATGGTCTCGCCGGCGGCCGACGGGCAGCCCACACAGTGCATGCCGGCTTCGAAAAAGACCATAGCTGAATCCATGTCTTTTTGCAGCACCTCTGAAATCGTCATATCTTTTGTAATAGTTGTTGCCATACCAATACCTCTCACTGATTTTTAAGCGGTCACGTGTTTTTTATTATCCTGTTGCCGCATTTCGAGCACTTTATAGAGACCTTCCCCTTGCCTTTGGGTACCCGAAGCTTCTGCCCGCACTTGGGGCATATGAAGATCTTATACAGCTTGCTCTGCGCTCTTGCCGCTTTAAGATTATAATACCACGTTTTAGGCTTGTTAACCAACCTTAAGAACATTAAATTCTCTTTTCGGCGCTGCTGCACGTTTCTTGAAAACATGCGAAACATCGCCAGCGCGAGGATTGCCAGAGATATGTAAAACACTATTGGGACTCGTACAAAGCTGCCAAGCACGAACGCGAGTATCGATAGCCCCAGCGACAATTGGTCAGGGCCGTTTCTGCCAATAAACATTCTTCCAAACAATTTGGTCCACCACACTTTATTATTTCAGTTGTTAAACGCCGAAGATAATTATAAGCTCCGGGCGCCTTACGTTTTTATAGTATTCTATGAAGCCGGCTGAGCTGTTAATGCTGCCCGGCAGCATTATTCCTCCCCTGCCTATGTCGCCTTCCATATGCACATCGCCGCCTGCTGTTTCTTTATAATAATACTAAAGAGATGAGAAAAAATATTGAACAACACGCTTATTTCACACATTGTTTACAAACGGATCCAGGCTTGAACTAAATCTAATAGCCGATGATTTCAAACAGCAGCAGCCCGACCTTAGTATTGTCGATATTGCCTGAAAAATCTTTTGAGCGCGGGCCGGCGGCATATAGGATTACGGGGGTATTGGTGTGGCCAATGCCTTTCCATGATACCCCGGCCCTTTTCGATATGATATCGGCAATGGTGAGAGCGACGACTGAGCCGTACCCCTTATCAGCGCCGGAGTTATCAGCGCTGTCAAGCGCAATTTTAATTTTCCACTTCTCGCCCGGATTGAGATCGCCCAAACCGAAATTTTGAGCAATATATTGAAAGAACTCGTCCCTGCCGCCGTCATATACAAATTGCAATCTGTCCTGCACAGAGAGCCTGACGTCACTTATATGGGAGAAGTCCGTTTTTTCGCCGATCATAAGCCCGCCTGTCTCGTGGTCGCCGACGACGATCATGAGGGTTTCTCCAGGGTGGTCGCCGTAGAACGCGTACGCTTCTTCCGCCGCTTCGTTAAAAGCGAGAGCCTCGCCTGCCGCTCCCGCGGCGTCGTTAAAATTGCACGCATGGTCTATACGGCCGCCCTCTATAATGAGCACGAAGCCGTCTTCGTCGTATTCCAAAGCCGATATAGCTTTATCAGTCATTTCGGCAAGGGTAGGAGAGACAAGGCCCTCTTCTTTCCTGTCCGATTCGTAAGGCATGTAATCGTTGGTAAACGCGGCGAAAACCCTGCATCCCGCCCAGGGAACGAAGTCATTAAAGTCTTTCGCTCCCTGCATGCCGATAAAAGTTTCGTACCCCGCGTCCTCGAAAGCTGAGACGATATCTTTCTCATCGCCGCGCAGAGATTCTAGCGGCGCCCCGGCGGCGTCGATGCCGCCGGCGGAAAAAGAAATTGGCAGAAAGTATGAAACTCCTCCGCCCGCGAAGAAGTCTACGCCGGAACCTAAATAATCGAGGGCAATATCGGCCTCGCGGGTGCGGCTCTCCGTATGCGCGGCAAACGCGGCGGGAGTTGCGTCGGTTATTTTCGAGGTGGTAACGAGGCCGGTGGATAGGCCTTTATCTTCCGCTTCCTCAATTATCGTCTTCAGGACTTCTCCTTCCGGCGTTATCGAGATCATGCCGTTGTTTGTTTTATGCCCGGTCGCAAGCGCGGTGGCCGCCGCTGCCGAGTCGGTTATATCGTTGTTAAGGGAATTCGTAGTCACGACGCCGTTTGCCGGAAGCGAATTGATTATCAGCGGCGTTTTTTCTCCGCAGTATTCCGCGTAGCATTGGGCCAGGCCGCGCTGCGCTTCGCCCATACCGTCGCCTATCATCAAAAAAATATATTTTACTTTCGGCGTCCGGGACGCCTCGAAACCGGCGGCGGGCTGCCCGGGCGATACTGAAACGGCGGGTGCCAGAGCTTGCCGCATCGGCTCGCGCAGAAATAAAAATACCGCCGCCAATAACGCAGCCAGTGAAAACAACAGCGAAAATAACGGAGTCATTAGATAACGTTTAACTTTCCGGGGCAATATAATTTCTTTATTCACAGCGCCTCCTTTACATTGCCCGATAACGGCAGATCTTTTCAGGATATTAGTATGTACAGGGAAAGCAGGGTATGTATAAATAAAAAGAGCCCCAGCTGCCTGAAGCAGGCCGCGGGGGTCCCCGAAAATAAAGTATTATCATTAGAGCGCAGACGGCCCAAAACGCAGGCCGTTATACTGCGGCGCCAGTGAACTGGCTGTTGTAAAGGTCGGCGTAGAACCCGTTTTTCTCCATAAGCGCCTTGTGGCTGCCCTGCTCTATTATTTCGCCGTTGTTCATTACGAGTATCGTCGAGGCGTCGCGTATGGTGGAGAGGCGGTGGGCTATGACGAAGTTAGTCCTGCCCTTCATCAGCTCTATCATCGCGTTCTGTATATACTGCTCCGTTCTCGTATCAACGCTGCTCGTGGCTTCGTCGAGTATCAGTATAGCCGGGTCGGCGAGCAGCGCCCTCGCTATGGTCAGGAGCTGCTTCTGGCCCTGCGATATATTCGAGACTTCTTCGTTGAGCACGGTATCGTAGCCCTCGGGCAGAGTGCGTATGAAGTGGTCGGCGTGCGCCATCTTCGCCGCGCGTATAATATCATCCTCGGACGCGCCTTTTCTGCCGTACGCTATGTTATCCCTTATAGTTCCGCCGAACAGCCACGTGTCCTGCAGCACCATACCGAACTCACGGCGAAGATTCTCCCGCGGTACGCTGTTAATGTCTGCGCCGTCCACAGTTATTCTGCCGCTGTCCACGTCGTAGAAGCGCATCAGCAGGTTAACTAAAGTGGTCTTTCCCGCGCCGGTGGGGCCGACTATGGCGACGACGTCGCCGGGCCTCACAATAAGGTTCATGTCTTTGATTACAGTAACACCCGGTTCGTACCCGAACGACACATGTTCGAACGTAACGGCACCTTTAGGATATTCTATAACATTTTCGTGTTTATCGGGAGTCATTTCCGGTTCGTCCAGCACCTCGAATACGCGCTCCGCCGAAGCTACGGTAGACTGCAGCACGTTCGCGATCTGCGCGACCTCGGTTATAGGCTGCGTGAAGCGGCGCGCATACTGTATGAATGCCTGTACGTCGCCTATATTTATGCTGCCGTTTATCACCATTATGCCGCCTATGGCGCATACGAACACGTAAGACATGTTGCTTATTAACATGGTAAGCGGCATCATTATTCCCGACAGGAACTGGGCCTTCCATCCAACATTATAAAGCCTTTCGTTTATTTTGTCGAACGCCGCTACGCTGTCGGCCTCTTTGCCGAACGCCTTGACAACGGTATGGCTGCCGTACATCTCTTCCACATGGCCGTTTATGTGCCCGAGTTCCACCTGCTGGCCCTTGAAGTATTTCTGCGACTTCTTTATTATCATGCTGACGAACACGAAGCTTAAGGGAAGCACGACGAGGCAAACGAGAGTGATGAGCCACGATATGGTGAACATCATCACTAAAATGCCTATTACTGTCGTTATCGAAGTTATTACCTGCCCAAGGCCCTGGGCAAGCGTAGTGGATACCGTATCTATGTCGTTCGTGACGCGCGAAAGTATCTCGCCGTGCGTCCGCCCGTCGAAGTATTTGAGCGGCAGCTTTGAAAGCTTTGCCATTACTTCGTTCCGCATATCGTATACGATATATTGCGACGTTTTGGCCATAATAAAGCTCATTATAAACATGAACAGCGAGCTTACGGCGTACAGCATTATTACCGTAAGAAGTATTCCGCCGACCTTGCCGAAGTCTATTCTCTGTTGATTCGCGGCTTCGAGCTTTTGTATAGCGTCCTTAAACACAGCAGCCCGCGCCGGGTCGTTCATATCGATGTTCTTAAGCACCAGCGCCATTGATTCCTCTTCAGTAAGCTCTCCGCTTGTTATCTTATCCGCGACATCAGCGGGCAGTATCTCTTTAAGTCCTGATACAGCCTCAATTTTTGCAGTAGTGGGTGCAAACAGCTCCGTCGTTGCCGTACCCAGTATTTTGGGCCCGAATATAGCAAACACGGCGCTTGCCATTGCGAGCAGTATTACTGCCGCGAGCGCTATCTTATGACGTCCAAGGTATGATACGAGCCTTATCAGGCTCGTCTTGAAATTCTTTGCCTTTTCCATAGGCATGCCGTGGCCCATGGGCCCGCCGCCTCCGGGGCCCGGGCGGCGAATGCGCGCCTTGCCCGCCGGATTATACGTTTGCTTATTGCCGTTATTTTCACTCATGCCAGTTCCTCCAGTGAAAGCTGCGACGAGACTATCTCGCGATAGGTTGGGCACGTTTCAAGCAGCTCTTTGTGCCTGCCCTGTCCTACCGCTCTTCCTTCATCCAGCACGATTATGTTGTCCGCGTTCATCACGGTGCTCACCCTCTGGGCGACTATGAATATTGTCGCGTATTTTACCTCGTTTGAAAGCGCCTTGCGAAGCTTTGCGTCCGTCTTGAAGTCGAGCGCCGAGAAGCTGTCGTCAAATATAAGCACTTCCGGTTTGCGTACGAGCGCCCGCGCTATCGAGAGGCGCTGCTTCTGCCCGCCCGAGAAATTTGTGCCGTCCTGAGCGACTGGGGCTTTGAGCCCGCCTTCGAGTTCAGACACGAAATCGCCCGCCTGCGCAGTCTCGATGGCGCGCATTATCTCGTCGTCTGTTGCGCCGTCCTTGCCGTAGCGAATGTTTTCGGCTATGGTTCCGCTCATAAGGCTCGCCTGCTGCGGCACGAATCCTATCTTTGCTCTCAGCGCTTCCTGCGGGTAATCCCTTACGTCTGCGCCGTCCACGAGCACCCGGCCTTCCGTAACGTCGTAGAAACGGGGGATCAGCTTTACGAGCGTCGATTTGCCCGAGCCGGTGCCGCCGATTATAGCCGTCACTTCCCCGGGGCGCGCCGTAAACGATATGCCCGATATGGCAGGCTCATGCGCGCCGTGGTAGAAGAAGCTCACGTCTTTGAACTCAACGTATCCTTTCCCGGATGTGGCCGGGGGTTTATCCGTGCTGTCAGTTATGCTCTGCCTGAGCGACAATATCTCGTTTATGCGCTCGGCGGAAGCCGCTGCCCTCGGCAGCATCACGAACATCATCGTGCCCATAATGAGCGCGAACATGACCTGCATCAGGTACTGCTGGAACGCCATTATGTCGCCGAGCTGCGACTGGCCGGCGTCGATGCGAAAGCCTCCGAACCAGAGCACGGCGGCAGTAGCTATGTTCAATACGAGCAATATCGAAGGGAACATGAGCCCCATCCAGCGGTACGCGGACACGGATGTGTCCGTCAGATCCCTGTTCGCGCCGTCAAAACGCTGCTGTTCGTACTTCGTCTTATTGAAAGCGCGTATGACGCGCATTCCCGTAAGGCTCTCTCGCAGCACGAGGTTCACGCGGTCTATCTTTTTCTGCAGCGACTTGAACAACGGCATGACCTTGAGTGCGATGACGAGTATGACTGCCGACATGAATACTATTATCGCGAACATCAGCCACGACAGCCCCGCGTCCTTTTGCAGCGCCATTATTATGCCGCCCGCGGCTGTTATAGGCGCGGCGAGCATCATCGAGAGCAACATTATCATCACGTTCTGTATCTGCGTCACGTCGTTCGTCGAACGCGTTATGAGCGACGCCGTGCCTATCTTGTCGAACTCGGACATGGAATAGCCTTCCACCGTTTTGAATATCTCATGGCGAAGGTCCCTCGCAAACCCTACGGACGTCTTCGACGAGAACAGGCGCGCGAGTATTGTGCACACGGTAACTATCAGCGTAAAGCCCAGCATTACGAGTCCGGTGTTTATTATGAAGCTTATGTCCTTTGACATTACGCCTTTGTTGACGATGTCCGACATCAGGTTCGGCAAATAGAGCTGGCTTATGGACTGCACCGCCGTAAGCAGCACGATGATCACTGCCTGCCATTTATACGGCTTTAAGTACCTTAATAGCTTTAACATTTCTGTTCCTTTCTCATAAAATATTTTTAAACTTGCGCGGAGGTTTTTAAGACGCTTATCACCTTATCGAGCATCCACGCAAAGTAGTTTTCGTCGCTTTTCCGGCCGGACATGATATCCTTCATCAAATACCCCGCGATATTCGAAACGTAGAATTTAGTGGCCATGACAGGGTCGGCGTCCGTTTTCCCGATTCTTCTCATAGTCTCGAAATATTTCACGAGCTTTTGTTCAGAGTGATGTTCGCTTTTTTTAAGGTTTAACTCGTGAGCAGAGTTCCTTATCTTATCGCGCATTATCATCCTTATGGTAGGCGCGCTTTGGCTGTAGGCTTCCATCACATTATAGGCTATCTTTTTAAGGTCGATTTCGAGATCGAACGCCGCTTCGTTTTCCAGGTACTCATCTATCCTGAAAGGGTGCAGGCAGCTGTGCAGCGCTTCTTCGAAAAGCCTGCGCTTGCTCTCAAAATGGCGGAAAAGCGTTACTTCGCTCACCCCCGCGAGGTCCGCTATCTCCTTTGTTGTCGCCGCGGCAAAACCTTTTTTCTCAAACAGCTCTTTTGCCGCTTTGATTATCCTCTCATGCGTGTCGGCCATTTCTCTCCTTAATGTTTATGCAAGTGATTACTTACATTACTATATGGAAACGGCCGTGTCAATCGCTGTTAGAAATTTGTTCACAGACTATTAATCTTTGATCGATCGTTTATAAACACGCATTTGTTGCGCCTCTTCACAAAAGTGCTATATAATAGACTTATGAAGAAGTATTTTATTCGGGGTCCCCAAAAAGCCGTGAGACTTTTTGGGGCAGGTGCAGCGTTATTCTGCCTTATTTTACTGGCAGGATGCGCCAGGGCTCCGGCGGAAAGCGAAAGCTTTGCGCTTAATACCATATGCACTCAGCAGGTATGGGGGGATAACGCTCAGCAGGCAGTTGGCGAAGTCAACATCATGCTGCAGTATATAACGAACACAATGTCGATCAGCGAAGGCTCGCAGGTTTACGCAATAAACGAAGCGGCGCCCGGCGGCGCGGAGGTCTCGCAGGAGACCGCGGACGTGATAACCGCGGCAATAGAGATGGCGCGTGATACAAACGGTGCGTTCGACCCGGCGATAGGCCCAATAACAGCGCTTTGGGATATATCCGGCGATCCGCGCGTGCCGGATGAGGAAGAGATAAACAATGCCCTCAAAATCGTTGATTACAGCAAGATATATATCGACGGCACACACGTTTCGCTGGCTAAAAGCGGCATGAAGATAGACCTTGGCGGCATAGCCAAAGGGTATGCCGCGGATAAGGCCGTTGAGATATATAAAAAGTACGGCATCACGAGCGCTCTTCTCAACCTGGGAGGAAACGTATACGCATTCGGTAAACGGCCGGATGGGAAAGATTACAATATAGGCATCCGCGACCCGCTGGGCAGCCCGGGCGAAATGGCGGCTGTTATAGCCGCAAGCGGTACGTCCGTCGTTACTTCCGGAGTGTACGAGAGGTTTTTTACAGAGGGCGGCGTTACATACCACCATATATTCGACCCGAAAACCGGGTACCCCGCGAATAACGGGCTCTTATCCGTAACGGTGATATGCAAAAACAGCATGAAGGCGGACGGGCTTTCCACCGCGCTTTTCGTGATGGGACTTGAGAAAGGGCTTAAATTCGCGAACGGGCGGGATGACATAGAGGCGATATTCATAACGGAAGACAGAAAAGTCTACGTGACCGACGGATTAAAGGAGAGCGTTGAGATAACGAATGAAGCGTATACTCTCGAAAGCTGATATAGCGCTGTTTATATTGATAATAGTTATTGCAGCCGCCGGAATGATACTGATGTCGGGCTCGGGCGGAGGAAGCTCGGCTATAGTCCGCGTTGACGGAAAAGTATACCGGCAGGTGGACCTCGGCGCAGACCAATCGTTTTTTATCGGAAACGTTAAGATAGAGGTAAAGAACGGAGCAATAGCTTTTATCGAATCGGACTGCCCGCACAAGGAGTGCGTACACGCAGGATGGCTTAGGGTACCCGGATCCTCCGCGGCGTGCCTTCCCAACAGGGTATCTATAACCGTCGAAGGCGAAAGCGGGGTGGACGCCATTGCGGAGTAGCATACCGGCAAAAAAAACAGCGCTGCTCGGCGCGCTGCTCGCGGTCTCGCTCGTGCTTTCCGTTGTAGAAAGCATGCTGAGTGCGCTGCTGCCGCTTCCCATACCCGGAGTAAAGCTCGGCCTCGCCAACATAATATCTATGTTTCTGCTGAGCTATTTCTCGCTTGCGTCCGCGCTTACCGTAGGTATACTGCGCACGTTTCTCGCGTCTCTTTTCGCGGGCGGTTTGGGAATGTTTCTGTATTCGGCCCCCGGCGCGGTGCTCAGCATACTCGCTATGTACGCCGCGATGCGGCTTTTAAAGCCGCTCTCTATCGCCGGCGTTTCAATGACCGGCGCGTGCGTGCACAACATGGCGCAGGTATGCGTGGCGGTGCTGCTCACGGGCGAGATCCATCTGTTCTATTACGCTTTCATACTGTTAATGGTAGGCGCCGTATCGGGAACGATAACTGGCATAGTAGCGCGGGTCTCGTTCGGCAGGGCCGCTAAAGCGCTGAATATACGTACGATACGGGCACAAGCTATAGTATAGTATAGGAGGCGCGATATGTATCTGCCATATTCTCTTAACTGGACGATACTGCTTATAATACCGGGCATAATAGT
>CAZJOS010000025.1:11959-17851 GCA_964547655.1 uncultured Christensenellaceae bacterium
ATCTGCCATATTCTCTTAACTGGACGATACTGCTTATAATACCGGGCATAATAGTTGCCATATGGGCGCAGTCCAAAGTCAACAAAGCTTACAGGGTCTACTCGAAGATAGATCTCTCAAAATAAAAAATCATGAAAAAATGAAGGCTTTGCAGCATAATAAGTATTTATTACTGCCCGCCGTGTGTGTTATTATAGTAAAAACGTGAAACGGTTATGACCGCATTCTATTATTTTGGTATGGAGAAATAAATCAGGAGGAAAATACATGAACGATATCGACAGGCTATCCATCAATACTTTAAGGATATTATCGGCGGAAGGAGTGCAGAAGGCGGACAGCGGCCACCCGGGGCTGCCATTAGGGGCTGCGCCTATGGCGTATACTCTCTGGTCGAGGCATTTAAAACACAATCCGGAAAACCCGGCCTGGGCGGACAGGGACAGGTTCGTTTTATCCGCGGGGCACGGCTCTATGCTGCTGTATTCCCTGCTGCATATATTCGGATACGGCGCGACAACAGAAGACCTGAAAAACTTCAGGCAGCTTGGGTCTAAAACGGCGGGGCATCCCGAATACCGGCACATACCCGGCATAGAAACTACGACAGGCCCATTAGGGCAGGGCATTGCTAATGCGGTGGGCATGGCGATGGCGGAAGCGCATCTTGCCGCGATGTTCAACAAAGAGGGTTTCCCCGTAGTAGACCACTATACATACGCGCTGTCGGGAGACGGCTGCCTCATGGAGGGCGTAGCCTCCGAGGCCTGTTCGCTCGCGGGCACACAGAAACTGGGCAAGCTTATTTTGCTGTACGACCGAAACAAGATAACCATCGAAGGAGAAACGGACTTCGCGTTTGACGAAGACGTGGCGAAGAGGTTTGAGGCGTACGGCTGGCAGGTGCTGCACGTTGAAGACGGCAACGAAGACGTCGGCGGCATTTCGAAAGCTATTGAGATGGCCAGGAGGGAGACAGGCAAGCCCAGTATAATAATAATAAAGACAGATATAGGTTACGGAAGCGCGATGCAGGGCAACGCCGCCTGCCACGGCTCGCCGCTCGGCGAAGAGAATATAGCCAAACTCAAGAAGACTCTGGGGTGGGACTATGAAGGAAGCTTCGCAGTGCCGGAAGAGGTCAAAAAAGCGGCGGCAGACAGGCAGAAGGGATACTCCGCGGCCGAGGCGAAATGGAACGCTATGTTCGAAGAGTACCGCAAAGAATACCCCGACATGGCGAAGCTGTGGGACGAGTGCTTCGGCGGTGTCAGCGAGAGCGTATTGAGCGATAAGTCGCTGTATGAGTTCGAAAAGGCTATGGCCACGAGGGCGTCGTCGGGCATAGTACTCAACAGGCTTGCGGAAAAGCTGCCGGGGCTGTTTGGGGGCAGCGCTGACTTAGGGCCGTCGAATAAATCGGTATTGAGCAAGAGGGCTTACTTCTCCCCCGAAACGAGGGAAGGGCAGAACATACACTTCGGTATAAGGGAGTTCGCGATGGCCGCGATAGCCAACGGGCTCGCGCTGCACGGCGGGGTTGTGCCCTATGTCGCCACGTTCTTCGTATTCACCGACTATTTAAAAAACGCGGTGAGGATGTCGGCTTTAATGGGATTGCCGGTGATATACGTTATGACGCACGACAGCATAGGCGTCGGGGAAGACGGGCCGACGCACCAGCCGATAGAGCAGCTTGCGTGCATGAGGGCCACGCCCAATACACATATGTGGAGGCCTGCCGACTCGAAGGAGACTGCGGCGGCTTATGTATCGGCACTTAAAGCGAAGGCGCCTTCGGTAATAGCGCTTTCAAGGCAGAACCTGCCGCTGTATGAGGAGACGGGGGAGGCGGCGCTTAAAGGAGCTTATGTGCTTAAAGACTTCGGCAATGATCCGAAAGTCATACTCATAGGTACGGGCAGCGAGGTGGAGCTGTGCATGAAAGCGGCCGCGAAGCTGAGCGAAGACGGCATTTCTGCGCGCGTCGTATCCATGCCGTGCATGGACGTATTCGAGGAGCAGAGCGAGGCTTATAAGCAGAGCGTGCTGCCGGATGCGCTTGACCGCCGGGTAGTTGTGGAAGCGGGCTCGTCCTTCGGATGGGCCAAGTACGCACGTGACAAGGGCGAGATAGTAGCTATAGACACGTTCGGCGCGTCGGGGCCTGCGGAGCGGCTTTTCGAGCATTTCGGATTCACCGTGGAGAACGTGGTAAAGAAGGCGAAGGCGGCGCTGGCGAAATAACGGGTAAAAATAATAAAGAGGTTGATGCTTAATAGTTCTAATCTTATGAAGAAGGTTAACCTTTGACCAATCATAGATTATCGCTTAACAAGCAATCTGCCTCTTTATTATGATATTAAAAATATCAAGTATTTGTTTTAATTTTTCTTCATATTCCACAATTTTAAGCCAAAGTTCAGCGATATTAATTTGTTCGTTTATACTTGGTATATCTATTATAACTTTTTTAAAGAAACCTGTCATATTCCAAGTTCCATTGTCAGAGCTAGAACTAAATGATAAGAATTCCTTCTTATATTGAATTGCTAACCATCGTAAATCGATTTTATAAGGAATATTATCTTTTACATAAAGAATATACGCATGGTCGTTAATTGTATAATAATCAGGTGATAAATATCTTGTTTCCCCTGCTTTTCCATTTCGAGTTACTAATAAACCCTCCTTATTTTCAAATACATTCATTTCCTTATCGTTAATTTTACATTTAGGAATATACCCCATTTTTGTACGGTCTTCTGTTGCACTTGATAAAACAATATATTTTTGCCCGTCTTTTTGTAAAGTCTCATAAATATATTCTTCTGTTAATCCTGAATTGCCACTTATTTTTTCTATTACTTTATGTATTGGAATATTAGTAACTTGATATTCTTTATAATTTGTTATTAACTCTCGTTCTTTCAACTTTGAAACAATATCAAGCAATTTTTCAAGAAAATGCAATTTCTCAATTATTGGTTCAATTTTCTCCATTAATGTTTGCTGTTTATTAAAAGAAATAATTTCAAAATCCTCTTTATATATTTGTTCCAGTGATAAAGTTTTTGAACCTTCACTAATACTTAATCCCTTTAATTTTTCTTGATAAAAAAGTGCAAAAAATTGAGGTAGAATAACATCTTTTGCCGCCTCTTTTACAGTGAAGAAGCCTGCATGATGATTTAAAGCAAACCTTTCATTTTTCTTATAGGTCATACTTCCAGCACTGCCATCTAAACTTATAATAATACCTTCACTATTGAAAATATTTATAGGGCTCCCGCTTTTTGTTTTAGCATTTTCAGCGACCATTCTTTCGACAACGCTGTGGTTTTTATTGCCTCCCCATAAAGGAATCATAGCAGTACCATTGTTTATAGACTTATAAATAAATTCCTCTGTTAATCCATAATTACCTTTAATTATAGGATTAAACAAATCAAGAAATTTCATTGAATACTCCTTATTTTATTTTCAAGGGCCTTTATCTCCTTTAAAAGATCTTTTTCGTTAATATAATGTGGCTCATAAGGCCTAATATAATATTCTGGTAATAGAGTTAAATATGGATCGTTGGAAATAGTGTCAATACTTACGCTTCCCCCTTTTCTCATTTTCTCTAGAATACCTTTTTCATTAATCCATTCTGTACCATTTGATTTTAAGTCATCAAACACTAACCAACGTGATTCTAATATACCTGGTTTCTCATCTCCCTCGGTACTCACCCAGCCAGATATTTCATCATGCATCCAGCCATTACGATTATTTCTTAATTTTGTTGGGAATCTTTTATCTGAATTTGCAAGCCCATCATTATCTATTATATACATCCAGATAGGTTTCTTTTGAATCCCTGTATTATGCTCACTACGTTTTTGAACAAATAAAGCATAAGTTTTCTCTTTAGTATAAGGGGCGAATGCAAATTTCGGTAAAGATATAATAGCATAAATATCGCACTTTTCTAGAAGCTCTTTACGAAACTTTTTTAAAGAAGGATTCTCCAATATACCGTCTGGAGTAATTATACAAGCCTTTCCGCCTACTTCCAATAACTTGAGAATACGGCAGATAAAAGCTATTTCTGTTCTATTTGTTGATATACTATCAGTATCGGCTTTAATTGTACCGCTCCCGTAAGGAGGATTAGTTATAACGTAATCATATTTTCGAAAAAAAGTATTTCCCGAATTCTTTTTATCTGGTTTTAATGAGTTATCACTAAACATATTTGTATGTCCATCACCGACTAAAAACATATTAAGTCGAGTTCTAGAAATATTCTCTTCACGAACATCAACACCATAAAAACACCTTTTCGATAAAAAATCTTGTGCCTCCTTATTAAACGTATTTGATTTTTCATAACTATTTTTTAATACTTTAAAACTTTCGGTTAAAAAACCTCCTGTGCCGCAAGCAGGGTCTATTATTGAAAATTCTTTACTATGGTTATAATATTGTTCATCCTTTAATAAAAGCTTTGCAAATATATGGGCATAATGTCTTCTGGTAAAATATTCTCCAAAATCCTTTTTCTCCTTTGAAGAAGCAAACATCTCATAAACTGCGCCAAACAGATCAAACCCAGTACCATGTAATGGTCTCGCTGAATCAATAATATTGTATATCATTATGACATCATCCTTATCAATAAGTGGAGGGGTATCTTTATCACCAGCAATTGAAACCTTAACAACTTCTAGTAAATTTTTAAAATCCTTAAAATCCGTTTCTTTTTCTAATCTACTAATGTATGAAGATAAGTTTGCTACTACTTTTTCGGAAACCTCATCTCTGCAATTTGTCCAATATATCTTGCTATTATCCCTCTTTCCATCAAGGACTTCCTTTTCTTCATAATATTCCAAAGTAATAAAACCTATTGTAAAATCAATTTTATGAATATTATCTTTAAATGAAATACCTCTATATATGCCTGCAAGTTCCCATAATTTCTTATTAAAAATAGCTTCTGATATAGTTGAGATTGAATCAACATTTGTATTTATGTTGTTTATTTTTGGGTTTTTCTGTAATTTGTTTTTTATTAATCGAAATATATCTATTGTCTGAAACTCTCTAATAGGGTTACCATTAAGTGATATCTCCGATAGAGTATTTGCATTATAAAATATTGTAGTATTACAGTTTGTAACAATAAAATATGGCAATTTAAGTTTGGAAGATTTCAATTTCCCTTGCTGTACAGCATCAATCCAATCTTTATCACCAATATTACACGTACTATCCTTAGCTTCAGCATATGCTACAAGATTAGATATATATTGAACATCATTTGAACCGTTATATTCAAATTCTGATATTAATAAATCTGGTCTTTTTGAACCTGTATATTTAATAAATGTTGTATCATTTACAATTTGTCTAAGTGGTATACTAAGTTGACTTACTAGTACCTCATTGATGAGTCTTGATACAGATAAAGCTTCTTTTTTACTAATTTTCCTAGCCATAAACAAGACCTCCAAATATATAAAAACCCCTATTTTATATAATATCATAATGATAATCACTTGGGAAGAATTTAAGTAATTTGAATTGGTTATTGTATAAATTAATTATATTAATTAATTATGAATGAAGGTATAAAAATATTAAATTCACAATATATTAAAAAGTGTTAATACACAATTCTGTATGTTAATTCTACAGCCCGTGCACTTTATCTAAAGGCCAAATGATGAAGTCCGCCTTTCCCATTATCTTATCGTACGCTATGGGCCCTACTACTCTTGAGTCTGTCGAGTCGTTTCTGTTGTCGCCCATTACAACTACGCTGTTTTCCGGAACAGTGAATTCCACCGTATCATGGTTATGCGTGCCGGTAAAATAATCGTAGTTAGGCGCTCCGTCGAT
>CAZJOS010000026.1:0-17842 GCA_964547655.1 uncultured Christensenellaceae bacterium
TGGAGGGGTGGCAGGCAAAGCCTGACGGGGTGGTTGAATGAGCCGTATGAAAGAGCATACAACAAAAAACTTAAGCCGCAATTCCAAGGATTATTTTTCGTTGCCGTACAACCCAAAACTATAGTTCTACAAGGTTCGTATGAATTGACTATCCAAATAGTTCTGGACAGCCCCTTTTTGCTACATCACCAGTTTCCCTTCATTTGTGTCCTGTATCATAAGTATGTCTTCTTCAGCTCCCGTTTCGGCGTTTATATAAAGGAGAAATTCGTTTCCGTTAACCGTGCCGGTAAACTCCCAGCAAAGCTTTTCCTCGTTGGTATCGAGCGGTATCAGAGCGAGCCGCGCGTTGGTCACAGTCATAGCGTTGTTAAGCTTTGCCTGCGCATCCTCCTTAGTGAGTACAGCGGCGGGGATATCCCTTTGCTTGTGCGACATCAGGTAATTATTCGCGTCGATTCCCGCCACGTCGTTTGCCGAAATATCCACCCATACCTTTATAAGGTCGGGGTACAGTACAACGCCGTTTTCAACGGGAGCAAGGTTTATAACGGCCATTCCTCCGTAAAACTGAGCATAGCTCCCTGCCGAATCGCCATATCCCTTGTCGCGGAGGTATTGCTTCGCTATTTCCTTAAGCTGCTCGTAGCGCTGGTCGGCAGGCGCCGCGGAAATGCCCGTATCCCTCTGGCTCATATACCACAGTACCCTCCCGCCCTGCTTCGAAATATATATATTAAACGGTATGTTATTCTGCAAGCCGGAAAATCCGTAGCTCGCAATTATTCCGTTCATGTCGCCCGAATATGTAAGGGCGCCGGGGTCTATCCCCACAAACTGCCCGGCTTTTTTCTGCGCGTCTTCTTTGGAGACCGTGCTGCTTCCAAGACCCTCGGGCTGTTTGTTTTCGGTGCTCTCAGAGAACGGGCCGTCGTATATGAGCCGCGGAAATTCCTGATTGGAAAAGTCGAGCATGTTTGCCCCGGGGTCATCAGTAAGAAAATCGAAATCCACCGTTCCGAGGCTGGTTGCGTAGCCCTGCCGCCATATATCCGTTATCTTCTGCGATAACTCTCCGCATTTATCGGCAAGCGAGCGTATCTGCTGCATATCATCCCCGCTTAGGGTCTCCCCCTTTGCTAACTTTGAAGACAGCTGACGGCAGTAGTCTCCCGTGCGGCACATGAATTGTGTCAGGGGCGCCGTACACTGGTACGATACGGGCAGGGCCGATATAGCGCCTTCAGTATCGCCGGTTTGGCGCCAAACGTCCATCAGCAGCATATTATACTGGTTGTTGCTGCCCGCTGCCTCTATCTTATTAAGCTTTGCCTTTAAACTGTCGAGGTCCGACACTATCTCCTCGAATGATTCCTGATAAAACCCCGACACCTGGTTTTCGAGCTGCTTTCTCTGATCGTCCAGTATAATAGAGTAGATTGACAGCGAAGTTATGATGACCCCGGCGGTTATGGCCGCTATCCTTTTATATATGTGTTTCATACTTCCCTCCTACTCGCAGAAAACATGCTTGCCTATAGTCACTATTACAGGCCTCGACCATATCCACTTGTTTGTTGTCTTGGCCGGGTTATAATAGAACAGCGCTCCCCCCGACGGGTCCCAGCCGTTTATAGCGTCTCTCGCCGCCCTAAGCGATTCCTGATCTGGCGAAAGGTTTATCTGGCCGTCGTCCACTATAGAGAAAGCCCCAGGCTGGTAAACTACCTTAGCCATAGCATTGGGGAACTGGGAGCTTTCCACTCTGTTGAGAACTACAGCCGCCACCGCGACCTTGCCGGTATACGGCTCGCCTCGCGCCTCGCCGTAAACCACCCGCGCGAGAAGGTATACGTCGCTGCTTTGCCCCGGCGACGCGCCTCCGCCGCTTCCGCCGCTATGCAGGGCGACTCCCAGCTTTTCAGCCGTTTGCGCCCCCACTATTCCGTCTATCGTTATACGGTGCTTTTGCTGGAACCAGATGACCGCGTTTTCCGTCTGTTTTCCGTAATACCCGTCGACAGCCCCGAAATAATACCCCCAGTCGCGGAGACGCCGCTGTATCTCCCTTACCGTGTCGCCCGACATTCCGAATTTATACGCAACCGCAGGCGCCGCCTCAAACCCAAACAAAAAGACCGTAAGCAATACGAGCAGTATTGCCAGCGGTTTTTTCAGCTTCCCTTTCATGAGATTGCTCCTTAGAGAATATTAACGCAAACTTTCAGCTTCCGAAGATCGACTCCCACAGTTCAGCGAGAAGCGATTTGTATTCTAAGTCTTCGTCATCGGTTATCTCGGAGATACACAGCGGCGGAAACATAACGCACCACCAGTTATCGCCTTCGCCTTCTCCGAGTATTATCCGCAGCGCTTCATAGTTTCCTTCCGGATATGTCACGCTTTGGTAGCTCTTTTCAGGAAAGTAAAAATTCCCTGTCCCGGCCGTTGCTGTATAATCAAAACCATTCTTAGCAAGCGTCTCGTTTGCCGTCTCTAGTATTATCCCAATATTATTTTTTATATATTCTTCCGCTTCGGCCTCATTTTTGCACTTTGTAATATCTTTCGTCGCTTTAAGCACCGCGTCGCGCACAGCAAGCTTTACCTGCTGGTCCCCGGCGCTGTTGGAGTTTCCGAGTATATGCAGCCTGAAAGGCTCATTTGCACATGCGCTGAATATAAGCAGCATCATAACGGCCGCTGCCGCGATTGCCGCCCTCTTTAACGTAGTCATTTTAATTTCCTTCAATGAATTATTACATATGCATATGCAGTATAAATTATTGCCATATACAAAAAAAATATACTCATGTTTATTATGCGTATTCTTTTGGCGGGCAATTAAAAATTCTTAATAGTGATTTAAGCACTTTTTTCCGTTTAACTGATATCTTTATATTTTTTATTATATTTGTTTATGCTATAATACGTTAGAATGTTTTGGGGGTTGCGATGCAGAAAGTCCTGCTTACTATTAAAGGCTCGCAGATTGAAGACCCGGGCAGTTATGTCGAGTTTATCACCGAAGGCAAGCTCACAAAAGAAAGCGGCGGGTATTTAATAGAATATGACGAAAGCGGCATTACCGGCGGCGACGGGCTGACCACAAAGATATTCGTTGAAGACAACAGCGTCACCATGCTTAGAAGCGGCAATACCGATACGCAGCTGGTGTTTACGAAAAACAGCGTATACCAGAGCAGCCTGACAACGCCCGAGGGGGTCATGCACATAAATATACTTGCGCTCGAAGTAAAAAGCGAAATGAGCGAAGAATGCGGTAATATTAAGCTCGAGTATGAGCTCTATACCGGCGAGGCGGTAAGCTCAGGCAGGCTGAACCTCTCGTTTAAAAGTTTGGGTGAGTGGATAAATTAAATAGAAGAATTGGGGGTGAAAAAATGGTTATTGAGTGGCTGGGGCATTCATGTTTTAAAGTAACTCTTAAAGACAGCGGCAAAGTAGTTCTTTTCGACCCGTATGACCATTCGATCGGATATTCGCGAATAGACACTCAGGCGGATTATGTTACAATAAGCCACGACCATTTCGATCATAACGACGTAAGCGGAGTAAAAGGGAACTATATTGTCGTTAAAACTGCCGGAATGCACGAATTCGGAGACCTTTCGATAGAAGGTATAAGCACATGGCACGATAAATCAGAAGGGAAACAAAGAGGCGCAAACCTCATTTTTCTTTTAAGGAGCAGGGGCATGACGGTCTGCCATATGGGCGATATAGGCTGCATTCCTTCCGAAGAGGTTTTTAAAAAACTCGTTGCCGATATACTTATGATACCGGTGGGCGGCAATTACACGGTGGACGCAAAAGAAGCGCTTGAGATCTGCGGGCGGCTCTCGCCAAACATAATCATACCCATGCATTACAAGACTTCGGCAAGCAACGTAGACGTAGAGCCGGTTGACTTCTTTCTCGAAGCAACGGGCGGAGAATACGATATTTCGAGGCTGGGGAAAAACTCGTTCGAAATAGACATAAACACATTTAAAAAGCGCACGCGCATAGTTGTTATGGATTATTTATGATTTTGGGGAGGTTTTAATGGCTACCAAGTTTATTTTCGTAACCGGGGGGGTCGTATCGTCGCTCGGGAAAGGCATTACCGCGGCTTCGCTGGGTCTGCTTCTTAAGAGCCGGGGCCTGAAGGTCTCGCTTCAGAAATGCGACCCGTATATCAACATCGACCCGGGCACCATGAGCCCGTTCCAGCACGGCGAGGTTTTCGTGACTGACGACGGGGCCGAGACCGACCTCGATATAGGCCATTACGAGCGCTTTACAGACGAAAATTCGTTCGCTGACTCCAACGTGACCACCGGCAAGGTATACTGGAAAGTCATTACCAAGGAAAGAAGGGGTGACTACTTAGGCGGCACTGTCCAGGTAATACCCCATATAATAGACGAGATAAAGGAAAGGATATTCAGCGTAGCCAGCAAAAACAAGCCCGACGTCGTGATAACCGAGATAGGCGGCACGGTAGGCGATATCGAATCGCAGCCGTTCCTCGAGACTATAAGGCAGATAAAGTGGGAAGTCGGCGAAGAGAACTGCATGTACATACACGTCACGCTTATGCCGTATCTCCACAAAGTAGGCGAGATAAAGACAAAACCCACGCAGCACAGCGTAAAAGAGCTGCGCACCATAGGAATCGAGCCGGATGTGATAGTATGCAGGACGGAAAAAGATCTCACCCTCGACATAAAGCGCAAGATCTCCCTCTTCTGCAACGTGAGCCCGGGCAGCGTCGTGCAAAACCTCGACGCCGAGTCGCTTTATGAAGTTCCGCTGCTGCTTCGCGAGGAAAGATTGGACACGCTTGTCTGCGAGAGGCTGGGCCTTAAATGCGCCAGGGCAGGCCTTGCCGAGTGGGAGAAGATCGTAAAGATACAAAAGGCACTCAAAGACAAGGTAAAGATAGCGATAGTGGGCAAATACATAGAGCTTCACGACGCATACCTCAGCATAGCGGAATCACTTACTCATGCGGGCATCGCAAATAACGTGCTCGTGGAGATAATGTGGATAAACGCCGTAGACCTTGAAGAGACCGGCGACGCAGCCTCCATATTGAATGAAGCACACGGCGTAATAGTACCGGGGGGCTTTGGCGAGCGGGGCATAGAGGGCAAGATAAAAGCCGCGCAATACTGCCGCGAAAACAAGGTTCCGTATTTCGGTATATGCCTCGGAATGCAGCTCGCAATAATCGAATTTGCCCGCAACGTTTTGGGATACCGCGAGGCAAGCTCGACCGAGCACTGCTCAGACACGCCGTACCCTTTCATAGACCTTATGCCCGAGCAGAAAAACATAACGCATATGGGCGGAACGATGCGGCTCGGCAGCTACAGGTGCATACTGAAAGAAGGAACGAAAGCGCACGCTGCTTATAAGCAGGATGAGATATCCGAGCGCCACCGCCACAGGTATGAATTCAACAACGTATACCTCGAGGAGATAACTAAGAACGGCATGAGAGTCGCAGGGATTAACCCCGAACACGGCCTTGTGGAGATAACAGAGCTTGAGGACCATCCATGGTTCGTGGGCGTGCAGTTCCACCCCGAGTTCAAGTCGCGCCCGATACGTTCCCATCCGCTGTTCAGGGAACTGGTTGCGGCGGCGAAGCGGCATAAAGAGAAAAAGGATTGATTGAATATATATGGATACTGAACGGTCAAGAAATTTTATAGAGGAAGCGATAGAGGGCGACCTTGAAAGCGGAAGGGTAAGCGAGATCGTAACGCGTTTCCCTCCCGAACCGAACGGCTATCTGCATATAGGGCACGCCAAAGCCATATGCATCAATTTCACGACCGCGCTTAAATACCGCGGAAAGTGCAATTTAAGGTACGACGATACCAACCCGGTAAAGGAAGACGAGGAATACGTCGGGAGCATAGAAAAAGATATCGCGTGGCTGGGGTTTACGCCGGCTGGCATCTACTACGCGTCCGATTATTTTGAGTATATGTTCGAGTGCGCATTAAAGCTGATAGGCAAAGGCCTTGCTTTCGTGTGTGAACTCTCTGCCGACGAGATACGCGGCTACCGCGGAACGCTCACCGAGCCCGGCAGGGAAAGCCCGTATCGGGGCAGGAGCGCGGAAGAAAACAAAAGGTTGTTCCTTGAGATGAGGGACGGCAAATATAAAGACGGAGAAAAGGTTCTCCGCGCTAAGATAGACATGTCGAGCCCCAACGTCAATCTGCGCGACCCGGTTATATACCGCATATTGCACACGTCGCACCACCGCCAGGGCGGTAAATGGTGCATATACCCAATGTACGATTACGCGCATCCGCTCGAAGACGCATTTGAGGGCGTGACGCACAGCCTTTGTTCGCTGGAATTCGAGGACCACCGGCCGCTCTATGACTGGGTCATAGAAAACTGCGACTGTGTGCCGGCTCCCCACCAGTATGAATTTTCGCGGCTAAACCTGCCGCGCACCGTTATGAGCAAGCGGTTTTTAAAGAGGCTTGTAGACGAGCATATAGTAACGGGCTGGGACGACCCGCGCATGCCTACATTGTCGGGAATGCGCCGCCGCGGCTACACTCCCGAAGCCATACGCGATTTCTGCGGCAGGATAGGCGTAGCGAAGGCGAACAGCGAGGTTGACGTACAGCTTCTGGAGCATTGCGTAAGGGAGCACCTCGGCGACACGGCTCCCCGGCGCATGGCCGTGCTCGACCCTCTAAAAGTAGTTATAGAAAATTACGAGGGCGCAGGCGAAACGCTCAAATGCGAGAACATGCCTAAAAACGAGGCCGCGGGCCTGCGCGATGTCTCTTTCTCGCGCGAGATATTTATCGAGCGCTCCGACTATATGGAAGACCCTCCGGGCAAGTTTCACAGGCTTTCCCCCGGTAAAGAAGTCCGCCTTAAAGACGCGTATATCATTAAGTGCGAAAGAGTTGTAAAAGATGACGACGGCAATATAACGGAGCTTCGCTGCACCTGCGACCCGGATTCAAAGACCGGCGGGCCTACTGCGGGCAGGAAGATAAAAGGCACTATCCACTGGGTGGATGCCGCGACAGCCGTACCCTGTGAAGTGAGGGTGTACGATTACCTGCTTACTGAGGAGACCGAAGGCGATTTTATGGAAAGGCTGAACCCTGACTCCAAAGCCGTCCTCAACGCGCTTGCCGAAGCGTCGCTGAAAAACGCTAAAACGGACGAGAAGTTCCAGTTCCTGCGCCAGGGCTATTTCCGCGCCGACGAAGACAGCAGCGAAGGCCGCCTGGTGTTCAACCGGATAGTAGGTTTAAAGGACAGTTACGCAAAAGCACAGGATTTACAGATATGAAACAGGTAAGAACGAGATTCGCGCCCAGCCCCACGGGCTATTTGCACATAGGCGGACTGCGCACCGCGCTCTATGCGTGGCTTTACGCGCGTAAATCGGGCGGTGTATTCATACTGCGCATAGAGGATACCGACCTCGGGCGCGAGGTGGAAGGCGCTAAAGAAGTAATATATTCCACGCTTAAACAGACGGGGCTAAATTACGACGAGGGCCCCGACGCCGGCGGGGATTTCGGGCCGTACATACAGAGCGAGCGAAAAGAGATATATAAGGAATACGCGGAAAAACTCATTGATCTTGGCGCCGCGTACCGCTGTTTCTGCTCTAAAGAGCGCCTCGCACAAGAGAGGGCTAAGGCCGAAGCGCGGGGCGGGACGTATACCTACGATAAGCACTGCCTGCGCCTTTCCGCAAAAGAGATTCAGCGAAAACTCGAAGCGGGCGAGCCGTATGTAATACGGCAGAACATACCGCGCGAAGGCGATACCACGTATAAAGACGCGGTGTTCGGGGAGATAACCGTACCCAATGCCGACCTCGACGACAACGTACTGCTCAAAGCCGACGGCATGCCTACGTATAACCTCGCGAACGTGATAGACGACCACCTTATGGCTATAACTCACGTTATAAGGGGCACCGAATACCTCTCGTCAACGCCGAAATACAACCATCTTTACCGCGCGTTCGGCTGGGATATTCCTCAATATATACACCTGCCCGTAGTAATGAAAGACAAGCAGAGAAAGCTTAGTAAGCGCCACGGCGACGCGTCGTTCGAAGACTTCATAAACAAAGGCTATCTGAAAGAAGCTTTGATAAACTACATAGCGCTTTTGGGATGGAGCCCCGGCACCGAGCAGGAGATATTTACGCTCGACGAACTCGTTAAGGTTTTCAATATAGAAGGGCTTTCCAAGTCTCCGGCGATATTCGACGTAGAAAAGCTTACATGGATGAACGCGCAGTATATCCGCGCGCTGCCTAAAGCTGACTTTATAGAGCGCGCCTATCCTTATTTTAAGCAATGCGGCGTGGAGAACTTCGACCTCGAACTCATAGCCGACCTTATTCAGCCGCGCCTCGAAACGCTGACGGAGATACCCGGCAAGCTTTCATTCCTTAACGAAAAGCCCGTGTTCAGCGACGAGCTGTATTTCAACAAGAAGATGAAAACGGATAAAGAACAGGCGCTGCCAATGCTAAAAGAAGCGCGGGCCGTACTGCAAAACCAACAGGACTACTCACTCGAGCCGCTCAAAGAGGCATTGATGAAGCTCGTTGAGCGCTTAGGCGTAAAAAACGGGCAGCTGTTCTGGCCTCTTAGGATAGCGATATCCGGCACAGAAGTCACTCCCGGAGGCGCGGTCGAAATAGCGTGCCTTTTAGGCAAAGAAGAGACGCTTCGCAGGCTCGAAGACAGCATAAAAAAGCTTGAACGGCAATGAGTGTTTAAATAATAATCTACTTCAAAGGCACAGCGTTTCCGTAAATGATGTGCCTTTTTTAGTTATCTTAAACTCCGCAATTTTTACAACTTAATTACATCATTGTTACACATTTGTGATATAATACATATGGCATAGTTCTTATAATTAATAATTAGAATTCACAACAACAGGAACAATCAGGCCTGCGATTACGTCTTAATATAAACTGAATAAGTTCACAGTTTCTTGCGTAAAGCAAGATTAAAAATACCTGTTCATAGTAAAAGCCGCGGAATGCTCCGCGGCTTTTGCTTTATTCATTATTCGTTTTTACCATTCAAACGTCCTTACCCTTATAACTCCGTCTACCTGCTTAAGCTTATCTACTGTTTCCTGCGTTATCTTCTCGTCAAGGTTTATTAGCGTGTAAGCTATGTCTCCCTTCGATTTGTTGAGCATGTCGGTTATGTTCGCTTCCGATTCGGCAAGCACGCCCGTCATATGCCCTACCATACCCGTCTTGTTCGCATGTATTACCGCAATCCGGAAGTTTCCGGAAACGGCGAGAGATGCGGCAGGCATATTGACGGAATTCACTATAGTGCCTGTCTCGAGGTAGTCTTTTAATTGCTTAGCCGCCATTTTGGCGCAGTTTTCCTCCGACTCGGGCGTAGACGCGCCGAGGTGCGGGATGCATATCGTGTTAGGGGCACCGAGCAGCTCGTCGTTCGGAAAGTCGGTAACGTAAGACGCTATCTTGCCGCCACTCAGCGCGGCATACAGCGGAGCGTAGTCCACAAGCCCGTTTCTCGCGAAATTAAGCAGCGTTACTCCCTGTTTCATCTTCGCGATCTCGTTTTCGCCTATAAAACTCTTTGTCGCGTCCATCAGCGGTATATGCAGCGTTATAAAGTCAGCCTTCTCAAGAAGAGGCTCCAATTGCAGCGCCCTGCCCACATACTGCGAAAGCCCCCACGCCGACTCTACAGATATATACGGGTCGTATCCTATTACGTCCATTCCGAGCGCCTGAGCCGCGTTCGCGACCATAACGCCTATAGCGCCGAGGCCGATGACTCCCAAGGTCTTTCCCATAAGCTCAGGGCCGACGTATTTTTTCTTTCCCTTCTCGACCTGCACCAGCACGTCTTCCGAGCCTTTGAGCGTTTTTGCCCATTCCACCGCTTCTATTATGTTGCGGCTCGCGAGGAACATTCCCGCGAGCACAAGCTCTTTTACACCGTTTGCGTTAGCTCCGGGCGTGTTGAATACGACTATTCCCTTCTCGGTACATTTCTTTACGGGTATATTGTTGACCCCCGCGCCCGCCCTCGCTATTGCAACGAGACTCTCAGGGTATTCCATTTCGCAGCAGTCGGCGCTGCGAACGAGTATCGCGTCATAGCTTTCAATATTTTCACTTATGTTATATTTATCTTTTTCAAGATAATCATAGACTGCGTTTGAAACAGAATTCAATTTTTTTATATCGTACATCGCTTATACCTCGATTTAAGCCTTTCTTTCAAATTCTTTCATGAAGTCGATAAGCTTCTCTATTCCCTCTATGGGCATAGCGTTGTATATGCTCGCGCGCATGCCGCCCACGCTCCTGTGGCCTTTTATATTTACTATGCCTTCGTTTTTCGCTTCTGCTACGAACTTCTTGTCGAGGTCGTCGCTGCCCGTAACGAACGTTACGTTCATAAGCGACCTGTCTTTCTTTACGGCGGTGGGTTTAAAGAGGCTTGAAGAGTCGAGGCAGTCGTACAGCAGTTTCGCTTTTTTCTCGTTTATTTTCTGCATCGCTTTTACGCCGCCGCTCTCCAGCAGGTGCTCAAACACAAGGCCGGCTATATAAACGCCGAAAGTCGGGGGAGTATTATTCATCGAGCCGCTTTCCGCCTGGACTTTATAGCTCAGCATCTTGGGCAGCGTATCCGGCGAGCGCTCTAATAGATCGTTCCTTATTATAACCACTACAACGCCCGCGGGGCCTATGTTCTTCTGCGCACCCGCGTATATAAGGCCGTAATCGCGCACGTTTATCTCTTCCGAGAGTATCATAGACGACATGTCTGAGACGAGAGGTTTGTCTCCGGCTTCAGGCAGCGAACTAAACCGGGTGCCGTATATAGTGTTGTTCTGCGTTATATGCACGTAGTCGGCGTTGCCCTCAAACATAGATTTGTTCGTTTCGGGTATATACGAGAACTTCTTGTCTTCCGACGACGCGGCCACTGCTACTTCGCCGAATTTCTTCGCCTCTCCTATGGCGTTCTTCGCGAACGATCCGGTAAGCAGGTAATACGCTCGTTTGTGCTTATTCATAAGGTTCATAGGCACCATCGCGAATTGCAGCGACGCGCCTCCCTGAAGGAACAGCACTTTGTAGTCTTCGGGTATGTCCATCAGTGTACGCAGGTCTTTTTCCGTCTTTGCTATTATAGCTTCGAAATCTGCCGAACGGTGGCTCATCTCCATAACGGACATGCCGCTGCTGCCGTAAAAGACAAGCTCCTGCTGCGCCTTTTTAAGCACGGCCTCGGGAAGGCACGCCGGGCCCGGGGAAAAGTTGTATACTTTCATAGTTTCCTCCTTTATCGGATAAAAATATTTTAAACGGCAGCTTGCCGCAGATCACCTTTGTTAAAATATTAACAATCTTAGTAGTATATTATATTCTTGTGCCTCTGGAAAGGCAAGAATTTTATCCTGCTAATATACTATAATATAATAAATTTTCATATATACTGCAATATCAGGTTGAAGTTTTTTCATCTTGACAACAAATATCGGTTGCCTTATAATCACGTATAATGCAGAAACGGTTCCAATTGTCACTTTACTTTTACAAAAATTTTTTGGTATAATACTATTTTAACGGCACATATTATCTTAACAAAGCATTAGCTGGGGGAGGAATTTTATGTCCAACAATCAGATCATACTTACGGAAGATGGATTGAAAGAAAAGCAAACCAAACTTGACTATTTAAAAACGGTTCGGCGCGCGGAGATATCCGAACAGATAAAAGAAGCCCGGGCATTCGGCGACTTAAGCGAGAATGCGGAGTATGACGAAGCGAAAAACGAACAGGCCAGAGTCGAGACGGAAATAGCGCAATTAGAAAAGCTGTTACGAAACGCGGTTATTCTTGACAACAAATCTATCGACTCGACAATAGTCAATATAGGCGCGTATGTGCGCATACTCGATATGGAATTCGGCGAAGAGGAAGAGTATCTGATAGTTGATTCGGTAGAGGCCGACGCCGATAAAAAGCGCCTTTCTAACGAATCGCCCGTTGGCAGCGCTCTTATGGGCAAAAAGGTGGGAGACGTAGCAGTCGTTGCTACTCCTACAGGCACTATAAATTTTAAAGTACTGAATATTCATAAATAAGGCGGGTCTCATGTCAGAGCAGGAAAATCTTGAACAGAAAAACGAAGATATAAGCGAGGTGATCCGCGTAAGGCGCGAAAAGCTCTCGCAGCTTAAAGAAAACGGGCGCGACCCGTTTTTTATCACGAGTTATAATCGTACGCATACTTCGGATGAAGTCGTTTCTTCTTTCGAAGGCCTTGAAGGCAAGCACGCAAGCGTGGCGGGGCGCATGGTCTCTAAACGCATCATGGGTAAAGCCAGCTTCTCCCACATACAGGACAGCGCCGGAAAAGTACAGATCTACGCGCGCAAAGACGTGCTTGGCGACGATGCTTACGACGAATATAAGAAGCTCGACATAGGCGATATAATCGGCGCAGAGGGCGAAGTCTTCAAAACGAGCACGGGCGAGATCTCTATCAAAGCAGATAAAATAGTGCTGCTCTCAAAGTCTTTGCTTCCTATGCCCGAGAAGTTCCACGGCCTTCGCGATACCGAGCTAAGGTACCGCCAGCGCCATGTTGACCTTATAGTAAACCCGGAAGTAAGAAATACGTTCATCGCGCGCACGAAGATAGTAAAGTGCATACGCGAACACCTCGACAAAAAAGGGTACCTCGAGGTGGAAACGCCTATACTCATGGGCAGCGCCGGAGGCGCCGCCGCAAGGCCGTTCATTACGCACCACAATACTCTCGATATCGATATGTTCCTTCGTATAGCAACGGAGCTTCATTTAAAGAGGCTCATCATCGGCGGGTTCGACAAAGTCTATGAGATAGGCCGTATATTCAGGAACGAAGGAATGTCGATAAAACACAACCCCGAGTTTACTACCATAGAGCTGTATGAGGCTTACACCGATATGAACGGCATGATGGACCTTTGCGAAAATCTCATGTATGCATGCTGCATGAAGCTTCACGGCACGGGCAGTATAGAATACGAAGGACAGAGCGTCGACCTTACCCCTCCGTGGCGAAGGCTGCCGATGACAGACGCAGTAAAGGAATTTACAGGCGCGGACTTTTCTTGCTGCAGCGACGAAGAGGCTCAGAAAATCGCTAAAGATCTGGGGCTCGAATCTGCCGGCAAGTCAAGAGGAGAGCTGTTATACGCCGCTTTTGAAGCGTTTGTTGAGGACAAGCTCATAAACCCGACGTTTATTACGGGATACCCGGTAGAGGTATCGCCTCTCGCGAAGAAAATGAAGGACAGCCCATGGCTTACCGAAAGGTTTGAGCTGTTCATTACCTCGAGGGAGATGGCGAATGCTTTCTCGGAGCTCAACGACCCGGACGACCAGCGCGCAAGGTTTGAAGAGCAGGTAAAGCAAAGAGAAAAAGGCGACGACGAGGCGCATGTGATGGACGAAGACTTTATAAACGCGCTGGAGTACGGCATGCCGCCCACGGGAGGCATGGGGATAGGTATCGACAGGCTCGTGATGCTGCTTACGAATTCGTCGTCGATAAGGGACGTAATACTGTTCCCGACGATGAAACCTAAGGAATAAGCGAAGCGTCTTTTCCTGATAAAGTTTCATCACCCCAAACAGCCTGCTGCTTTGGGGTGATGTCGTTTTTGCATCATATGTTTGTTGTTAACGGCGCTTCGTTGTGATATATTTAAGCGGACGGGAGTGATAGTTTTTGTCGTCGGCAATGCAGGTGCTGCTTAAATTTTTATGGTATCTCTTTTCAAGGCTGATCATATGGGGCGCGGCCGCCGGCCTTGTTGTGCTTGCATTTTACATGGCAATGGATTATATGGACGCTTCCGTGCTTACAAAAGACGGCCTGCAGGTAAGAGCGGAGGTCATTATAAAACGCTCCGACCCTACCACTTTATCCAAAGTGTTCTCCAAAGGCTTTCTCGAAAGCGATAAAATGCTCAAATCAAGCGAATATCTGCAATATCAGGTATCGGGTTTCAATTACAGTGCAGATACGAGCTTTGCGCTCATCTTTCCGTGGCAGAGCACGGTCACTTTAAGGGTAACTGAAAAGGTTTCTAATATAAAGGCGCAGCCCGCTCCGGGCGCCGACGCTTCCCTTCCCGAAACGCCGCCCGAATGGACGAACGCCGTGTATAACGTACAGCTTGTCAGGTGGGAAGGCGGCTGGCGCATCATAAACATGGAGCTTGTAGACGTATTGCCCGCTCCAACGCCCACGCCGCCTTTGCCGGTTTCTTCGCCCGTTGCGTCTCCCATGGAGACAATAGGGCAATGATCTTCAGTTTCGTTCGCAATAATGTGTTTCTTGCTCCTATGGCGGGAATTACCGACGCCGCTTTCCGCCGGATAGCGGTGGAAATGGGCGCCGGGTTCACGTATACCGAAATGACGAGCGCGCTGGGCTTAAAATACGGCTCAAAGCGATCCTTTGAGCTCATTTCGCCCGCTCCGAACGAAGACGTGCTGGGAGTGCAGCTTTTCGGCAAAGACCCCGCCGCAATAGCTCAAAGCATCGGTCAATTATACGGCGCATACCCTAAGCGCATCGCGCTTTTCGATATAAACATGGGCTGTCCCGCGCCCAAAGTCACGTCAAACGGCGAGGGGTGCGCGCTGATGAACGATATTCCCCTCGCGTCAAAGCTTATAAGCTGTGCCGTTAAAGTTTCGAAGGTACCCGTCACGGTAAAATTCCGCAAAGGCTGGGATGAAACGAGCGCAAACGCCGTCGAGTTCGCCAAAATGGCGGAAGGAAGCGGCGCCGCCGCAATAGCGGTGCACGGGCGCACACGGCAGCAGTTTTACAGCGGCAGGTCTGACAAAAGCATAATAGCCGAAGTTAAAAGAGCCGTTTCGATTCCCGTGATCGCGAGCGGCGATATATTTTTGGCCGAAGACGCAAAAGCTATGTTTGAAACGACGGGCTGCGACGCAATAATGGTTGCCCGGGGCGCGCTTGGAAACCCGTTTTTATTCAGGGAGATAAACGCTCTTCTTGAAACGGGCGAAACCGCCGCGCCGGCATCTATGCAGGAAAGAGCGCAAACGCTGCTTCGGCAGGCAAAAACGGCCGCAGGGCTTAAAGGCGAAAGGCAGGCGATGCTGCAGATAAGAAAGCACGCAGCATGGTATTTAAAGGGCATGAAAGGCGCTTCAAAACTGAGAGAAGCAGCCGTGAGAATAAGCAGTATGAGCGAACTCGAAGACCTGATAAAACATATACCGCATGAAGCTTGAATGGCGGCAATGACATAAAAAACCTGAAATAATCCGGGTTGAAAATTGCTTTCGTTTGTATTATAGTATATGATAGTCTGCATATGTGACTTGGGGTGGAAAATAACGTAGGGGTGCATTCAAATATGGCAATGGAATTTAATGATATAGGAATAGATCTTGGAACGTCGACCGTTCTTGTATATGTCAAAGGAAAGGGGATCGTCTTAAGGGAACCTTCAGTCGTAGCCGTCAACAGGTCGACCGGAGAACTGCTGGCTATAGGGGAAGAAGCCCGCATAATGCTCGGGAGGACGCCGGGAAACATCGTGGCTGTGCGGCCTCTTCGCAACGGCGTTATATCAAATTTCCATGATACCGAAAGAATGCTCAGATATTTTATAAGAAAAGTTATAGGCAGGAGGCTCTTTTTTAAACCGCGCGTTATAGTATGCGTGCCTTCCGGAGTTACCGAAGTTGAAAGGCGCAGCGTAATAGAAGCGACGGAGGAAGCGGGAGCAAGGCATACCGCGCTTATAGAAGAGCCTATGGCTGCAGCCATAGGCGCCGGCATAGACATAGCGGCGCCCTACGGAAACATGGTGCTCGATATCGGCGGCGGCACGAGCGACGTAGCGATTATATCGCTCGGCGGCATCGTTATCAGCGATTCCGCAAAAATAGCGGGCGACAAGTTCGACGAAGCACTCGTACGCTATATGAAAAAGAAACACAACATGCTCATAGGAGACAGGACGGCCGAAGAAATAAAGATCAACATCGGGTCCGCATTTCCTCGTAAAGAGCAGATATATATGGAGGTCGCCGGGCGCAATCTCGTATCCGGGCTTCCAAAGATGGTAACTTTAAGCTCAAACGAAACTATAGAGGCGTTTGAGGAGCCTCTCAACGGCCTTATGGAGCTGCTGCACAATGCCCTTGAAAGCTGCCCGCCCGAACTGGCGGCGGATATCGCCGAGAACGGCATCTGCATGACCGGCGGAGGAGCTTTGCTTTACGGCCTCGACAGGATGCTCAGCGAAAGAACGGGCATACCTTGTTACGTTGCGGAAGACGCGGTATCCTGCGTCGCTATAGGAACAGGCCTTGCGCTCGATAATATGGACCTTTACGCCAACGGCACGGTTTACGATTACAGCCGCGGCGATTTCTACGAGAATTATTAAAAGATCTAAGGGGGGTTGGGGAAAGATACATTGGCTGGGTCCAAAGCTTTGTAACGGCATAAACTAATAAGTATTTAAACGGATATTTACTTGAAGCTTTGACTCTCAGCCGGCTAGGAGTATGTAAGTGAACGATTATAATAATTACGAAGCGCCTTCGAGAAACAGGAACAGTAAATCGATAAAAGTGCTGATCGTCGTTTTCTGTTTGCTGATAATCTGCACAGGCGTTTCTTTGTATGTAATATACGATAGAATAAAATCAGGCGATTCCAGTTCGCTTTTTCTTGACCCTCGCAGGACATTTACTCCGCAGGACAGCGGCAATGCGTCTCCGGCAAAGAACCATACTATCGTATATAACGGCAAAACGTATATCCGGAACAACGATATCGTGAATATACTGTTTTTAGGAATAGATTATACCAAGGCGCGAGCAGAGCTTAAGCTCGGATACAGGAGCGACGTCGTGCTCGTTTGCGCCGTGGATACAGTAACAAAGAAAGTTTCGCTTATTTCATTTCCGCGCGATATGCGTACGACTTTGTATAAGATAGACGCGGATACCGGCAAGATAACCAAGACCCTCCAGGATAAAATAACAAACGCGTATTCCTTCGGAGGCGGGCCGAAACACTATGGCGCCGATAATTCCATGGCTGCCGTCCAGATGTTTCTGCAGAGGGAATGCAAGCTTAAAGACAAGCTTGATTTTACGCTTGATATACCGGTATATTTTTACGCCAGCATAGATATCGATGGCATTGCGCCGGTAGCGGAGTCGGTGGGGGGCGTCGAAGTTACCCTCGATTATAACCAGCCGGGCGTGGGCAAAAAAGGCGATACCGTGCTGCTTAAAGGAGAAAAAGCCGAGATCTATCTTCGCGACCGCCATAATACTCCCCGAGGCGATATCGGGCGCGCTGAAAAAGAACAGGATTTCATGTTAAAGCTCGCGAAAAAGATAAAAAACATGGGCGCGGTCGATATTATCTTGAGTCTTTACGACGATCTGCAAAAGTACGTAAAGACGAACCTCAATACCACTCAGATGGTCGACCTCGCAAAGATACTGATGGGCGTCAACCTCGACGGAGCGGACAAATACACCGTTCCCGGAAAAGGCGATACTATTAACGGTACATACTACTATATACCCGACGAAAAGGCTTCGCTCGAAATTCTGCTGAAAGTCTATTATAAAGAAGCTTCCTGATAAACAGGATAAGAGATCGGTTTTTTTATCAATACGAAGCAGCTTTATTATATTGCTTAAATTTATTTAATATAGTATTTTAAATATGCAATATTAAA
>CAZJOS010000027.1:0-6081 GCA_964547655.1 uncultured Christensenellaceae bacterium
TCCTCGAGCCCCGGCAGCAGGAAGTTGTTCAGCATCTCGTTCTTCCTCGAGGGCGGCTGTATGAACTCGTCGTGAGCGTTGATATACTCTATCAGCCTGTCGGCGTATTTGCTGAGCCGGAAGAAGTAACTCTCTTCCTTCGTGAGTTCCACTTCGCGGCCGCAGTCCGGGCACTTGCCGTCCTTAAGCTGCCGCTCGAGCCAGAACGCCTCGCACGGCGTGCAGTACCAGCCTTCGTACTCGCTCTTGTATATGTCGCCCTGGTCGTAGAGCTGCTTGAATATCTTCTGCACCGTTGCCACATGGCGCGGCTCGGTCGTTCTTATAAAGTCGTCGTTGCTTATCTGCAGCAGGTTCCACAAGTCCCTAATAGTCGCGACTATGCCGTCAACGTAGTCTATGGGCGTTTTGCCCGCGGCTTTGGCGACGCGCTCTATCTTCTGCCCGTGCTCGTCGGTGCCCGTCAGAAACATGACGTCAAAGCCCGTCTGGCGCTTGAAGCGCGCGAGGGCGTCCGCCGCGACGGTGGTGTAAGAGTGGCCTATGTGCAGCTTGTCGCTCGGGTAATAGATAGGCGTGGTAATATAATACTTCTTCATCGAAAGTCATCCCTTTTCTCAGGCCCCGAAAAGCTTCGACTTTGCGGGGGCCCCGTTGTCTTAAAACTTTTAGTATTAGAATAGTTTTAGGGGGAAGTTTTGTCAAGGGAAAAGAAGGCATGCAAAAGTAATCATACGACAAGTACTCTTTAGATATTTACGTCAGTGGTTTTTTATATATAAGTTTTCAGGCGTTTCTGTTTCTATATATTGAACTTTAAAATTCGTCAACATGTCTTTCTCTTGCTCAAGCCGATTAATTATAAGTTCACAATACTTCTGTTCAATTTCAATTCCAATACTATTTCTATTATGCCTGATGGCGGCAATCATTGTAGTACCGCTTCCGCAAAACGGGTCAACAACTGTATCCCCATAAAAAGAAAACATCTGAACAAGCCTGCAAGCTAACTCTAATGGATAAGGGGCTGGATGATTTCTTGTTGAAGCACCTGTCATAGTCCAAATTTGTTGAAACCATTCACTATAGTTATCTTTGCTAATTCTGCTCTTTTCTCTCTGCAATTCTGTTGGACTTCTATAACCTCCAGGTTTGCGTTGCATAAGTATATACTCAACATCATTCTTTATTATTGCGTTTGGTTCATAAGGCTTCCCTAAAAACGAAGATCCATTATTAACTTCGAATGAAGCGTTGGATATTTTGTGCCATAAAATAGGATTAAGGTTATCAAAACCGATTTTTCTGCATGATACCGCAATATCAGAATGAAGCGGCATAACTACATGCCTTCCATATTGTCTTCTTGATAAACAAACATCCCCTACAACACAGACAAGCCTGCCTCCGGGTACTAGAATGCGAAAACACTCTTTCCATACTTGTGATAACGCATATATAAAATCTTCATAATCGTTAATAATCCCGAGTTGATTCTCTCCTCTTTCATATTCTTTTAGGTTCCAATATGGAGGAGAAGTAACAATTAAGTGGGCACTGTTACTTTTTATATAATCTAAATATCTTGCATCACCATGATATAGGGTATGATTAAACACCGTGTTCTCCATTTCTATAAGTATATATAGCACCTAACATCGAAGAAATAAATTTATTAAATGACAACTCTTCTGCAGGTATTTTATAATTTCTTATATCATTTTCATTATACCTCGTTGTTATAAAACATGTGGATGCATATTGCCTTTCCAAAACAAGCTTTTCACAAAATAGCTCATATCTTCTTCTATATGAAGCATTGATAAACTCTTTCCGTAAACTAAAATGCGGTGAACGTGCTGAAACTGGACATGTTGATTTATCACAATCTTCAAGTACCATCATATAGCCTAACCATGGCGATTGTTGTTTCCCAAAAACACCTTCTCGATAAGCAGTCCATATATCTAGTGCGCTGCCCATTGCTTCTTCAGTTCTATTATTAAAATTGTTTCCAAAGGATGGCCCTATTTGGCTTTTAAACTCAATAGCAATTATTAGTTGCTTATTATTAACAACAAGTAAATCCCATTTTTTATTCGGCCTATAATATCCGGGTATTTCCAGATCAGAATTAATAAAAATACTCGATTCAGCAATACCATTATTACGAATGATATCTTTAACTAGAAAAACAAACCCGTCCATTTGCTTTCCACCAGTTACAGCACCCCTATTTCCCTGATCATGTATTTTATTAACAGTTTGTTTTGTAATCTGTCCTATTCTTGTATTCCAAAAGAATTCAATAGCCTCACCGATTTTTACATCTAAATCTTTTGGATGTTTAATATTTTTTCTATCCATAATCAATTCATCTTTCAGATAAAGTAATTGAGACAATTCATCTAACGAGTGTATTATATCATTCTCAGGTTATTTCAACAAAATAAAATTTGAGTCTCTCTAAATTCCTTGCAAATCCCGCAAATATAGCCTCCGCTTTTTGTGGAGGCTGCGCGGAGCGGCGGAAGGGTGTCATCCTGAGCCTGCGAAGGATCTATTCTCTCGTAGTTTAAATATCCCTCGTTCGATCCGATCATTCAGAATTATCACACTTATAGTAAGCCTTCCTCTGACGGGGAAGGTGCCCTAAAGGGCGGAAGGAGAGAAACAATCAATCTCCGAAGCAATCCGCGTTCTTTCGTATATGCTCAATAATAAGCTTTCTTAACTCGCATTCCTCTTTATAAAATTCATCATCCAGCTTGTTAAATATCTCTTCAGAATATGACTCGCAAAAACTTTCGAGTTTTCCGTCATCATATTTATCTAAAACGGCCTTATTGTCTTTATATGCTCTGATAGCATTATCCATAATGCCGCTGAGCTTAGGCGAACCTATGGCTACGAACCCTTCCCGCGCCATTTCCGTGAATTCGCCGGTAGAATTATAGAACAGCTGATTGAAACCCCCATTATCTATTTCATCACTTACGGTGCGGCATGAATAAACATCCTGACAAGGCTTGGGCAATGATGTTATTACCTCATATTGATTTGACCAATCTTTATTAAATTTATTCCACATCCAGCTCATTACAGCATTTTCGAGATTATCATCAGGTATATTTGCAAGTTCGTTATTTTTTAGATGCTTATAACGCTCCAGACAAGCAGAATAATCATTAACTGATTTTTTTATCATCGATTCAATATCTTTTGCTTTTCTTTTATTTTTAAAATTAAAAATCCCCATTTTAACTCCTTCTTTAAGTACAGAAATTGAACTATCTCCAAAACTTATTCGCCAAATCACTCCAAATTCCTTGCTAATACTGCATAATATCCCCTTGCGAGGAATAGTTAAAACCAATACTTGTTCATTTTTCTTAGAAACTCTTCTGATATCGGATAACCCGAGCTTTCGCCGATAATTGAATCAATACTGCAATATGGACATATGGCTGTCCCGCTGATATCGCGTACCCAAAATTTGATTTCGGCGGGATTAAAAATCTTTAAGCAATAAAAACAACCACATATGTTATCCTTCATAAGTGATTCCTTATGGTTTGCACTGAATTTATGGGCTTCAATATAATCTTCCACTTTTAACCCCTGAAAATTAACTATATGTACTATTCGCCAAATCTCTCCAAATTCCTTGCAAATCCTGCAAAAAATAGCCTGCCCTTAAGGGAAGGTGGCGCATAGCGCCGAAAGGGTGTAATCCTAAGTCTGAAACAATCCTCAGTCAGCTCCGCTGCCAGCTCCTTTCAAAAGGAGCCTGCCCTTGAATACCATTTTTATCGGTGTTTATCCTCCGAATGTCGTGCAGTGCGCCTCGCCTGTTACCAGATCGGCTTCATCCGTTACGCTTTCGCTGTATACTTTCCCGTCTTCTCCCGTATGTGTATAATCGATTTTAATGCTGGCTTTATAACCGTTTGCTTTACTTATAATATTCAAAACGTAATGTATATCTGAAATTTGCCATTTATTTAGATTGAGATAATCGAACGAAAAAAGCGAAATGATCTTATCCTTATCGCCTGTACCCGAATTCTTTGACATGTTAAACTCATAGCCGCCGTGCTCTCCAGCCGCGGTCGAAAATGATAATGCACCGTTGTTCCCTGCGGAATACGAAACAGCTTCCTGCCTTCTCTTGCCGTATATACAGCTTACGCTGTAGCCGTTTAAATCATACTGTTTTCCGTCTACATAGACCGTTATCTCCCCCGTTATCCTGTCACCGGAATAAAGCCTGTACGGCTGTAAATCGTGTATGATAATCATAACCGCGACGATGATCGCGATAACAATAACGGGAACAGATATGAAAATTAAAAGTTTCTTTCTCTTGTTCATCAAAATAACCATCCATATATATCATTCGCCAAATCTCTTCAAATTCCTTGCAAATCCTGCAAAAAATAGCTCGCTGAGGATAGGATGTCCCTGTCATTGCTGTGAAAATCAATGCAGGAAGGGATGGAGACCTCCCGATATTATTATCCTTACCTGCCCTTGAAGGTTTCTTTTGCGTCCGTCAGCCCTGTAAGATAGTCAAGGCTCACATCATAATATTTCGCAAGCGAGATAAGCTCGATACGGGTATCTCCCGTATGCCCCGCTCATACCTTGCGTATACCTGCCTGTTGCATTGCAGCATGTCGGCGACTTGCTGCTGCGTAAGATCCCTGTCGATCCGCAGATCCGCTATCCTTTTATAATACATTCACTTATTCCGTCTTACCCGGATACGGTGTCTTTATGTCCGTAAGCCCAAGTATATAGTCCGTGCTTGTTTTATAGTATTTTGCCATTGCTATTAATATGGCGGTCGGTATGTCGTTTTCCCCCGTCTCGTATTTTGAATATCCCGTCTGCGACATCCCCAAAATTACGGCAAACTCGGTCTGCGATAAGTCCCTGTCTTCACGAAGCGCCCTTATTCTTGAGTACATGATATCACCTCAGCATCAATTCTAATTTAATCTGTTTCAGAGTATTGATTATTAACCTGAAATAGGTTAAAGTATGCATCGGGTGATAAAATGGAAGACTACAAAGAAATGTATTATGCGTTGTTCAACAAGATAACGGATATTATAGGCGAATTGCAGGAAGTCCAGAGGAAAACGGAAGAACTTCTTATCTCTCCGGAGCGAAAACAAAACACATCTGCTGATAATAAGATTCAAAGCATTAATAATTGCCTTTATCTGCGGGATTATACTGACAGAAAAATGCTGTAGCCGCCTCACTGCCATTGACAAAACGCCTTAGCTCTTATTATAATAAATCGATTCATGGGGGAGTAGTTGGCGCTTATAGCGCTGCAAGTCAACATACTGGCCGCAAGGCCTGGCTTGCATTAAATAACAAGACTCATGTACGGCTGTAGCTGTACCTGAGTTCGCAACAAAGACCGGATATCAGGCGCGGCAAGCGCCTGATTTTTATTTTTGTCAGCAGAGGACATAATACGCTTATGATATTAAGGAGAAAAACATGGGATCGATCGAACTGCTGCTTATAGCCGCCGGCCTGTCGATGGACGCTTTCGCGGCGTCGCTGTGCAAGGGCCTCAGTATAGTCAAACTGAGCCTAAAAGACACCCTTATCATTGCGCTGTTTTTCGGAGGGTTTCAGGCGGCTATGCCGCTTATAGGGTGGCTGCTCGGGAAACAGTTCGAGAGCTACATAACCGCAGTAGACCACTGGATAGCGTTCGGGCTGCTGTCGCTCATCGGCGGCAGGATGATAATCGATACATTAAAAAAAGAAGGGGGCTCCGGTAAATGCGAAGTTGCTCTAGACCTTAAGCACCTCTCCCTTATGGCGCTCGCGACCAGCATAGACGCGCTTGCCGTAGGCGTTACTTTTGCGTTCCTGCAGGTCTCCATAGTTCCCTCAGTTCTTACCATAGGCCTCGTTACGTTTGCGTTTACGTTGGCAGGCGTTTTGATAGGGCACAAGTTTGGGGCAAGGCTTAAAACAAAGGCCGAGCTTGCCGGGGGGATAGTACTTATCCTCATCGGGATAAAGATACTGCTGGAGCACCTCGGCGTT
>CAZJOS010000027.1:6181-9434 GCA_964547655.1 uncultured Christensenellaceae bacterium
GGGGATAGTACTTATCCTCATCGGGATAAAGATACTGCTGGAGCACCTCGGCGTTTTATAGGCGGTCTGCACTTACAGGCCGAGGTCATCCTCTTCCGTATCATGACTTTCAGTTTTATTTATTGCTGCTTTGTTAATAAACTCTCTGAATTCATCCGGCGAACCCGAAGTAAAGCTGTCTTTTGGTACCCTTAAAGCGATATCCGCGTTAAAAAACAGGTTAAAATAATTATCGCCTTCCGTGATTTTCGATATTTCGGAGTACTCAAAGTTTATATTTGTTTTACCGTCCTCAACAATTATTTTATCGGATAACGTGATGGTTCTTATCCATTGGCTGCTGTTGAGCACTTTCAATATAGAATCATATCCCTTTTTTATTATTCTGTTCGGCATAAAAAACAGCCTCCACAGATAAAAAACTATGAATACAGCCCCTATAAGTATGGAATAAAGCTTTTCTGATAAAATCCCAATAACGATCAAAAAAACGCTTACTGCACATCCGGTCACGCGCAGACGTATACCTTTTTTGCGCTTTTCGATCGCGTTACTGGTTATAGGATTCTTCGCCCATTCTTTATACATTTCAAATGTAACCGGGTGTTGGATAATAAACTTTTGTTCCATTCCTTTGCCCTCACTTCCTGATATTATATAAACCACAGAGAATTAAATCAATCTCGTCTAAATATATCTTCTCACCCTTTTCATATACTCCCTGTACTCGTCTCCGAATTTATAGAGGCACCATCTCTCCTCAGAAAGTATTATGAAATGCGCGGACATCTGATTGACGAGCACTACAGCGAGCAAGATAACCGAGCCCGCCATCCCCGAGCAGCCGAGGAAATAAAGGAAATACGCTATATACATGGGGTTGCGCGAAAATCCGTAAACGCCGCCCGTGTTTATTCCGCTGCCTTTGGGTTTCGCGTAGGAAACAACTGACGCCGCAAGCAGCGCCGACCCGGCGGCATACACCCCGAGGCCGATGTAAAACCAGATAGAATCCGCCCTCACAGCAAGGAAGAAAACGTATACTATAGCCCCGAGCGACGTCGCCTGATACACCCAGTAAGCCCATCTTTCGCGTCCGGCCATGGGCGCGAAGTGCGCCGCGCGGCGAAACGCCTCGCGGCTTAGCAGCGCAAGCAGCGCGTACCGTATAAGCAGTAACGGTATCAACAGAAATCCCGCGTTCATATATCTTCCTTCCCTGCGCTTATTTTCAGCGCCGGCATTGTACCCGAAGGCATGCAAATGGTATAATAGCCTATATTTACATTTTCTATTTTAACACAGGAGGTAATCTATGAAAACCGCTGTAACATATTATTCGAAGACCGGAAATACAAAGAAGATAGCCGGGGCAATAGCCGATGCCGCAGGGTGCAGCGCCATCCCCATCGCGGACATTTCGGACGACACTGTAGACATGCTGTTTATAGGAGGCTCTATATACGGAGGTGCGCTCGACCCGGCGCTCGTTTCTTTTATCAGCGGCCTTGACGCAAAAAAAATAAAACGCGCCGCTGTCTTCTCAACATATATCTCCGTGCCCAAGGCGCTTGACCTCATGAAAGAACTGCTTAAAAGTAAGGGCATCCCGGTCGCCGATTCTTTCTCGTGCAAGGGGAAGTTTTTACTGTTCAATCTAAAGCGCCCGGGTGCGGCTGACCTTGAAGACGCTAAAAAATTCGCCGCTTTGGTAACAGGAAAATAATCAATCATGTGCCGTAGGGGAGGGCCTCCGCGCCCTCCCGCTTAATTCAGGCAGAAAATCATTCTGTGCCGGCTTACATGGGATTCTTCACTGGCGTTAAGATTCGTCACGCGTTAACGCGCCGCAATAAATGAAAACACACCATCCTTCAGTCTCCTACGGTGCCAGCTCCCCTCTAATGGGAGCCTATGTGAGCACCATCAATGACAGATGAAACGGAACAAAAGAGCCTGCCCTGGAGGGAAGGTGGCGCGGAGCGACGAAAGGGTGGAGGACTACATGTAGAAAAGATTTTCATAGCAATGGCGTCTTTATCCCATGCGACTCCAGCAGCGCCAGCATATTGCTGTTAGTCAGCTTTCTGGCGAGCAATTGTTTGAACGTTACAGATTTCTCTTTGCCCTCTTTGCGTAGCTTATCGAGCTGAGCTGCCGTCTCGTCCCGCTCTTTTAATAGCCTCTCCAGCATGTTCTCGAACTTCGCGAGCATCTCAACAGCCTCTCCGGTATATCCTATTGCGCACTCCTGAATGCTTTCCCTGCTAATAGTATATCCGCCGCCCTCCGCCTTTGTAAGTCTACCCATATCCGCTCCTTTACTTTGCCTCTGTGCGCATCCGTTTTATATACGCTTCCGCCTGCTTCCTGTTCTTTAAAACGATTGCTTTGTCCTTATAACGGGATATTACCTCCCTGTAATACCTTCTTTTCTTTCCCGTCCGACCCCTGTGAAGTATCCACCAGACGAACTCCAGATCCAACTTTTCATCGCAGCCCGGCGCCACGCTTTCGCGCGACATGTTTTTATATTTTACGTACCTTTTTATCGCACTCCAAAGGCAGACAATACGCGGAAAGTCCATGTAGATAATCGCGTCCGCCTGCCCGAGGCGTTCCTGCTGATAAAAAGAAGTATAGTTGCCGTCTATCACCCACGACCCGTTATTCCGCATGAATTCCCCGACTATCGAAAGCGCTTCTTCTTTGCCGCGCTCTATCCATCCGGGAAGGAACTGCACCGCATCGAGGTATAATACCGGGATATCATATATGAGCGCAAGCTCGCGCGCCAGCGTCGACTTTCCGCTGCCGCTGTATCCTAATACCGCTATCTTCACGTTATACCATCCTGAATGTTTCTATTTCTTCGGCCTTACTTTACCGCTATCCTCATGCGGTAGCCGAAGTCTATATCGAATTCCCCGTTCCCGAGCGCTTTCTTTGCGACGCTTTTGAACTGTTCCAGACGCGCGGCGATAAGGCCGGGCTTTTGCTTCAGTACGCTCTGCAGCCCTCCCTGGCTCACCGCGAGGTTAATAAACCTCTCCGCATCGCATCCTTCCCGGTTTGAGAACACTATTTCCCTTACGAACCTGAAGTAACCGCTGCTCTCTATATTTTGCAGGTGGCCTTCCTTGTCCCACTTTCTGAATTTACCGCCTATATCGGGGTATCCGTTTTCTATCTCCCTCACGGCCCGCGTCAGATCGCCGAATGCCTTTTCCGCTTCCCAATTGCACACGGGCGG
>CAZJOS010000027.1:9534-17675 GCA_964547655.1 uncultured Christensenellaceae bacterium
CGGCCCGCGTCAGATCGCCGAATGCCTTTTCCGCTTCCCAATTGCACACGGGCGGCCAGTCGCAGTCTACAGCAGCGAACACCCCGCCGGGTTTAAGTATCCTGTTTGCCTCGGCTAGCGTGGATTTTGGCTCCATCCAGTGGAACGACTGCGAGCATACTACGACGTCAGCAGATAGATCAGGCAAGCCCGTCTCGTGCGAATAAGCCTTTAAAAACGATACGCCGTCCGTTTGTTTTTTCATCGCCTCGCCGAGCATGTCGCCGCTCGGCTCTATGCCGACAGCCTCCCTGCAATATCCCCTCCAGACCATAGTCGAAAGCCCGGTGCCGCACCCTAAGTCGACTACCATTTCCGGCTCGCGCCCAAGATACTTTATGATCACCTCTGTCGGGTATAGAGGCATCTTCGGCCTCGCTTCGTCGTAAACTTCCGCAAAGCCCTTGAATCTTTCGGCATTGTCGCGTTCCATAAAACCTCCGTATAATTTTTAAATATATTTACCCGCTTCCCTTACGCTTAAGGGCGCGAGTTCATGCGTTTTAATAAAGGCGCGCACCCACTCGGGGGCCGTCTTCGAATATTCCCGGAGCGCCCAGCCGATGGCCTTATTTATGAAGAACTCCTTTGAGCCTGAGTTCTTCTCTATGGCTTCTGCCAGCAGTGACGTATTCGTCTTCTCTTTCAGGTGTAATTGGAATATTATCGAACTGCGCGCAAGCCACATGTTAGCGCTCGTCATCCATCCCCTGAGCGTCCCTGTTATCTGCGGATATTTTAAAAACATGCGGCCTATCGGTATGTTGAACATGTCGACGGTGTCCCACCACGAATTGCGCGTTATGAGCGATTCTAAGCGCTTTAAGTCATCAGGCACGAATTTATCTTTCATCTGCAGTATGTAGTCTACGGCGAGGTAATGAAATTCCCTTTCTCGCCTTGAATAACAGCCTTCAATAAGATCCCAGTCAACCGGCTCCTTTTTCTTCTGTTTAAGAAAGTCCTTCGTGAGCGCTTCCCTCTGCGGCTTCTGTATCCCGAGGAACGTAAACTGGCCTCTAAGGTATGCCGACATGCCCTTAGCCTTTTTCGGGTCCGCCGCCGCTTCGAGAGTTTTGAATATGTCCACGATCTTCATCCTCCCTCACATATTGCAGCAGCCTCTCAAGCTGCCATGCCCGCTCCCTTGCAGCAGCCCCGGTATCTGCCGGGTCGGATGCAAAAGCGGCTGCTTTGGCGGCATAATCGGCGGCGTGAGGAACATGGTCGACGAAGAGCGCCGCAGCGGCGGCATGTCCTGCGGCTCGCGCGGCGGCACAGGCGGGCTGATAATCGGCTTCTCTCGCTGCGGCGTACGCTGCAACCTCGTATTTTCGTACGTCAGTCATTTTAAGCTTGTCCATGGCCCACGCTATCGCTGCTTTAATAGCCTTTCGCGGACGATTATCGCCGGGATATCTGTCCTCGAAGTAAGGCAGTACGCGCCTGGCGCAGTCAGCTGCCCATAGCGCCTTTGCCTTAGGCCCGAGCTTTGCGAGCAATTCTTCTATCCGCTTTTTTATTTCCGTATCGGTGAGCTTCAGGGTACTCATCTCTTCGGCCTTGCGTTCTCTTCAGCCCTGAGTTTCACTACCCTGCTTATTATATCGAGCGGCAGTAGCTTGTCCATCGGCAGCTGCACCGCTCCCTTCGACGTTTTATATTCCTGAGACTCCTTTAAAAAGGCTTCGACTCCACCGGGCCCAGGGTAAAACCCGATGTGGTTGTTATGCGCCGCGAAATGCACGAGATTTCCGTTTAAATAAAACGTAGGCATCCCATAGCTTATTTTTTCCGCCGCTTCGGGCGCCGCATCACGTATAACCGCCCTAAGTTGCTCCATCCTCTTTTGAAACTCAGGCGGAAAGAGCATAATGTATTCGTCGATAGTCGTATACTGCTTGTAGTTTCCCATATCATATCCTGCTTTTCTTCTGTTAAATTATTATATCACAATCCTGTCCCGATTTTTAGCGAATATCCGAAAAGCCCGTTTGCTAAAACAGCAGCCTGCATATTATAACGCTCGCTATGAGCCCCGAGGCTTCCGATATGAGCGCTGCCGGTATGGTATAGCGGGTCTTCTTTATTCCGATGCTGCCGAAGTAAAGCGCGGCTGTATAAAAAAGCGTCTCGGATGAACCCATTAAAGTGCTCGCAGTGCGCCCTATAAGCGTGTCGGGGCCGTATCTGCCGAGTATCGAAGTAAGCGCCGCTATAGCGGCGCTTCCCGAAAACGGCCTCATCAAAGCGAGCGGCAATATCTCAGGAGGTATGCCGACTACCGACAGCGCAGGCGAGAGCGCTGACGATATATAGTCGAAGCACCCCGACGCGGAAAATATGTTGATGGCAAATACGAACCCCACCACATAGGGCAGTATCCTTATTACCGTTTCAAGCCCCTGTTTTGCGCCCTCGATAAACTTTTCGTATACGGCGACCTTTTTTATAATGCCATAAATGACGACGCCGGCGATAAACACCGGCACGAACGCCGCGGATATGTAGGTTACTGCCTGCATTTTTTTCTGCCCTGAAATATTTTGCCCGCCGTTATGCCGACCGCGGTCGTGACCGTTGTGGCGAGCAGCGCTGAGAGCACTATCTCGGCAGGCGCGGCCGAGCCGGCCGCGCTTCTAAGCGCTATAACGGTAAGCGGCAATATCTGCACCGAAGAAGCGTTTACTATAAGGAACATGCACATTGAATCGCTCGCCTTGTCTTTATCGGGGTTTATAGATTGAAGCTCTTTCATGGCCTTAAGGCCGAAAGGCGTGGCGGCGTTGCCCATACCCAGCATGTTGGCCACGATATTGAGCGTGATATACCCGCTTGCCGCGCCTTCGCCGACTCCCGGGAAAAGCCACCTTATCACCCGGCGCATTTTTTTAGCAATCGACCGGACGAGCCCCGCAGCGTTTGCTATGTTTAATGTGCCCAGCCACAGCGCGTACGCTCCTATAAGGCTCACGCAAAGCAGCGCGGCTTCTTTTGCGCCGTTTATTGCCGCCTCTGATATTGCCTGCGCCCTGCCGTTTATCAGCCCCACGATTGTGCCGATCACTATTAAAAAAGCCCAAATAAAATTTACCATTGCTTCCTTCAACCCCTTGATTGTTACTAATATATATGCATCTATGAACTTTTTATTAATGTTTGCCTTTTTTAGTGAATTAGGTGTTGACAAAATACATGTATATTTGTTATATTTTGATATAGATACGAACACATAAAAATTTTATTTTGGGGAGATGAATGTATGAAATCAACAGGTATCGTAAGAAAAGTGGACTCGCTCGGGCGCATCGTGCTGCCTATCGAACTCAGAAGAGTTATGGGCATCGATATTAAAGATCCTATCGAGATCTTCGTGGACGACAGCCATATCGTTCTTGGAAAATATCAGCCCGCGTGTATTTTCTGTGACAGCGTTGTGGGAGTGACCGAATTTAAAGGCGCCAAAGTCTGCGCCGAATGTTTCGCAAAGTTAAAGAAATAACGCTAAAAGCTTAATTTATAAGCGCGGTTTTTATTTGTATTTAGTTCCAGAGACGCTGCGGCTGCGGCGTCTTTTTTTGTCATTCCGGCTTTCATGTATTTCTTCAGCGCCGCCTTTATCTCCTCGTCTGAGACTTCTTTATCTTCCCTCTCTTTTCCGCCCACGATAACGACGTATTCGCCCTTGATCTCTCCGCTAAAAAACTCCAGCGCCTCGCCGGCCGTTCCGCGCAGCACGCTCTCATGCAGCTTGGTAAGTTCCTTCGCGACGGCTGTCTTCCGCTCCGCTCCGCAGATATCCGTTATTGCTTTCAGCGTCTCTTTAAGGGCGTGTGGGCTTTCGTATATAACGCACGGCAGCTCGCTTTTCGATATCGTTTCTATACAGCTCTTTCGCTGTGAGGCTTTTTTCGGCAGGAATCCGAGGAAAGTAAAAGGCCCCGAAAAACCCGACAGCGTATACGCGGCTACCGCGGCGCACGCGCCCGGCACGGAAGTTACTTCTATACCCGCTTCCGCCGCCGCAGCGATGAGTTCCGCGCCCGGGTCGGATATTAGCGGAGTGCCCGCGTCGGATACGAGCGCGACGTTCTTCCCGGCTTTCAGCTCCTCAATTAGCTGCGCGCGCTTGTTTTCGCCGCTGTGCTCGTGGAAGCTGAAAAGCTTTGTCTTTATATCGTAGTGGTTTAAAAGCTTGATAGTCCTGCGCGTGTCCTCGGCGGCTATTATGTCGGCTTCTTTAAGCACCCTGAGCGCCCGCAGCGTTATGTCTTCAAGATTGCCTATCGGCGTGGCAACTATGTACAGCACTCGTCATTCCTCCAACCTCATTTGGCGAAAACCTCCGGTTTTAGTCTATCCTGTAGATCTTCTTAGCCTCTTTTGTGTATGAGCCGTCGGCCTCGTATAAGGCAAGCGGCGGCGTAAACTTTACCCCTTCGCCCGCGCCTTTGCGGCCTTCGACCAAAGCGAAGTTAGGCGCTTCCCCGCACCGCTGAGACACGAGCGTCACGCGCTTCGGCTCTATCCTATATTCCCTCATCCTGTCCATAAGCTCGGCGAAACGCTCCGTCCTGTATATGATGTAAAATCTCCCGCCCGTGCGCAGCAGCTTCGCCGCCGCGCTCACAACGTCGGTAAGCGTGCAGAGCACTTCGCGCTTCGCTATGTTGAGATATTCGTTCGGGCTTTCTTTGCCCGAATCCGTCTTCTCATACGGCGGGTTAGCTGCGACGGCATCGAAGCCCGGCCTTGCCAGCTTTGCCGCGTCTTTCAAATCGCCCTCAACTATCTCGATGCTTTCTTCCAATTCGTTGAGTTTCACGCTCCTCCGAGCCATCTCCGCGAGCGGCTGCTGAATCTCAATACCCGTTACATGTATGCCCTTTGTGCGCGCGCACATGAGTATGGGTATTATGCCGCAGCCCGTGCCTAAGTCCACCGCCCGTTCGCCTTCCTTCATCTTCGCGAAGTCGGCGAGCAGCACCGCGTCGGTACCGAACGCGAAATACTCCGGGTTTTGTATAATATAATACCCGCGGCCGAGGTCTTCTATTTTCTCGCCCGGATTAAGGGGAACGTTTTTATCCATCAGGAATGATTATACTACAAAGGAGGGAAGGTTATAAGAGGAATAAAACATTACCCGACTTTAAAAGATATACCCCTTCGTCCGGGTAATAGCATATGTCCTGCTTTTCCATTGTACCGGCATCGAGTATCTCCAGCATTTCGTCTCCGGTATTGATAAACTGGTGCGCTATTTTCCTCCCGGCAGGCTTCGCTATAAAGTCGCCTTTGGCTACTTCATATTCTTTGCCGCTAAGCCTGAGCGCTCCGCTTCCGCCGAGTATGAGGAAAAACTCCTCCTGTGCTGAATGGCTGTGGTATTTCGTACTTCGCTTACGCGGCGGCACCCTGTCGATATTTACGTAAATCCTCTCGCTGCCCGCCGCTTTACCGAGGCTCAGCGTAGCTAGCCCGGCTTCGTCACGCCATATGAATTTATCGTCCAGTTTGTCTATGTTATTAATCTTCATTTCGTCATTATTCTCGTACGCCAAGTTTTTGCGGGCATACCTTCCTGCACTCAAAGCAGTGTATCTTCCACTCTCCGCCGTTTCGCGACCCGAAAGCATACTCCCGGCAGGCCTTCTGGTTTATAGTTATACCATCGAGCGCCGATTTCGGACAGCTGTCAAGGCATATACTGCAATCTCCGCACGGCTCAAACCGGGCGAGCGGGTCGGGCGTAAGCTTTGCCGAGGTAAGCACGGCGGCGAGCCAGAGCATGTTGCCGAATTTTTCGTTTATGAGCAGAGTGTTCTTTCCCATCTTCCCCAGCCCGCAGAGCATTGCCGAGTGTTTTAATGATATAGTGCCCACATACCTGTCGGTCTTCTCGTCGAAATCGTCGGGGCCGATAGAGCCTATGGGAACCGCGTCGTACCCCTCTTCGGCAATTGCCAAAGCAAGCCTGCACGCTATCAGGTTAAGCTCTCCCGCCACGGTGTTGCGCGCTACTGTATACGGGCTCGCCGAAGCCGCGTTCATGGTGGATGCGTTAAACTTTATACCGAAAACAATCACCGAAGCGCACGAAGGCAGCACGGCTTTAGGGTGGCTTGCCTGCGGAGCGTCTTTAAACCGCTCTATGCTCCCTATGCCGCATACGCTCGCCCCCAATTCCAAAGCCTTTTCTTTTACGAATGATGAGTCCATACCCACACTCCCTTTTGTTTATAACTTTTTTATAACGATGAAAAACTATGCCGTCTCTAAAAGCCCGAGGCGCTCAGCCGCCAGTTTCGCGATATGCAGCTTTTCGCCGTGCTCCACGACGTATTCAAACATTTCCTTCGTTTCCTTCGCCTGGCCGAAGTGCTCGTATATTCTCCCCAGCATGAATGCCGACATAGCGCGCTCAAAATTGCTGCGGGCAGTCTTAAAGCTGTTTAGAAACACGGTGTCGGCGTTTTCATAGACCCCGGTGGAAACCCGCAGCAAATATATGCCTTCCACGAAACTTAGCTTAAACGACCGCCCCGTCTTCCCTTTCAGCCTGTGAGCCGCCGCTATCATTCTCCCCAGGGCTTCCCTTGCCAGGTCGAGCTTGTCAAGCTCCGTATAGATCAGAAAAAGCAGGTGAAAAAAACTTGCGGCGATGGCCCGGCTTGTTTTAATGGGGGTCTTGCCGACCGCCTTCAGCAATTCGTCAAGCGCCTCCTGAAACCTTCCCGCCGCGTAATGGCCCGTACACAGGCAGATAAGCAGTTTGTTTCTTTTCATGGAACCTTTTTTTATTCTTTTGTCCAGCAGCGTCCGGGTTTCTTTTAAAAAAGCTTCGGGGCTGCAATCGTCATATAATAACTTCATAAGTTTGGGGTAAGGGTCTGCCTCTTTTACCAGCCTTACGATAAGCACGGCGGTCGCAGCGGAAAACAGGATAAGTATTATTATGCTGTCCCTAAAGCCCCATGCGCCTGTTAAGATAACGATGATATAATACATCCATACAAAAAAAATCAAAAATAAGCCTAAAATGAGTCTGCGCTTAAAGACAGGCTGCTGCATAGATACCCCCGCTGATACTATTTATAATATATTAACATTATTGCCCTATAGAGTAAAGAAAAAGGAGAGACATTAATATTCTCAATATGTTAATGTATTGTTTGACACGATTTATGCAGCGTGGTAAATTTATGTTATCAAATAACAGGAGAGGGCCGGGCTATGAACAATAACGGCGATAATAACACAAGTGAGACCATAAAGGCCGGTGATGTGGATATCACCATCAATATAGAGCATCACGGCGGCGAAGGACGCCAATACCAACGGCCCGGCGGGCGTTATAATACTCCGGTGCGTCCCGGTCCGGTATTTATGCCGCCTCCGCGCAAACGTATCAGCAAAGATACCGTTTCAATAATCGTCATGTGTTTTTGCGTTTTGGCGATAATAGCGTGTTTCTGGAGTTATTCGTCGTTTACTCCTTCAACGCATGCGCGAAAGGCGCTTGCCCCCGGCGCCGCCGTCGAGACGGCGGGCTACTACACCGACGAAGCAGGCTGGATAGATAATGAAAGCACGCTGCTTAAAGGGCTTAAAGAATTCTATGAAGACACCGGAGTACATCCATACATATATATCACAAAGTCGGCTGGCGGTTCGAGGCCGACTCAGCAGCAGTTAAACGATCTTTATCACGAGCTGTTTGCCGACGAGGCGCATCTGCTCGTCGTCCTGTTTGTTTCAGACAGAGGCTATACGGCGAACTTCGCCAGCGGCACGCAGGCGCAAAGCGTTATAGACGCCGAGGCGGAGAGTATAATTCTCGATTATATAGACTATTACCGTTCGTTCGATTCGAATACGAATTCGGAAGCTTTGAGCAAGGCTTTTTCCACCGCCGCCGGCCAAATGATGACCAACACGCTTTCACCGTGGGCTGCGGTTTTGATTTTCTTGCCCACGGCGGCGATAGTCGGCTTCTTCTATATCCGCAGGCGCAAAAAGCAGCGCGAAGCGAAAGACGAACTCTCGGCGCAGGAGATGGAAGAACTGCTTAAGATACCGCTCGAAAAGTTCGGCGACAT
>CAZJOS010000028.1:0-6982 GCA_964547655.1 uncultured Christensenellaceae bacterium
TTGAGTGCTAACAGCTATTAATATAATATATAAGGGATATGATGGCAAACCCCGTCTATGTCCTAATTTCCGCGATTTTATCGCTTATTGCCGTATATCAATATTTTTCTCCGGATATCTACTCAAATGTCATTAATACTCCCGATTCGATTTTTATAATAATTATTCCCTTTGTATGGCAGGACTTTTTTGATTGTTTGTTGAATTATACTTACACAAAATAAGGCAGGGGTATATATATGGATAAATGGGACAAGCGGTTCATGGACTTGACCGAGACTATCGCAAAATGGTCAAGCTGCTTTAAGGAAGACAGGAATGTAGGCGCTATAATCGTAAAAAACAAGCGCATACTGACAACAGGCTATAACGGAGCCCCCGCCGGGGTAAAAAGTTGCAAGGAACGAGGCGAATGCCTCCGGAAGAAACTCGATATCCCCTCCGGCAAACAACACGAATTATGCTACGCGATACATGCTGAGCAGAACGCCGTAATACAGGCCGCGAGGCTGGGCGTAAGCATAGAGGGGGCTACACTGTACTGCACGCATCAGCCTTGCGCCATATGTTCGAAGATAATAGTGAATGCCGGTATCGTAAGGGTCGTCTATTCAAAACCCTACCCCGACGAGTTTGCGCAGGAAATATTCAAAGAGGCGGGCGTCAAAGTTATTCGATACAAAGCGTAATGTTTACTCCCTTCCGTTCTCAAAAACCCGAACAAATGTATTGATAAAAGTATAATGGAAATATATAATGTGTATGTGATTTTTATAGCATACAATATTTAGTTATGCTTTTCAGGGAGGAAATATGGCCAAGGAATACAGCGCCGGCGATATACAGGTGCTCGAAGGGCTGGACGCCGTACGCAAACGCCCCGGCATGTATATAGGATCCACAGGCCCAAAGGGGCTTCACCATCTTTTGTGGGAGATAGTAGACAATGCGGTCGATGAGGCGGCAAACGGTTTTGCGGACAGGATAAACGTCACGCTTCACGAGGACAACTCGGTCACGGTAGAAGACAACGGGAGAGGCATACCCGTAGGCCTTCATCCCGACCTTAAAGTTCCGGGCGTGGAAGTCGTATTCACACAGCTTCACGCCGGAGGAAAGTTTGACAACAAAAACTACACATATTCGGGAGGATTACACGGCGTGGGCGCGTCTGTAGTGAACGCGCTCTCGAGGTCGCTGACCGCCACGATATATCTTAACGGCAAGGTCTACGAACAGAGTTACAGGAGCGTTATGAAAAACGGAAAGATAGAGAGCGGCAGGCCGGTAACAAAACTCGAAGAGATCGGGACTACAAGAAACCGCGGCTCGAAAATAACGTTCCTGCCCGATGACCGCGTGTTCGAGACCATATCCATGAATTTCGACACTGTAGCCTCTCACCTCAGGGTCATTTCATATCTGACAAAGGGAGTAAAGATAATTCTTACGGACGAGCGCCAGAAGAAAGACGGGAAACCGAGGAAGGTCGTGTTCGATTATCAGGGCGGCATAGTAGATTTCGTGCAATACCTCAACGAAGAGAAGACTGTGCTGCATAAGACGCCTATATATTTTGACGGCGAAAAAGGCGACATTAGGGTCGAGATCGCGCTGCAGTATAATGATACCTACAACGAGAACATACTTTCGTTCGTGAACAACATACAGACCGCCGACGGCGGAACGCACGTCACCGGTTTCAAGGCCGCCCATACCAAGGTGATGAACGAGTACGCGCGGCAGGCAGGATTGCTTAAAGAAAAGGAAGAAAACCTTGCGGGAGACGACTTCCGCGAAGGCCTTTCGGCAGTCATCAGCGTGAAGATGAAGGACGCCCAGTTCGAGGGCCAGACGAAGGCGAGGCTCGGCAATACGGAAGTTAAGACTATAGTGGAAACGATAGTTCAGGATAAGCTCTCGCTTTTTCTCGCGGATCTTAACAACACCGCTATGGCTACCGAGCTCGTAGGCAAGGCCGTAAAGGCTGCCAAGGCGCGGGAAGCCGCCGCGAAAGCTAAGAAGCTCGAGCGCCAGAGGAGTAAGCTGGAGGGCGCCCCGCTGGTGGGCAAGCTCTCGAGCTGCACGGGCAAAGACGCCGAGAAGAACGAGCTGTTTATAGTCGAGGGCGACAGCGCGGGCGGCAGCGCGAAGCAGGGCCGCGACCGCCGCTTTCAGGCAATACTGCCGCTGCGCGGCAAGCCTTTGAACGTAGAAAAGAAGCGGCTTGACCAGGTAATCGAAAACGTTGAGTTCCGCTCTATAATCACGGCTATAGGCACCGGGTTCGACGGCGTCTTCGAAGAGGATTCGCTCAACTACCACAAGATAATAATACTCGCGGACGCCGATCAGGACGGAGCGCATATCCGCGCCATTTTGCTCACGTTCTTCTACCGGTATTTCAGGGACCTGCTCACGGCGGGGCACATATACATAGGGCGCCCGCCGCTGTACCGCGTGTATAAGGGCTCTAAGTCGGTCTACGCCTATACCGACTTAGAGCTTAAGGCCGCGCAGGAGGATCTCGGAAAAGACTCGAACGTACAGCGCTACAAAGGCCTCGGCGAGATGAACCCGGAGCAGCTCTGGGAAACCACTATGGACCCGGCGGTAAGGAAGCTTTACCGTGTGGACCTTGACGACGTAGCCGAAGCCGAAAGGCTCGTAACGCTGCTTATGGGAGACAAGGCGGAGCCGCGCAAGGAATATATTTCAGAGCACGCCAATTTCAACAAAGAAGACAGCTTTTATAAAGAGAAGGTGATGGAAGTTGCCCAGTAACAACGAAGTACTAACAAGCGATATTACCCCCATCTCGATGAGCGACGTGATGCACGACTCAATGATACCGTTTGCCGAATACGTCATAATGGACCGGGCTCTGCCCCGCGTTGAGGACGGCCTCAAACCCGTTCAGCGCAGGATACTCTACACGATGCTCGAACTTGGCCTCACTCCCGACAAGCCGCACAGGAAGTCGGCGAGGATAGTCGGCGATACGCTCGGCAAGTACCATCCCCACGGCGACACGTCCGTATACGACGCGATGGTACGCATGGCGCAGGATTTCGTGATGCGCGCGCCCCTCGTTTCGGGGCACGGCAACTTCGGCAGCATGGACGGGGACCCCGCCGCCGCCATGAGGTATACCGAAGCGCGGCTTTCCCCCATCGCCATGGAGATGCTCGCGCATATACAGAAGGATACCGTGCGCTTCTCGTTCAACTTCGACGATACATTAAAAGAGCCGGAGATGCTGCCCGCGAGGTTTCCTAACCTGCTGGTAAACGGCGCAGCCGGCATAGCCGTCGGCCTTGCCACAAACATACCGCCGCATAACCTTGCAGAAGTCATCGACGGCATGGTGGCGCGTATAAAGAACCCGAAACTCACGCTTGAAGAGCTTATGGAGCTGATAAAAGGCCCCGACTTCCCCACCGGCGGGTATATGCTCAACCTCGAGGAGCTCAAATCCGCATACGAGACCGGCCGCGGAAAGATAACGCTGCGCGCAAAGACGGTTATAGAAAAGAGCACCAACGGCAAGACGAAGATAGTGGTTACCGAGATGCCGTATCAGATAAACAAGGCGGCCATGCTCGAGAAGATACTGCAGATAACCGAACAGAAAAAAGAGATGTTCGCCGGCATTGCTGACATTCGCGACGAGTCGGACCGCACGGGCGTGCGCGCGGTGGTCGAGGTGCGCAAGGACTACGACCCGAAGAAGATACTCAACTGCCTTTACAAATATTCCGACCTGCAGACGACGTTCGGCATAAACATGGTCTGCATAGCGGACGGGCAGCCCAGGCAGCTCTCGCTGATGAGCATAATAGACCACTATATAATCTTCCAGAAAGACGTCGTTACCCGCCGCACGAAGTTCGACCTCGAACGGGCAAAGCAGAGGGAGCACATACTGGCAGGCCTCATCATCGCGGTTAAGAACATAGACGAGGTAATAAAGATTATCAGGTCGTCTTCCTCGCCGAAAGAAGCGAGCGCAAGGCTCATGGAACGGTTCGAGCTGACGCAGATACAGGCGCAGGCGATACTCGACATGCGCCTCGCACGGCTCACGGCCCTCGAGATAGAAGCCCTTCAAAAGGAATATCAGTTTATTCTCGAGACTATAGCGAGGCTCGAGGCAATACTGGCGTCCGAGAAGAAGCTGCTCGGGGTCATAGTCCACGAGCTTGAAGAGATAAGGGATAAGTACGGCAACAAGCGCAGGACGACTATACTCGAAGAAAACCACGAGGTTGAGATAAACGAAGACGAATATAAGTCGGTCGAGGAATGCGTGATAATGCTGACGGGCAGCGACTTTTTAAAGCGCGTCAATCAGAAATCGTTCCAGAAGTCGGCTCAGGCGGTGGCGGACGGCGATATAGTGAAGTGCATCGTCCCGTCGGCTACCGACAGGCGGGTTCAGATATTCACCAACCTCGGCAATCTGTATTCCCTGCCCGCAGCCGGCATACCCGAATGCAAGCCCAAAGACAAAGGCAAGCCGCTCGCGGCCATACTCGCGGGCATAAACCCCAGCGAGGGCATAGTGAGTGTTTTCTCAGTCTCGGATTTCTCAGTCGGAGATATGGTTTTCGCGACAAGAAACGGGCATATTAAAAGGACCGCCCTTGCCGAATACGACGTCCGCAACAAGAAGATAGTTGCCTGCGGCCTTGGCGATAAGGATGCTATAATATCCGTCACCCTTATACAGAACGAGAGCGACTGGATCGCCGTCTCCAAGAACGGCATGGCGATACGCTTCCCCTCCTCCGACGTGCCCGTTATGGGCAGAGCCGCAAAAGGCGTGAAGAGCATGGCGCTCGGCAAAGACGACGGGGTGGTGATGGCTTCGCCTATAGGCGAGCAGGACGATATAGCCATATTCACCGATCTTGGTCACGCCAAGCTGACTAAGGCGTATAACTTTGAAACGCAGCGCAGGGGCGGCAAGGGAGTTATAGCGATGGCGATGCTCAAAAACGGTTCCACCGGCTCCTGCGTCGCCGCAGCTTTGCCGGTAACCGAGCCTTGCGGATTGGTAGTTACCCTCAAGTCGGGTACTACCGCAGACCTTTCCACCGAGCAGCTCGAGCGCTCGGGCCGCACTACAAAGGGAAGCCCCGCGGTAATGGCGGTTCTGGGCGACTGCATAGTGTCGGCGTACAAGTCGTTTATATCGTAGCGGAAATAAAAATAAAGCATAATACGATCAGTCATCCCTCCTGCACAGCCGGGGGGATGACTTTTATCAGAGAATGCGGCTTCGCAGTGCCAACTAAAACGCTTTTATTTTCGGCTTCACAGTTGGCTTCATTAAATTCGTTTTTCAGCGTATCTACAAGCTCTTTGACTGGTACTATAGAATCCGCCCTACAGGCGTTTTGTCCCGCAAAAGCAAACCCGTGTTTAAAATTACCTTTTTTCGCATTCATAAGCGCTTGTGCGATACAGTACGGGCTGTCTTTATACTGACACGTAATAATGCAGTGATACGGACAACTATACGGCTTTTTCTTGCCGGCCAGCGTACTTAACAAAAAATCATTAATGATCGCACGCCCGGGCAGTCCTACCGGGCTTTTAATAATTCCGATATCCTCCGGCTTTGCGTCGATATAACACTTTTTAAATGCCGCGGAAGCATCGCATTCCACTGTAGGCACAAAGCGTGTTGCCATCTGTACGCCGTCGGCACCGAGTTTCATTATATTATAGATATCTTTTCCGTTATAGATGCCCCCGCCGGCGATTACCGGTATTGTTTTGCCGTTTTCCTCTTCGGCTGTTTTTACCTCTTTTATAACATCAGTTACCAATTTCTCCAAAGTAAAATCCGGATCTTCTATCTGTTCAGGTTTAAACCCCAGATGGCCGCCTGCTTTCGGGCCTTCAACCACAAAAGCATCGGGAACATAATTGTAATCGCTCCGCCATTTGCGCATAATGATCCTTGCCGCTTTGCCCGAAGATACGATGGGAACAAGTTTTGTCTTCCTGCTGCCTTTTAAAAAACCCGGAAGGCTCAGGGGCAAACCTGCGCCTGAAAATATTATATCTATTTTTTCATCGATTGCCGTTTTGACCATGTCTGCAAAGTTGGAGAGCGCAACCATGATATTAACGCCGATGATCCCTTCTGAACTGTTTCTCGCTTTTCTAATATGATCTGTCAGCGCCCTGATATTTGACTGTTCAAAATTGCTTCTGAAGTCTTTCTCATTCATGCCTATGCCCGCAGTTGCGATAACACCGATCCCGCCCTGATTTGCTACAGCTGAAGCAAGGCCTGACAATGAGATGCCGACGCCCATTCCGCCTTGGATAATCGGCAGTCTTGCTTTTAAATTGCCTAATATCAGGTCTTTCATTTTTATCATTTTCATAAATCTCTCTTTCTTATCCGGGTTACATATTAATCTATCAATGAGTGCAGTAAAATTTACGATATATTCTTAAAAACAAAAAACTTAATAAAGAACAACTAACTTTATTGATATTCCTTATACACTACATTTATAGCATATGCTCTACTTTATCTGAGCCTTTGCTGTTAATATACGATAGCTTATCAGCCTTATACTCGCATATCGCAATTGTCACGTTGCTGTTTGAATTACAGTCGATAAACATTTCGCTTCCTTTATTCAGTTGTACGGCACGCTTACCGATAATAGCTGCAAGCATATAACGGTTTTCACATTCTCCTATTGGCATTGATGGATCAAACATTAATTCTTCTCTTTTCTGTATCCTGCACAAAATAAAAACACATGCTTTGTAAATCATTAAATGAAGGAATGATTTACATACATGTGAACTCAATCGGTACATTTTTGAATACTTCTTAATAATACTACGACTTTATCTGAATGTAAAGGAATATCTCCAATAACATTCCGTGAATTTTTTTGTTTTTTTATCTTTTTTCGTAAGAACTATATTACTATTTTTTCATATAAAA
>CAZJOS010000028.1:7082-17198 GCA_964547655.1 uncultured Christensenellaceae bacterium
CTTTTAACAACATTGCCTGAAAACACTCTCCATCAAGCGTGAACGCCGCCTGCGGCCTTAACGAAAATAACGGCAAAGTATCAGTTAATATGATGATTATCCGGTCATTTTTTTTCAGTTCTTTTCTCTACTTCTTCCCTTATTTCGTTCAGTATAGTCGATACCTGCCTTGGGGTAACCTGGCTGTAGACTTTTTCATTTATCGTGATAATAGGCGCGAGAGCGCATATGCCGAGGCATCTCGAAATATTAAGCGAAAACAACCCGTCGCTCGTTGTCTCGCCTAATCCTATGCCCAGCTCGTTCTGCAATACTTCCATTATCTTATCGGCGCCTTTTACGAAACAGGCAGTGCCCATGCAAACAGAGATATCATATTCGCCCTTGGGCGAAAGGCTGAAGAAATGATAAAACGAGGCCACGCCGCTTACAGTGGCCGCCGGCACCTGGAGCGCCTGTGCGATCTCGTCCATGATATTGCGCGGCAGGTATCCGTATTTAACCTGCACTTCGTGCAGTACGGCAATAAGCCGGCTCTCCGGATGCTCGCCCTTTTTGCAATCTTCGATCATACGCAGGATATCCCCGGTCAAAGCCGGTTTCTTATCATCCCTGATTTCAGTTGTCTCCATTTATCTGATCCCCCTCGGATATTTTTGCGCATACGAAGTATGCAGCATAGAATGCGCCTTCTCGCTTCCCGGATGCTGAAGATATTGTTTATACAACTGCTGTATATACGGATTTTCATGGGACTTGCGCAGCTTCTTGGACTCGTCTATCTTATATAGCGCGCCTGCCCTTTTTTTTAGTATCTCGTGATCGAGAACGTATCTTCCGTCAGGCGGATACGGCTGCCCGCCGCCGCCTATGCATCCGCCCGGGCATGCCATAAGCTCAATAAGGTGATATTGCTTCTCCCCTGCCTTGACTTTTTCAAGTATCGTCTTTGCGTTGTTAAGCCCGTTGGCTACCGCTACGTTTATAACCATATCGCCTATCTTTATCGAGGCTTCTTTAAGCCCGGTCACGGCTCTCACGTCGTAGAAATTCAGCTCATCCAGAGGTTTGCCCGTCAGGTTCTCGGCCGTCGTCCTCAAAGCAGCTTCCATAACGCCGCCTGTAGTGCCGAAAATATCTCCCGCGCCGGTAGAAAAACCGAGAGGGTTATCGAACTCCTCTTCTTCAAGGCTCATAAAATCTATGCCGTATGCTTTTATCATCCATACCAGTTCCCTTGTAGTAAGCACCGCGTCCGTATACGGCCTTCCCTTTTCGTCAGCATGCTCCGGGCGCTTATTTTCAAATTTCTTTGCCGTGCACGGCATTATGCCAACTACATATATGCTTCCGGGGTCTCTCCCGGTCTTCTCGGCGTAATAGGTTTTAATAAGTACCGAAAGCATAGACATAGGCGAGCGGCATGTAGACATATGGGGTATAAGTTCAGGATAGAAATGCTCGAGGAAATTGACCCACCCGGCAGAACACGAAGTAAACATCGGAAGTATTCCGCCGTTTTTCAGCCTTTTAATTAGTTCAGCCGACTCTTCCACTATGGTAAGGTCCGCTCCGAAATTCGTATCGAATACCGCGTCAAACCCAAGCCTGCGTAATGCCGTTACAGTTCGCCCTGCTTCGGGAGTTCCGGGCTCCTCGCCGAATCCTTCGCCTATAGCCGCGCGTATAGAGGGCGCGATCTGGGCGACTACGAATTTATTCGGGTCGGACAACGCCTTCCATACTTCTTCCGTCGAATTTTTCTCGAGGAATGCCGCGGTCGGGCATACGTTTATGCATTGGCCGCAGTCTATGCAAACAGAATCTTTCATATCCGCCATATGAGCCGGCCCTACTACAGTTCTTACGCCCCTGTTCTGCTGCTCGAGGTTATGCACGCCCTGAACTTGTGCGCATACCCTTATGCAGCGGTGGCATAGTATGCATTTTTCCGAATTTCGTACGACCGAGCAGCTTGAGTCTTCAACAGGATAACGCTTGCGCTCTCCCGCAAAGAGGCGCTCGCGCACGCCCATCGAATATGCGAGGTCCTGAAGCTCGCAGTGCCCGTCGCGGTCGCAGGTCTGGCAATCCATCGGGTGGTTATCCAGTATAAGCTCAATAAGATCGCGCCTCGCCTGCCTTATATCGGGAGAATTCGTTTTAACCTTCATCCCTTCTTCTGCTATGGTCGCGCAGGATACCCGGTAATTTTTTGAACCTTCCACCTCAACTATGCATATCCTGCACGCTCCCTCGATACCTAAGTCGGGTACATAGCAGAGCCGCGGTATATAAACGCCTATAGTTTCAGCGGCTTTCATTATAGTCGTGCCTTCAGGAACGCTTACCGGATTCTCATCTATCGTCAAATTAACGCTTTTCATTCTTTCTCCCTTAACATCTCATATTTAAGATCTGTTTACCGCGCCGAATTTGCATGCGCTGTAACATTCTCCGCAGCGTATGCACATCGACTGGTCTATCTCATGCGGTTTTTTGGGGCTTCCCGAAATGCATTGAACGGGGCAGCGCCTTGCGCAAAGAGTGCAGCCGACGCATTTTTCCTTATCGATCTCATAGTGTATCAGCTTGGCGCATTTATGGCTTGGGCAGCGCTTGTCCCTTATATGGACAATGAATTCTTCCCTGAAATTATCTATCATGCTGAGCACAGGATTCGGGGCGTTTTGGCCGAGCCCGCAAAGCGATGTTTTCTTTACCAGGTTTCCCAGCCTCTCGAGTTTGCCCAAATCTTCAATGGTGCCTTCGCCGTCGGTTATCCTCTGAAGTATCTCGAGCATGCGGACGGTGCCCTCCCTGCACGGAACGCATTTTCCGCATGACTCCGACTTCGTAAATTCAAGAAAGTATTTCGCGGTTGCGACCATGCAGTCCTGATCGTCGAGAATTATCATACCGCCCGAACCCATTATAGAGCCCGCGGTGTTTAAGGATTCGTAATCTACCAGCAAATCGAGGTTCTTTTCAGGTATGCATCCGCCGGACGGCCCTCCCGTCTGAACGGCTTTCAATGCATGCCCGCCGGGTATGCCTCCGCCAATGCTGTACACTATATCCCTTATAGCAGTACCCATCGGCACTTCCACAAGGCCGGTGTTATTAACTTTCCCGGCAAGAGCGAATACCTTCGTGCCCTTGCTTCCCTTTGTGCCTACGCGCGCGAACCACTCCGAACCGTAAAGCATAACCACAGGCACGTTGGCGAATGTCTCGACGTTATTTATAGACGTCGGATGCCCCCAAAGACCCGATGTTGTGGGATACGGCGGCCTTATTACAGGCTGGCCGCGCTGTCCTTCTATAGAGCGCATAAGCGCCGTTTCCTCGCCGCAGACGTATGCTCCGGCTCCAAGGCGTATTTCCAGATCAAAATCAAATCCGGAACCGAGAATATTTCTGCCCAGGAAACCTGCTCTCTCCGCCTTCTCGATCGCTATGCGGCAGCGTTTTATCGCCAGCGGGTATTCCGCGCGGACATATATAAAGCCTTTATTCGCGCGCATCGCGTAAGCTCCTATAGTCATGCCTTCTATAATGCTGAAAGGGTCGCCTTCGAGCGTGCTGCGGTCCATAAACGCGCCGGGGTCCCCTTCATCCGCGTTGCAGATCACATAATGGACAGGGTCGGAATTTGCAGCAGCGGCAGCCCACTTTTTTCCGGTCGGATACCCACCGCCTCCGCGTCCTCTCAGGCCCGAGTTCTCTATCTCCCTGATAACCCCGTACGGGTCCGCCGTGTCGAGCACCTTCGCAAGCGCTTCATATCCGTCGTTTTGTATATAGTCCTCGAGGCTCTCGGGATCGATAAGGCCGCTGTTCCGGAGTGTGATCCTCATCTGCTTGTTAAAGAAAGCAACGTCGCCGTATTTCGAGAGAAAGTTCCCGGTCATCTGGTCAAGGCTGACCGACAAGTCTTTATCGGGTCTCTTATTAATAAAATGAGACTTAATAATTTTGTCAAGCTCTTCGCGTGTACTGAACTGGTATGTAACATTATCGGGCATTATCATCATGCGGCCTGACTTGCTGCCGGTATTGGTCGGGCAGGGGCCGAGGCATCCGCCGGCATAGATCTTTATTGTTTCGGGATCTATTCCGTTTTCTTTCAGCAGTTCAATAAAGGCCTCTTCCTTGATTTCGTTACCCCTGCCGCAATAGTTTCCGCAGAATATTATGGTGTTCGAATAGAGGTTGCTTGTCTTTTTATCGAGCACCATTGAAGTCACCAGTTTGCCGTCCAGTACGTGATCGTGAAATATCTGCTGTACCTTCTCAGGCGTAACGCGTTCATACTTATACGGTATCTGCCCTTTGATATTGATTCCAACTATAGGTTCGCGCGCGCATCTTCCCGTACAGCCCGTCTGTTCAATAAGAATATCTTTCCGCCCTGAAGCCCGTATAAGTTTGGCGAACTCGTTTCGAACAGCTTGTGCGCCCGCGGCGTTTTCGCATGTCGCCGAACCTACGCGTATAACACAGCGTATGCCATTTCCCTTCTCTGCTTCCGAAGCGGCGGTTCTCTCTTTTATTTTCAGGAATCCTTCAAATATTTTACCCATTATACTTCCTGCCTGATAATATTTTTATTATTATAACACAGCTTTGGTAATTCATGAATATAAAGAAAACAGAATTCCAATAGTTCGGAACTCTGTTAATTTGTTTCTAAATAATAAATCCTTCAGAGCGGGCGATCGGCGATCGCTCCTTCTATCTCTTATACACGTTCACATTCCCTGAGTTCGTCTTAAGCTCAACCGCCGCTCCGCCGCCGCCTACGTCGCCTTTAAGCCTGCCGCGGTCTGTGCCGCCGCTTACAAGTATGTCGAAATCGCACGCAATGTTGCCTGAGGACGTTTTTGCGTCAAGAGTAAACGCCGCCTGCGGATCGAGGTAAAGGTTAACGTTGCCGCTTGACAGCGTCGCCGTTATCTGAGAAACTTCTTTTCCGGATATATCGATGTCGATATTGCCTGACGAATTCTTCGCGTAGACTGTTCCCGACACAGCCGATATATAGATGTTGCCCGATGAGCACTGTGCGTTTACAGGCCCGTTTATATTCTCTATCCTGATATTGCCGGACTGGCATTTAGCGACTATGCCCGTAAAGTTCCCGCCCGTTATCATCACGTTGCCCGACGAGTTTTTAAGCTTCAAGCCCGCGGCGATATCCTGCGGCAGCCGGATTGTCATCTCGATATTGCTGTTCTGGCTGCGCGGGGTCCTGCCGGGATCGAACTCTATGCTGAGCGTTCCGTCTTCGGCCGTCACGAAAAGATACTTGTCCTTCTTCTCGATGACGTTGAAATGGCCTTTTAATTCCACGCCCGGCTCTCCGGCTTCAACGCTTACGTTTACGTTCCCGAACGGCAGCGATATATCGACCTGCGTTATGCCTTCAGCGCTTAAAGCCGCGCTCTCGTCCACGTCGGCCCGCTCCCCGTTTGAATCGGACCAATCCCAGTTCCAGTTGAAATGCCAGTTCCACGGCCATCCGCCCCCATCCGAGTTTATGGCCATTACAGATATTCCCGCTATGAATGCGATGCTTACCAGTAAAACTATAATGATTGCTATCGTTTTATTCATATTGACCTCCTGCATTTTACCGTATAATTATTTACTTCTTTGTGCCGCAGTACGGGCAGTACGCAAAGCTGTTGTCGAAGCTCTTGCCGCAGCTATGGCACTCGGCCCAAAACTCCTCATACCCGCCGAATCCCGTGCGCGCCTTCTTTAAGAGCGAGAAGTCTATAGTATACGCATTTTTAAGCTGCTTTACGTAATTTTCGGGCGCCTCGTACACGGAGCCGCAGCAGCGCAGTTTAATGAAGAATCTGCGGTTCCACCTGAACGCAGGTATGAAGAAGATGTGGAAATAAGTATAGCTCTCTGTCAATGCCGCCTGCGTATACTTACCGCAATCGGGGCAGACTGTGCCGCCGAAAGTTTTTATCTCCTTCTCTTTGCTCTCTATTCCGAAGATACCAATAAAAAACATGGGATGCCTCCCATGCTCATTATATTGAATATAGCGTGAAAATCAAGCAGCTTCATTTTTCTATTTTGTCTATAAGCTTGCCATATGTTTCACTGCCGCTGTCGAAGAAGTAATAATACATGCCGTCTTCGTACCATATAGTATGCCCTGTCAGCGCTTCTATGTCATCGCTGTTCCGGCCGTAACCCTTCAGTATAGTCTCCATCTCTACCGTGCTGCCGCTGAACTTCTTCAGCAGGCCGTAACTTCCGCTCTTCCCGTGCCTGCTTTTATCGAATATCCGGTACAGGTCGGTGCCCGGGTGCTCCCATATGGGCGCGGTCTCGGCGAGCTTATCGCGCACATACTCTTGGGCGCTGTCAAGGCTGGTTTCATCCATACCTTCGTAAGCCCATTTGGCGTAAACGAGGCCGCCCCCGGTATCGAGTATAACGCCGTGGATAGTGTCGGGAAGCACGTAATCCGCAAGGTCTTTCAGCCTCAGCGTCACTCCTAAAGTTGACGCGGAATCCTCTTCCGAAAGCTTTTTCGGCATGAATATTACGTCCATGCCCTCCCTCACCTGCGATATTATCTCAGTGTCTTCTATCCATCCGTCAAAATCTTTATTCACGAGGTTATGTACCAGTATCTTCAGCATATCTCCTTTTTCTTCTTCGCCGCGCAGGCAGTCTTTTACCCGCAATGAAACTATGCCGTAGAATTGTGTGATAACTGCGTCCGTGCCGTCCGGCGCAGTCCCGTTAAGAGTAACTTCTATATACTGAATATCCGTTATCGTACCGCGGATAACTGACGTATCGCTCACAAACACTTCGTCTTCTTGCAAGAGCGCGAAGTCGGCTAATACAGCGGCCTTTTTCGCCTTCTTGTTTTCACGCACGGTAATATGTCCGTCATTCAATACAGCGATTATAATGCCGTTGTCAGCATCCTTTGCCGAAGGGCTTGCCGCTGCGGGCGTCTGCGTGGAATATGCAACAGGAGGCCCGCCGCTTCCCGGCGCAAAGACGATAACCGCCGCTATTACGGCAGACGCGGCGGCACACGCCGCGGTTGCTGCTATAAAGCGCCTTTTGTCTTTCGGCGCGCCCGATTGCCTATTGCTTCCTCCTGTTTCAAGGCGTACCCTTTTTAGCGTCTCTCTGCCGCCCCGCATGAGAAGCTCCCTCGGCACCCTCTCCGCGCTGAGCGGTATCTCTTCTATATATGCTGTCGAAAAGCGGGATACGGCTTCGAGAATTCTCATATCTTCAGTCATACGTTTGCACCTTCTTCTTCAAGCACGCTGCGCAGCTTTGCCCGTATGCGCGTAAGGCGGGTATCCACCGCCCCGCGCGAAAGCCCTGTGCGCTTCGCTATGTCGTCTATGCGGCTCAGCATGAAAAATCTGTCGTTGAATATCTGCCTGTCGGGCATGGGCAGGCCGCGCGCAAACCGCTCTATTCGCTTTACCGCTTCGCCGCTCAATACATGCTCTTCGGGCATATGCGTTATTGCCGCGGCCATGTCATCGTCGAGGTGCGCCATGGCTCCGCCCCTTTTCCGCAGCATGTCTATGGCCCGCCTGCGCACTATAAGGCATACCCATCCGCGCAGCGACATCCTGGACAATTCGGTCGCCGGAGCAGCTTTCCATATGCCGTAATACGCGTCGTTGACGCACTCGAGCGCGTCTTCCCCGCTGCCCAGCAGCGAGTGCGCGACGAAACAGGCAAGCCTGTTATACTTGCTTATAAGCTCTGTAAGCCCGTTTTCATCGTGTTTTTTCAGCAGACGGAGTATCTTTGCGTCGTCCATACAGCGCCCTTCGTTTATTGCGTCATCCATTATATCGCATAAAAAGAAGTATTCTTACATCGGATATTCAAAATTATATCACTTAAACCCGATTTCCGCCTATTGGTGCAAAAATACTCCTGTATGCCGTTGCCACCCTTTCGTCGCTCCGCGCCACCTTCCCTCAAGGGCAGGCTAATTGATAGCATTCGCCCCTGGCTCCCCTTGAGGGGAGCTGGCACCGCAGGTGACTGAAGGGTGGTGTGTTTTCATTTATTGCGGTGCTTATAAACGTGATAATTCGGAATAATACTTAGGCACTTTATAGAAAGCAAAAGGCGGCCCGAAAGCCGCCTTTACTATCCTGATATATTAGCCGGTAAACCTACTTCCCGATTATATCGATATTACCCGACGTTACGCTTATCCTTACAAGCGGGCCGCCGCCGTTGCATGTACCTGAAACATTCTCACCTGCGTGATGATTGTTCAGAGACCCCGATACGGAAATGCCGATTTCGCTCTTTATACTGCCCGAAGTCGTTCTCGCTTCCAGGTCGAACGCCGCGCTGAAGGGCATATATATCTTTATACTGCCGCTATGAAGGTTTGCGGTTATAGGCGGAACCGCGCCGGCCGCTACGTCTAACGAGACGCTGCCCGACATGCACCCTACATCCACCGCTCCGCTTGCGTCCGCTATATCTACATTGCCCGAAGTGCTGTGGGCGTATATCGAGCCCTCTGTGCCTCTTACACTGATACTTCCCGAACGGCATGTCATCCTCATGCTGGAGAGAGCCGAAGACTCCACCCTCGTATCGCCTGAAGACACGTCGCTCAAAAAAGACTCGGCCGTGCAGTCCTTCACGCTTATATTGCCGCTGGAGCTGCGAAGCTCTATACTGCCGAACTCCATGCCGCTTATGCCGATGTTGCCCGACGAGCAGCGGACGGAAACGCCCGGTATGGCGCCGTCCGGCAGATATACCGTAAGATCGAGATCGCTTGCATTAAATATGTTGAAGATCGACCAGCTGCCAAAGAACCAGTTGTCATTATTGACTTTTATAAGCAGCGTTCCGTTCTTCTCGCTCACTTCAAGATAGTTTTCCTTCCGGTCCGCTGCTATTATCGTTCCGTTAAGCTCGACCCTCGCAATATCGGACGGCACTATACGGATATCCGACGAAGCGGCCTCTATGCTTATTCTGCTTACGCCCGTAAGGTCAAGATCGTTGCTCTCGCTGACCTCGATCCTGTACCTCTGGAATATATCCCAGCCGCAGATGCCGAAAGTTATTGCCATCCCGATTATGCTTGCCAGAAATATACCGGTAAATATGATAACGACTTTCTTTGTGCTACTCATTGTTTAAGCCTCCTTTTATTCCTGTTCTCGTCATATTGAGGAACCTCATATTGCCCTTAGCGAACAGCACCGCTAGTTTCATAACGCCTGCGAACCCGAGCACCGCCAGCGAAATGAGCATACTGCCCGTAAATACTCCCAATAACCCTAAGGCCGGCGCTGCGCCTATCCATAACGCTGAACCTATCACTGTGGCAATTCCCGCCAGCCCTACGGAGCATACCGCTATGTACAGCGACGCTATGACGATATACCCCACCGCCACCACGCATATCGCGTAAAAGAAGTTCGCTACGCCTATGCCCATAGAAGCTGCTACCGCCCTTCCCATGCTTTTAAAAGACTTCTGGGCGTTGGCCTCCTCTATCATCTTCTGCGAATAATACTCCTTAGCTATCTTCTTCGGGTCTCCTAAGCGCGCGCTGGTTTCCTCTTCGCTCTTCCCCTCGGCGGCCGCGCACGAAAAATATTCGTTAAAATCCGCAATTATTTCGTCGTGCTCCTCTTTCGTCATCTTCGCAAGACGGCCGGAAAGCTGTTTTAAAAAATCATTCCTGTTCACTGGCGTTCCCTCCTATTATTGAATTTACCCCTCTCAAAAACTCTGTCCATTCGTTAAAATAGATAACCCTTGTCTGCTCGCCTTTTTCCGTAAGTTTGTAATACTTTCTCGGCGGCCCCTCGCTCGACTCTTCGAGGTATGTTTCCACGAAGCCCTCGCTTTTGAGCCTCTTTAAAAGCGGATATATCGTGCCTTCCGATATCTCTATGTTTTTCGATATCTCGCCTATAAGCTCGTATCCGTATTTATCGTCCTTCTTCAGCAAAGACAGTACACATAGCTCGAGGACTCCTTTTTTTAGCTGTATGCTCAGCATTAACGTCACCTCCTATATCATGTTGACAGATACACTATAGCACACGGTATCTTACA
>CAZJOS010000029.1:0-13177 GCA_964547655.1 uncultured Christensenellaceae bacterium
TTATGGGAAGGACAATTTGCTTTGCACAAAAAATGATGCTATAATGTTAACAAATTCTTGATTTTGAAAGTAATATTCTCACGTCGCAATGATTTTTTAGTAGGTGGAAATATGTATTTTGATCCCGGATTCGGAAGTATGATAATACAAGTTATTTTGGCCGTTCTTGCAGCTGCCGGCGTTGTATGGTTAACTATGAAAAAACGGATAAAAACTATTTTTTCAAGAAAGAAAAAATCGAACGACGAACCGGAGGAGCAGGATGAGCGGCAAGAGTGACAGCATCCGGGAATTCAGTTCTTTCCGCGACCCGTCAGGCATCGTTTTTAAAGAGAGCGGTACGATATATCGCCAGATAAACAGTTGTTACGCACAGCAATACGACCATCTGATGCGATCCGGCCTGTATGCCGAGCTTACGGGTAAAAAGATGCTCATTCCGCATCAGGAAACAAATAAAAAACCGATTTCGGATAATGGTATTCTTGTCATAGCTCCGCAGCAGATACCGTTCGTTTCATATCCGTATGAGTGGGCTTTTTCCGCGCTTAAGGAAGCCGCTCTGCTTTCTTTGCGCATACATAAAAAAGCGCTTGATTTCGGCATGGTGTTAAAGGACGCAAGCGCGTATAATATTCAATTTCAGTCAGGCAGGCCTGTACTTATAGATACTTTATCTTTCGATTTCTATAACGACGGGGAGCCCTGGGGGGCGTACGGCCAATTCTGCCGTCATTTTCTGGCGTCGCTATTGCTGATGCGTTATGCGGATCTAAGGCTCAGCAGGCTCATGAGCTTATATATCGACGGAATTCCCCTTGATCTCGCCAGCGGATTATTAAAGGGTAAAGGCGGGTTATTCACCAGGCAGCATATCCATTGGCATTCAAAGTCGATTGCGGATCATACCCGGGAGAGCCAGGATACTGATAATATAAGAAAAATAAACATACCAAAAAAGAATATGATCACTTTGATCGAGAGCATGATACTTTTCGTTGAGGGATTGGAGCTTAAGGAAACCGCAACCAGATGGAGCGATTACGGAATAACGACCAGTTATTCGGAAACCGGGGCAGCCTCGAAAAAAGAACTTGTAGAGAAGTATCTGAAACAAACTGATCCTTCGTCCGTATGGGATTTTGGAGCTAACGACGGTACATACTCAAGGTTGGCGCTTGGCCTCGGCGCTCAGGTCGTGGCGTTCGATTCCGACCCGGCAGCGGTCGAGAAAAATTTCATTACAGCTTTCGAAAAAAGGCAGCAATTACTTTCGTTATATTTGGACCTGACGAACCCCAGCCCGGATATCGGCTTTGCGAATCGTGAACGGACGTCTTTAAGTGAAAGGCAGCGCCCTGATTGCATCCTGATGCTGGCAGTAATTCACCACCTTGCAGTATCGAATAATGTTCCCCTCAACAAACTTGCCGATTGGCTGTCATCTTTATGCAGATATTTAATTATTGAATTTGTTCCGAAAGAAGATATGCAGGTACAAAAATTGCTGCGCGGGAGGCTGGATATATTTGATGATTATTCCGAAGAAAGTTTTGAAGAATCATTCGGAAACCGATTTCACATGCTGCACAGGGAAAGAATAAACGACAGCCTAAGGACGCTTTACTTATATGAATGCAAATAGTAAAAAACCTGCAGAAGAGAGTACAAAAAAGAAAACAAGGTTCGAACCGGCGCACAGATGGAAATTATTCATAGCCTCGGTACTGTATCCTGTAGCTATACTTATGTTTTTTTATACCCGGAATGCCGCATATGTTCCTCTTAATATGTTATTCACGGCTTGCGGCGCGCTTATATTCATTACGGCAATAGTATGGTGGCTGTCGTATCTGTTCTTTCGGTTTCCGTTGCCCTCGTTTGTTCTCTGTTCGCTGGGGTGGACGGCAATATTTGCGTTGTCTTTATTGTTCAGCGCATTTCCAAAAGTCTTTGATCAAAAATATGAATTATCGCAATGGTTTTTTTTAATAGCAGTCTTCGCGTTTTTAGCCGTACTCGGCTTAAAGCTTCGGGGAAAAGACAGAAACGGGATCGTTTCGTTGTTTTTAAGCGTTTTTACAGGGATATTCTTTATATTTAACGTTGTAGGCACATTGCAGACAACAACTTTGGAAGAACAAGATCTTAATAAAAATATTAAAACAGATTATATTGTCGAAACATTAAAAAATAAGCCTGACGTCTATTGGATACACTGTGACGGGATGCTTGGCTTTTCAGCAATGGACAAATATTTCGGCGACGCGCAGGAGGAATTCAAACAAGAGTTATTAGGCAGAGGGTTTTATATAAATGAAGATGCTGTTCTGGAATCAGGGCACTCAACAACAGCCGCGATACCCGCGTTGATGTGCCCTTATTTTTATGACAACTATGTGGGAGACCTGCTCAAAGATCATGATACCGCCCGGGAAACAATATTCGAAGGCGCCGTACAGCAGCATTTGAAACGTGCGAGGCTTAAAAACGAATTGATTAACGCCTTTAAAGCCGGAGGTTATAATACTTATTCGATCGGTATTATTGAGCAGTTTTTGTATCCTACGACCGATAAATATTATTATCCCGTTGAAACCGGAGATATCAGCTACTTTCCAACGGAGCCGGTCAGGGTTCATTATCCGCTTGCCGTTATAGAGGATATGCCGGATGAAGCTGCGGTAAATCTGGTCGATACGGTGGAAATCAAAACTTTTTTAAATAACGTCTGCAGGCCGCTCGGATATCTTTTCGATAAAGTGGCGGGAACTAATTATTTAAGCGGCGAGTATAACTCGAAAAGCCGCATTGTCGATTTTGCTCTGCCAGACGAGCAGATAAAAGATATTCTTTTTGAAGGCGAGGCGGCAGAAAGATACGAATATATGGCCAATGCTTTAAATTCAGCAATCGATCAGGATTCCCCAAAGCTTACAGTGGTACTTGATTTTCTGGCACATAGGCCTTTTGTCTATGATGAATACGGTAATCTTAATGAAAACGCGGATTTTGCGGATCTCAATAATTACCCCGCCCAGCATAAATATGCCGCAAAAGTACTGATAAATCTTATCGACATGATACTTGAACAAGACCCGGACGCCGTGATAATACTGCAGGGAGATCACGGCCTTCACGATAATACAGAAGAAGATTTTAAAAGGGCTTTTGGCGATGATTTCAGCACAATAGACCTTTGGAATAACGTATTGAGCTGCTGCAGGATCCCGGCAGAATATAGAACCGGCGAAGAGGAAAGTATTCTCGGAGATCCGCGTAATATTTCCCGATACCTTATAAACAGCTTTATTGGCCGCAATTATAATTATTTGCACCTCAACGGGGAGGAGTGAGCAAAAACACCGCCCTGCTTTAAGGCGCTCAGCAAGTATGCTTGCGTATATAGTCTGACAACAAGAGTCTTATAATAACTATGAATAGATATTTTATAAAGTGCCCGAAAAATTGAGGTTAAAGTATGAGCGCGCGGAAAAAGCTTTTTCACTATAAACACGTATATGATACGCAAGGCACCAACGAACTGTTTATTAAGGCAGTGCGGGAAAACGCGGATTGGCATTACCATAACTGCGAAGATTACCGCGGCATACTCGACAGCCGGCAGTTTCACCCTAATATGCTGGCAGCATACGAAGACCTGTATCGCCTGCCGCCCATCCCGACGCTTTATTTAAAGCGGCATCAAATGCTTTCTGTTCCCGCAGAAAAGCTGCGTTTAAAATCAACTACTTCAGGGACCTCCGGAAAACCGGTCGAAATAGGGTTCGATACCGGCGCGTTGTTCTCGGGATTCACTATGCTTAGAAGAATGCTTGTTTTCCATAAACTCCTTTCTCTGCGCTCTGCAAATTATCTAATATTGGGCTATCAGCCCAGTAAACGCAACAAAATGGGCGCAGTGCGCACCGCATACGGCGCGACTTTCCTCGCGCCGCCTTTGCACAGAGTGTATGCGCTGACCGACACGGGAACGGATTACGTTTTGAATTTAGGCGGCTTAATGGACGCGTTATCACGTTGGAGCCGCGGAAGGTCTCCGGTAAGGATACTGGGGTACCCCGCGTATTTTTATTTTCTGGTCAAAAAGCTTGAGCAGGAAAACATTGTCCTTAAGCTCCCGGAAAATTCGATGGTCATGCTGGGAGGAGGATGGAAGCAGTTCGCGCCGCATAAAGCGAACCGGGGAGAGCTTTACCGTCTGGCTGAAGAAAGGCTGGGAATACGGGAAGAACGATTCAGGGAATTCTTCGGAGTAGTTGAACATAATATACCCTACTTTGATTGTATTAACCATCATTTTCATGTACCTGTTTACAGCAGGGTGATCGTACGTCATGTCAAAACGATGGAGCCGGTGGGATACGGCAAGCCCGGCATACTCAACCTTATAACCCCGCTCCTCGAGTCCATGCCGCTCGTCAGCATTATGACGGACGATATCGCAATACTGCGGGAAGGGCGGGAGTGCGGCTGCGGGAACGCTTCGCCTTATTTTGAAATATTAGGCCGGGCGGGGCTGGAGGGCGTTATGACCTGCGCGGCGAACGCGGGAAGCATATTGGAGGGAATAAGGATATGAATTTGATAAAGGGAAATATTGTGCTCTCTCCCGGGGAACGGGATGCCGCGCTCGATTCTCTTGAGGATGAGATCTATGACACCCTGAAGAGCGGCGTGCTTAATGAAGAATTGGTATTGAACGCCTGCGATACGCTTTCGAAGGCGATTGGCGAGGAGCATATCGACCTGCTTATAAAGGCGGGTGTTACTGCCGAGAGGGCAGAGGAATATTTGCGGGAGGCTAAATCTCTGCTTAAGAGGGAGAATCTTTTAAGAAGGCTTAAGTCAGGGCTGGGGGAGGAATATTCTTCGGAGAAGCGGTTTGTAATACAGGACAGCGATATGCGGATAAAAGAAAAGATAATGCCGCTGGGAACGCTTTTGCACATAACGGCGGGAAATCAGTTAGGTTTGGCGTTTTACAGCGCCATTGAGGGCCTGCTTACCGGCAATATAAATATAGTTAAACTGCCCGGCGGAGAGAGCGGGCTGTCGGCCCTTATATTTACAGAACTGTTTAAGATAGAACCGCGGCTTAAAGACTATATATACCTGTTCGATTATACATCCAATGATACCGGGGCATTACGCAAACTGATGAAACCCGCGGACGCCGCCATTGTGTGGGGGGGAGACGAGGCTATAGAGGCGATACGCAATATGGCCAGCCCAACTACCAGGATAATTGAATGGGGGCATAAACTCAGCTTCGCATACGTTACCCCGGAAGGGGCTGATGAGCAGGCGCTTTACGGTCTGGCGGAGAATATAGTGAAGACCAACCAGCTTTTATGCAGCTCCTGCCAGGGGATATATATGGATACCGATTCTATGGAGGATGTCTATTGGTTTTGCGAAACGTTCCTGCCTGTTTTGGAGCAGTGCCGGCAAGATCACGACTGGGAGATTCCTATCGGGATACAGGCGCAGACAGGGCTGATGGTGTATACCGAAAGCTTGCAGGAAGGCAGCCGCCCCTGCCGTGTGTTTCAGGGCAAACAGGCTGCGTTGCTGACTTATGAAGACTCCATGCTGGAGACAGCCATACCATACTTAAACTGCTGGGTCAAGAGGCTGCCGAGAGATAAGCTTTTGACCGTTCTTCGGCCTCATAAGAGCCATCTGCAGACGGCGGGGTTACTCTGTGCTAAAGAAGATAAAGACGTACTTACCGAAATATTATGGAAAGCAGGAGTTACCCGGGTGACGCAGGGAAAGAACATGTCTGAAACCTATATTGGCGCCGCGCACGACGGGGAGTATACCCTTAGGCGGTATACCCGGATCGTTTCACAGGAGTTTTTGCCCGGGAAGCAATGATCGAATGCATTAGTTTTGATAACCTTTAAGGGTATATTCTCATTTCAAGCTGATTTCCTCAATAATCAGAAACGCGCCGTTTTCCGAAAAATAATAAAATCATTTGTAGCTTTTTGTTATGCTGCAGGGTATTACAGGTGAAAGGGGCTGGCCGGATGCAGAATGAGCCGCAGTGCGCGGCGGAGATAGAGAGCACAATAAGGGAATACGCCGATATGGTCTTTCGCCTGGCATATGCGCAGGTCCGCACACGATGCGACGCGGACGATATATTTCAGGAGGTATTCCTTCGTTACGTACGGAGCCGCCCGGATGTAAAAAACGAGGAGCATCGAAAAGCATGGCTGATCCGCGTGACCATTAACTGCGCGAAAAAGCACTGGTCTTCTTCGTGGCGCAAAAAGACCGTGCCGCTCGACGACAGCGTCGCTTTTGAACAGCCGGAGGAAAACGGGCTTAATGACGCGCTGCTAAAGCTTACAAAAAAATACCGCGCAGTCGTTCACCTGTTCTATTATGAGGGATACTCTGTTCATGAAATAAGCCGTATACTCGGCGTCCGCGAATCGACAATAAGGACGCAGCTCACCCGCGCCCGGGCCAAACTCTCCGAATTGCTGAAAGGAGACACCTGATGTTTGAAGATGTATATAAAAGCATGAACAGCCGGATCGGCGCTTCAAGCGGCCTGGTCGAGGATACGATCGAACGCGCGAAAGCGATATCGAAACCCGCCGGCCAAAAGAGAAAGCGGCCGCTATTGCGGATCGCCGTTACCGCGGCGGCGCTCATTACGTGCATAAGCGTATCAATGCCCGTATTGGCGGCATATGTTCCCGCTGTATATGAGCTTATGTATCTCGTGTCGCCCGAGATCGCGCAGTATTTTGTGCCGGTGCAGGAATCGTGCGAAGACAACGGCATCCGCATGGAAGTCGTTTCCGCATATATTCACGGCAATAAAGCGGAAATCTATATTACGATTCAGGATCTGACAAGCGACAGGATCGACGGGACGACAGACCTGTTTGACAGCTATGACATACACAGGGCATTCAGCAGCAGTGCGTCATGCCGGTTAGCCGGTTACGATGCGCAGACGAAGACGGCGGCATTCCTGATACTCATTGAAGAGTGGGGAGACCGCGAGATTGCCGGCAGCAAGCTGACATTTTCTCTGCGCGAGTTTTTAAGCCATAAAACATCAGCCGAGGGCGTCGGCGTCGATATACCGCTTTCAGGCATTGAGAGTAACGCTAAGACGCAAAAGGTATATTTGAACGGGTGGGACGGTATCGATCCTCCCCTGTCCGGCGATGAAGCTGCCGCGCTTGTGCCGCAGGAAGCGATCTGCTCACCGCTCAAAGGCCTGGACGTTACCGCCGCCGGCTATGTTGACGGCCGGCTGCATATACAGCTCGCAACGACTGAAAAGCTTACGCTTGACCCTCACGGATACTTCTATCTCGCGGACGGCAGCGGCGGGCAGCGTTTATACGATTACAGTTTTTCCTTCACAGAAGAGGCTGATACGGGCGTAAGGACAGATTATCAGGAGTTCGTGTTCGATATACCGCAAGACGAGCTTGACCGCTATAAGCTGTACGGCAATTTTTATACAGCCGGAATGAGAACTGCGGGCGATTGGCGAATAACTTTCCCGCTGGTGCTGAATGAGGAATAACGCGCAGCGATGTGTAAAGGCCCCTAATGGGGCGCTTCGTTTGGCTGTACCCGTATAATATACACTAAAAAGAGTTATACGGCTTGCAGATTATTTCATTCACGCGAAGTTTTCCTAAGTTTCTGGAAGTAGACGCCTGCATCAAAAGCGCGGTATCCGAATTTGCGCCTGTTCCCGCGACCGCTATTATAGGCTCGCCGGTTTTGACAAGGCCGCCGTCGGCAGCCATAAGCGTGATCTCAAAGCAGACCTTAACGCCTTCGCAAAAGCAGCGCAGAAAATTGGCAATGACATTGGGTGTATTAAGACCATACAGTTTTTCAGTGTGAAAAAGCATCGTTCCGAAATACACTTCATGGCCGTTTTCCCGAAGAGCCTTGGCAATATCGGAAGGGAAAAGGCTCTCTTCGTCGAATCCGTATTGGTGGGGTATGACAACGAGCGAGATCTCCGTATCCTTAAAATAGTCTATGGCTTTCAGGGCTGTGCGGCCCGTAGTAGAAGCGAGAACTATTCTTTTGATGCCTGCTTCCGACGCCCTCTGTTTCACCAGCGCAAACGTTTCAAGCGTATGATCTTCTCTTGTCGATTCATAATATATAATATCTTTTTTCATAAACCCTCCGGCTTGTTAATACGTTTAAAGTTTATAATTTCTGCGCCCTCCGTGCAAGAACGCACTTATTTGTAACCAAGTACCCGGTTGGGAACCGGGCGCTTTATTTTTGCGTGTTGACAATTAATAAATATAGCGATAAGTGAGTACTCACTCAGTTTTAGGAGGTGCGGGTAAATGCCAACAGGAATACCTTGACGAATATGTGAAAGATTATCCCGACAAAGAGCTTAAGATAATAAACGCGGCAATAAACTCGTTCCCGGAGAAAGGCTTCAAGAGCACGACGACCAGCGAGATAGCCTCGCACGCGGGAGTGGCCGAAGGCACAATATTCAGGTATTTCCCCACTAAAGACGTCAATGAAAAACGACGCGGACGCCGACCTGATAATGCATCAGATGATCGGTTCATATTCCCGGGGATTAGAAGATATATACCCCGACCTGCTTATAATGCTTGGGTTTATGGCGCTTTTCCTCATCCTCAATATACGGGCGCTGAAAAAATACAGGAGCATATAACAAATAGTAACCTCTGTGCGGGCATGAAAAAGCTTGGGACTTACTTCTTCCCAGCTCAGATCGATGACAAACTTAGAACTTTGCGTGTATTATTATATAGTCAAGATATAATAAAAACGAAGGCCGCTGAAAAGTCCCAAATACAAGGCGTTTTGAGCATTGCGACGACGATGTAGCGGCGCTACTTCGAGGAGCAAGCGGAAAAACAACGCAGTAGTTGGGCTTTCTCAGCGGCCTGAGCTGGGGAACTATTTCTTCCCCAGCTTTTCTATTTCCTCTTCTACCTCTTCGGCTCCTTCGGCATAGAGCTTTTCCTCGTCGGGATCAAGCTCCTTTAAAAGCCGAAGGAACTCGCCCGCGTGTACGCGCTCCTCGTCCGCTATGTCTTTAAGCACCTCTATCGCGAGCTTATTGTCCGTCGATTCCGCAAGCTGCATATAGAGCTGTACGGCCTCGTATTCCGCGGCTATCATGAACCTTATCGCTCTAATGAGTTCCGCGTCGCTTATCCTGCGGTCGTTTTTAAGGCCTGAAAATGAACTGCTGAAATCGGGCATAATAAACCTCCTGATTCTTATGTCCATATTATACCGTAAAACTTAGGAAGGATACAAACAAAGAATCGATTGTTTTCGATCCTGCCGGCTCTCACGGCTTTCGCCGGTTATATCCAAGGTCTTTGGCGAAATGCTGATAGTCCGGGTCGCTCCAGTCTCCGCCCCATTTCCAGCCGTGGTCTTTAAACAGCTTATAAGCAAGGTCTTTATGGTCTATCATGCCCGCCAAATGTTTTTTACGGTCAAGATAATCTTTGCTGTTTTTCGGAGAAAAGCTCTTTCCGCTGATATATGGATTCATCATCGGATTGATATCTATCGCGCCTCCGTAGCTGTGATGCGAAAAATTATTTGAGTTGTTAACACGGCGGTAGCAGTACGCGGATGTATTATTATCCTCCATCGACAGCGTATCGTGTCCTGGCTGGTTGTAGTAGTCTACGAGCCTTACCGACGCAAGCGAATATTTCTGCTGAAAAAGCTCATAGAATATTTCCGTTACTTCCTGCGCGACCTGATAATTAACAATAAGTTCCCCGTCGTCGTGCACGTTTCCTTCGAAGTCGTAATATTTCAGCCTTATATACCTGAGGTCGTCGTATTTGACCTGGTGGCCTTCATCGTCTTTCGGGTAACTGATCCCCGTTATCCTTTCCTTTATCTCGTCGTTAAGCTCGTAATAATAAAACCCGTCATCGATCACGACTTTCCCTTTTTCTTCAGGCGTCGGCTGTGGCGTCGGAGATGGGGTAGGTTCCGGCGTGGTTGTAGGCACAGGAGTCGGGGCGGGCGTCGGCAATGCCGCCAAAGGCGCTGCCGTTTCCGCTAGAAATAACGGCTGCCGGGTATTGCCCTTATTATCCGGCGAGCATCCCGGCGTTAATATTAATATTGCTGTAAATAAAAATATAAATCTTTTTTTCAAATCATGCTCCCCAATACGTTTTTACGGATGCGCCATTAGAGGCAGGCTCGTAAATTATATTATATATTCATTTTTGCCGCTTTTCAAATACGAATAGTTATAACTATTTTCTGCAGATTATTTAAAAAAAAGATTGACACAAATAAGCGTTAGTGATATATTGTGCATACACGGTATACACAGTTTGGAGGTCGATTAATTTATGGAGATGTTATCCGTTCAAAATCTGAACAAGAGATACGAAAAATTTGAGCTGAAAGACGTGTCGTTTACGCTGGACAGCGGGTATATCATGGGCTTTATAGGCAGCAACGGCGCAGGCAAGACGACGACGCTGAAGTCGATGCTCAACCTGGTGCGAAAAGACGGCGGTTATGTACGAATGCTGGGAAAAGATTTTACGCAGAACGAGATCGACCTTAAGCAGGAGATCGGTTTCATGTTCGGCGGAGTCGATTATTATCTCAAAAGCAGAGTAAGAAATATAACCGGCGTATTCCGCCGCTTTTACGCAAATTGGGATGAGGGCACATACGAAGCCTATATGCGGCGTTTTGGGCTGGATGAAAACAAAAAGGTTGAGGAACTCTCGAGCGGCATGCGCATAAAATATTCGCTCACGCTGGCGCTGTCGCATCGCGCAAAGCTGCTGATACTCGACGAACCTACGAGCGGGCTCGACCCGGTGGCGCGGGACGACCTGCTGGAGCTGTTTCAGGAGCTTATAGAAGACGAGGAAAGAAGCATACTGTTTTCCACGCATATAACGAGCGACCTTGAAAAGTGCGCCGATTTCATTACGTACATCAAAAACGGCCGTATCATTGAAGATTGTTCAAAAGACGACCTTATCGCTTCGTATCGCATGATACAGGGATCGCGGGAACAGCTTAAAGGGCTGCTGCCCGGTTTGATAGCATATAAGGAGCACGCTTTCGGTATCACCGGCCTGATAAGAACGGGGGATCTGATAAACGCCGAAGGCATTACCTCAGAGCCGCCGAGCATAGAGGAGATAATGATATACCACGAAAAGAGGGGGACAGAAAATGAAAAACTTGCTGTATAAGGAATTCTATCTCGCTATCCATCCCGCGTTTTTTCTTTCAATATTGTTTGGAGCGCTGCTGCTTATTCCCGAATGGATATATTTTTTGGCGCCGATGTACTTTTTCCTGGTCGTTTTGCCGAATATCTTTGGTATGGGCAAGGCGAGCAACGACATCGGCTTTTCAGCCATGCTGCCTGTTAAAAGGAGCGATATCGTAAAGGCGCGGATTATAGCGGTGATCATATTCGAAGTACTGCAGATACTGGTAACTGCTATATTCGCTGTAATAAATTTTGCGATATATCCTAAGGGGAACAGCCTGATAGACGCAAACGCCGCGTATATAGGCTTTGTGTTCGCAATATTTGCTATATTCAATATCGTCTTCTTCCCGATGTTTTATAAAACCGCGTATAAGATAGGCCTGCCTGTGGTTTTGGCAAATATTGCGGCTATAATCGTAGCAGCGGGTATCGAGCTTCTTATCGTATTCGTGCCCTGGTTTAAGATATTTGACGGCAGAGAAAATATTACAGCGCATTTTTCCATGCTGGCGGGAGGCATCATCATATTTGTGCTGCTCAACATAATGGCGCTTAAGATGTCGGTGAAACGTTTTGAAAATGTAAACTTATGATAAACATCGTAATTTCGAACACGTCGGATAAACCGATATACCAGCAAGTTTTCGAGCAGATAAGCTCGCAGATAATAAAGGGCGAGCTTGAGAGGGATTTTTGCCTTCCTCCTATAAGGACTGTGGCAAAAGAGCTTCGCATAAGCGTCATTACCATAAAGAAAGCCTGGGAAGAGCTGGAGCGCAGCGGGTTTATCTACACCATGGCGGGCAAGGGGTGCTTCGTCGCCCCTATGCAGCCGGGCGACCGAAGCCGCAAGCGCGACGAACTGGCGTATGAGAAAATAAAAAAAGACGTGGAATATTATAAATCGCTCGGCCTCTCGCTGGGCGACGTGACAGATATGATAAGAAAAGTATATGACGGCTCTAAGTAGGGGCCGTTATTCGTTATCAAAACATGCTCAGTTGCCGCGGCTGCCCTTTTTGCTCAAACGTATTCAGGTACTTAAATACCTCGTCATTGCTGCAAATTATCCCGTGCTCTTTGCATTCAGAGCGCAGTATTTCCATAAGCTTGTCGCTGCTGTCGCTAAGGCACTGGTATGAATAACCGAATTTTCGCTCGTATTTTTGTTTAAGCCCCGGAAAATATTCGTCAAGCTTCCCATAGAAATACTCGCGGTTGCCCTCGCGCAGCGTGAGGCCCATCCCAAAGCAGAGTATGCCGTATACCTTTGCCTCTATGCAGTAACCGAGTATCCCCCTTAAGTTTTCTTCCGTATCGTTTAGCAGCGGCAGTATCGGGCCGAGCCAGACGACCGTGGGTATGCCGTTGTCCCTCAGTATCTTAAGCGCTTCAAAACGCTCTTTCGTAGTGCTGACATTAGGTTCGAGAATTTTGCACAGGTGCTCGTCGTATGTGGTAAGCGTCATCTGAACGACGCATTTTGCTTTGCTGTTGATGCATTTGAGCAAATCGAGGTCACGCAGCAGCTTTGCCGATTTTGTCAATATCGCAAGGCCGAATCCGTATCTGTCTATAATCTCAAGGCACTTCCTTGTAAGCATCAATTCATCTTCAACGGGAATATACGGGTCGCACATTGAACCCGTGCCTATCATGCATTTGCTTCTTTTGCGCTTCAGCGCTTCTTCCAGCAGATGAGGAGCGTTTATCTTCACTTCGATGTCTTCAAACCCGTGGTCGATATGGTAACAACGGCTTCGCGAATCGCAGTAAATGCAGCCGTGCATACAGCCCCGGTAAATATTCATCCCGTTTGACGCGGAAAGTATTCCTTTTGCTTCTTTATAGTGCATAGATGCGCTCCTTACG
>CAZJOS010000029.1:13277-16467 GCA_964547655.1 uncultured Christensenellaceae bacterium
GGCGCCCTCGTCATAGGAGAGTCAGCAGTTGCGGCGGGTATAGTTGGGACGTTTATGATCATAGTGGTTTCCATCACTGCCATTGCAAGTTTTGTGATTCCCGCGCAGACGGATTCCGTATCGTTGATGCGCTATATGTTCCTGCTGCTTGCGGGATTCTTAGGCGGCTTTGGGATCATAATGGGCCTTTTGTTCATGCTGGTCTATATGGTATCACTCAAATCGTTCGGCACATTCTATCTTGCGCCCATCGCCCCGCTTAACCGCCAGGGCATGAAAGACAGCTTTGCGCGCATGCCGCTATGGAAGATGGCAAAGCGCCCATTTATACCGGTATCAGGGAACGATGTGCGCCGCAGGCCGCGTTAAATAATTTACCATTGGAAAGGAGCAAAGACATTGAGAAAAAAATTAAGGCCGTTTCTTTACATGACGCTCGCCGTAATGGTGTTGTGGACGGCCGGAAGCTGTCAAAGCTCTCGCGAGCTCACAGATCTGGTTATCGTGATGGGCATTGGGATGGACAATGACGGGGAGAATACCGGCGACATTAAAATTATAGCGCAGATCGTATTGCCCCAAAAGATGTCCGCATCCCAAAACGGAGGGACATCACCGTCAGGCCCCGAGAGTCCGTATCAAAACCTGGAAAGATCTGCTGCTAATACATTTGAGGCTGTCCGCGAGTTTACGCATATGAAAACGGGCAAACTGTATATCGCGCATGCGCAGGTTTTCGTGTTTGGCCGGGAAATGGCCGAGAGGGGTATTGCGCCGTACATGGATTTTTTTATACGCGCCCGGGAAACCCGCCCCACCGTCAGAATGGCGATATCGGACACGACCGCGCGCGACGTACTTGACGTGAAGCCTTCGACGGGTCTTATACCCGCTGCTGATATTGCGAAACTTTTGGATACACAGGCGGCAAACTCACAATCCAAAGAAATCATTTTATTGGATTATATCAACGCCATGCAAAGCGGCACAACCTCGTTTATTATGCCGATAATCAGGACAGAAGAAAAAGAAGGCAGGAAAAGTATCTATATAAGCGGTATGGCGGTATTCAGGAAGGACAGGATGGTTGGCGAACTCAGTGAGGATGAGACGCGCGGAGTGTTGTGGGTGCTGGGCGAGATACAAAGTACCGTAATAAACGTTGGGATTAGCGGAGGTATCGCTTCCATCGAGGTGCTTAATGCACATAGCGACGCATCGCCCATAGTATCGAACGGTAAGGTCACCATGAAAATATCGATTTCCGTAACGGCCGAGCTTTCGGAACAGACTTGCGATGAGAATCTGGCTACGCCGGAAAACTTTGAAAAGCTTAAAAAGCTTGCCGGTGAAGCAATTTGCGGCGAGATAGGGATGGCTTATTATAAAGCGGCTGCGCTCCATGCGGATGTATTTGGTTTCGGCGAGATGATACATAAGAATTATAATAATATCTGGAAAGGCATGGAACCTGATTGGGACGTACTGTTTTCCGGTATTACGCTGGATATCAAGGCCGACGTTACAATCGTATCGGCAGGGACTATAGAAAAGCCGGCCTGGACAAAGGAAGAGAAATAATGACCGTTTATGAAAGGCAGATAAGTTTTAAGGAGTTTGGCATATGGCGCTGCTTATAATTATCGCCTTTGCTTTGATAGCCGTTTTTCAAATCCCAAGGCTGCTTAGGGAAAAGAGAATAAAGGAGCTTGTCTGGTTTTGCATCTTTTCTCTTATCGGTTTTTCGCTTTTCATGGCATTAAATGCAGGGGTTAAAATACCCAGCCCGATCAAACAGATAATGAACTTTCTCGATATGGTCGGCCTGCATTACTAGACGCGGCGCAAACAGGAGAGGGCGATGAAAGAAAACTTAAAAACATCACAGTTCATGTTTCTTATTATCAGCTTTATAATGGGATCGACCCTGCTGCTTACGATGGTCGACGGCATTACTTCGCATGATACGTGGATGGTTATAATTTTTGCGTTTACTGTATGCTTGCCTTATTGGCTTATTTATTCGCATCTGTCAAAACGCTTTCCCGGCATGAGCCTGATACAGATGAACGACATCATATTCGGTAAAGTTATAGGAAAGATCGTATCGCTGATATATATTACGTATTTCTTTTTATTGCTGACGTTTAACATCAGCGACGTAGCCGGCTTTTATAACGGCTACGTAATGCCCGAAACGCCCCAGCTGGTGTTTATCGTCATATTCGTGCTGGTCTGCGCTTTTGCGGTTAAAAGGGGAATGGCTGCCGTAGCCAGGATCAGCCTGCTGGCGACGGTGTTGACTATAGGCGCCGTAATACTGACGACGCTGATGCTGATAGGAAACATGGATTTTTCGAACTTTCTCCCAATGCTCGATAAGCCGGTGATCAAGTATATGCAGGCCGCGCATATTACAATTGAGCTTCCCTTTCTCGAAGTGATATCATTGCTCATGGTCGTACCGCTGATAAAAGATAACAGGAAACTTACACGGTCGTGGATATTGGGGGGAAGTATTTCCGCTCTTCTTTTTCTCATCATTGTTGTAAGGGACACTGCCGTGCTGGGCGGCGCGTCCGGCATCATGGGTGATAATTCGTACGAAGCTATTAGGCTTATAGATATAAAAGAATTTCTGTCGCGTATAGAATTACTTATAGCGCTCAACTATACAACTTCACTGTTTATCAAGATCAGCGTGCTCTACTACGCTACGCTCAGCGGTATATCGCAGCTATTAGGTATTGAGCGAAATATTTCGCTTATATTGCCGCTCGGCAGCATCGCAATCGTATTTGCGGCAGTTAAAGTGGAGTCTGTGGTTATGCATACGTTTTGGGGGGCGCATTACGTACAATTTTTTTCTTTTCCGTGCACGGTCTTTTTGCCGCTGCTGACGCTGATAGTCGCCGCTATAAGGAAGCTAAAGGAGCCGGAACCCGGTATGCAGCTGCAAAGGTAAAGATAAAATATATGGCGGCAGCCTGCTATCTGTTGGGCGGCAGGCAGCGATGCTTACTTCCGGTATTAGAACTTAATGGCATATATTATTTGTTTATGTATGTATAATATTAAATTTTTTATAAAAATCGAACTATAACAATTTTTAATCGTTTAATAAACAAAGGCATTTCAGAAAATATCCTTTTAAATATACAGGAGATGCCATATAATATATATGCAATCA
>CAZJOS010000030.1:0-9807 GCA_964547655.1 uncultured Christensenellaceae bacterium
GCGGCAGCTTGCCGCTCCCTGCAAATGAACTAAAGCAAAGGTAATAATATGTTATTAAAAACTAAAGACATATTGGGGCTGTACGACATGCCCGCGGAAGATATCAACCTGATACTCGATTCCGCAGCGACCATGAAGCAACTGCTTGTACAGAACGCGAAGAAGATGCCTCACCTTCAGGGCAAGTCGATAGTCGCCCTTTTCTATGAAAACAGCACGCGCACGAGGCTTAGTTTCGAGCTTGCCGCGAAGTATCTTGGAGCGACGTTCAGCAACTTAGGGGTATCGTCGAGCAGCGTAAATAAGGGGGAAACTCTTTTAGACACGGGAAAGACCATAGAGGCTATGGAGACGGATTTGGTAGTGATCCGCCATCCGATGTCGGGTGCGCCTAAATTCCTGGCGGACCATATAAAAGGCAGCGTTATAAACGCGGGCGACGGCACTCACGAGCACCCCACGCAGGCGCTGCTCGACATGTTTACCATGAAAGAAAAGTTTGGCGGGATAGAGGGTCTGAACGTTTCTATCATAGGCGACATAGCGCACAGCCGCGTGGCGAGAAGCAACCTCTGGGGGCTTAAAAAGCTGGGCGCAAACGTGACGCTGTGCGGCATGAATACCATGATGCCGTATGAGATAGAGAAGATGGGCGCAAAGATAACGAATAGCGTGGAAGAGGCAATAAGCGAAGCTGACGTTGTAATGGCCCTAAGGATCCAAAAAGAGCGGCTCGAAGGCTCGCTTCTGCCCTCCGCAAGGGAATATCACAATTTTTTTGGGCTCAATGAAGAATCGTTCAAGACGTGTAAAAAAGACGTGCTGGTGATGCACCCGGGGCCTATAAACCGCGGCGTAGAGCTGACTAGCGAGGTCGCCGACGCGGAAAACTCCGCGATAACCACGCAGGTTACAAACGGGGTCGCGGTGAGGATGGCACTGCTCTATCTGCTTACCAGGAGGAAAGACGATGACAATTAAAATAAAAGGCGGAGACATAGTCAATCCGGCCGGAGAAAAAAGCGGAAAACTCGATATACTCATTGAGAACGGATTAGTAAAAGAGATAGGCGGCGGCCTCGGCGACGCCGATCAGGTTATAGAAGCTAAAGGCAAGACAGTGTTTCCGGGTTTCATAGACCTGCACTGCCATTTGCGGGAACCCGGCCAGGAATATAAAGAGGACATTATTTCAGGCGCTAAAGCCGCGGCAAAAGGAGGATATACAGCCATATGCTGCATGGCGAATACCGTGCCGCCTGTTGACAACGCGGCTGCGCTCAGCTTCGTGCTGCAAAGAGCCTCAAAAGCCTGCGTAAAGGTCTATCCGGCCGGCGCAGCGACAAAGGGCCTTTTTGGTAAAGAGCTAACCGAGATGGGCGAGATGGCCTCTATGGGCTGCGTAGCGTTCTCGGACGACGGGCGGCCGATAGAAAACGGAGCTATGATGCGCACAGCGATGCAGTACGCAGCGACATACGGTTCGTTCATAATGGCGCATGAAGAATGCCTCGATATAAAAAACAACGGAGTTATGAACGAAGGATATTACTCGACTATACTCGGGCTTCCCGGAAACCCTCGCGCCGCTGAAGAGACCATGATAGCGCGCGATGTGCTGTTGGCGGAAACATATGGACTTAAGCTGCATATACAGCACGTTTCCACAAGGGGCGGTATAGACATAATAAGAAGCGCTAAAAAGCGCGGCGTTAAAGTGACCTGTGAGAGTGCGCCGCATTACTTCTCGGCTGACGACAGCATGTGCCAAAACTATGACGCGCGAACGAAAGTCAACCCTCCGCTTAGAACGAAGGACGATGTCGAGGCCGTGAAGCAGGGGTTGCTGGACGGTACAATAGACGCGATAGCGACCGACCACGCTCCGCACCACAAAGACGAGAAAGATATAGAATTTGTGCTTGCGGCATCCGGCATATCGGGCTTCGAGACGGCGTTTTCGCTTGCGGTCACCAATTTAACGGACGAACCGGAAGTACTCGCCAGCCTCTTTTCCGTAAACCCGGCGAAGATAATTGGTAAACCGGGAGGAGTCATAAAAAAGGGATCGCCTGCCGATATTACCATTGCCGATCTTAAAAAAGAATATATACTCAATGAAGAGGATATTATTTCTAAAGGAAAGAATACGCCGTTTCTGGGATGGAAAATGAGAGGAGCCGTCACGCATACTATCGTGGACGGAAAAATTGTATATAACGGAGAGTAAATATGCAGATAGACAGGCTTTGCGAGTCGATAAAAAAGAAGAAAAGCGCCGTCTGCGTGGGGCTCGACACGAAGTACGAGTATCTTCCCGTTGCATATCTGCCGCGCTATGCCGAGCCGACAAGCGAGACGGCGGCACAATGCATATTCGACTATAACCGAGAGCTTATAGACGAGATAAATGACCTCGTTCCCTGCGTTAAAGTACAGGCGGCTTTCTATGAGCTTTACGGAACCGCGGGAATGAAATGTTTCCTCGACACCATGGACTATGCCGACAGAGCGGGGCTGGCTGTTATCGCCGACGTTAAGCGAAACGACATAGGCTCGACGGCAGAGGCATATTCAGAAGCATATATACTCGGCAGCGCCGCGCATTTCATAACGGTGAACGCGTATCTCGGGAGCGACGGTATAGCTCCGTTCCTTAAAGACTGCGGCGAAACGGGCAAAGGCATATTCGTGTTGGTAAAAACGTCCAACCCTTCCGGCAAAGAATTTCAGGACCTCGATATAAACGGACGGAAATTATATGAGGTGGTAGCTGATAAAGCAGCTGAGTGGGGAGCGCCGTATACAGGCAGATACGGATACAGCAGTGTGGGCGCCGTAGTGGGCGCCACATACCCTTCCGAAGCGCAGGAACTGCGGGAGAGGATAAAGAACACATTCTTTCTTGTGCCGGGCTACGGCGCGCAGGGGGCTGGAGCAGACGATATTGCCGTCAATTTCGACAGCACCGGTTTAGGGGCGGTCGTAAACTCTTCAAGAGGCATATTGCTTGCTTATAAGCAGGAACAATACGACGGCCTTTCTTCGACACAGGCCGCAAGGCAGGCCGTGATAGACATGAACAAAGAAATATCCGCCGCGCTTACAAAGCGGGGCATAGATATATAAAATTTTGAGAGGAAACGCGCAATGGCAATATTAACGCTGGAAGACGGCACAAAATTCGAAGGCCAGAGTTTTGGCGCAAAAAAAGATATAATCGGAGAAGTCGTTTTCAACACAGGCATGACAGGATATCAGGAAGTGCTTACCGACCCTTCGTATTGCGGGCAGATAGTGACCATGACTTACCCGCTAATAGGCAACTATGGAGTAAACGAATCTGACCCCGAGTCGGCAAGGCCGCAGGTAAGCGGTTTTATTGTACGCGAGTTCTGCGAGCAGCCGTCTAACTGGCGCAGCGAGGGCGGCCTCAACGAATATCTTGAAAAGAACGGGATATGCGGTCTTTATGGCATAGATACGCGCGCATTAACGCGCATCATCCGCGAGAAAGGCACTATGCGCGGCATAATAACGCAGCTGACTCCGACCGAAGAACAGATAAAAAGCATGAAAGAGTTTTCATGCCCCTTGCCTGTAGACATGGTGACGTGTAAAGAAAAATACGAGTACTGCGGCGGCGATATAAAAGTAGCCGTGCTCGACTTCGGCCTTAAGAGGAATATACTTCGCAGCCTCAAAAAGCGGGGTTGCGCCTTAACCGTATTCCCGGCGAGAACGGGAGCGGAAGAGATACTCGCCGGGGGCTTTGACGGGCTCATGCTCACCAGCGGCCCGGGCAACCCGAAAGACAATACGAAAGTTATAGAAAACTTAAAACTGCTTGCCGGCAAGATACCGATGTTCGGCATATGCCTCGGGCACCAGCTTCTTTCGCTCGCTATGGGCGCTGATACAGAAAAGCTCAAATACGGGCATAGGGGGGCGAACCACCCTGTAAAAGACCTGGTGAAAGACAGGGTCTATATAACTTCGCAGAACCACGGATATACGATAGTTGAAGATACGCTGCCGGAAAACATTGAGGTAAGCCACAGGAACTGGAACGACGGCACTATAGAGGGCTTAAGGTATAAAGATAACGAGATATTCACAGTGCAATTCCACCCCGAAGCTTCACCCGGTCCGGAAGACACCGCGTACCTGTTCGATAATTTTATTGAGATTATGAGGAAAAGCCCATGCCGAAAATAGAGGACATAAAGAAAGTTCTCGTAATCGGCTCAGGGCCTATAATTATAGGACAGGCAGCCGAATTCGACTATGCCGGGACGCAGGCTTGCAGGGCTCTGCGCGAAGAGGGCATCGAAGTCGTGCTCGTTAATTCAAACCCCGCCACTATAATGACCGATAAGGAAATAGCCGATAAGGTATATATAGAGCCGCTTACCGTAAACGTTGTCAGAAAAATCATTGCTAAAGAGAGGCCCGACAGCATGCTGGCGACGCTGGGCGGACAGACGGGGCTCAACCTCGCTATGGAGCTTTATGAGAGCGGGGTGCTTAGTGAATTTGGAGTTAAGATGCTGGGCACAGATTCAGATTCTATAAAGAAAGCGGAAGACCGGGAAGCGTTCAAAGACCTGATGAACGAGATAAGCGAGCCCATAATAGATAGCGTTATAGCAGATTCGCCCGCTAAGGCGCTCGAGTTCGCCAAAGAGCACGGATATCCTGTGATAGTGCGCCCGGCGTATACTCTTGGCGGCACGGGCGGAGGCATAGCGAACAACGAGAAAGAGCTTTTGGAGACGGCAAACAGCGGCATACACGCAAGCAGGGTAGGCGAAGTGCTTATCGAAAAGAGCGTTGCGGGATATAAGGAAATAGAATACGAGGTGCTGCGCGACGCAAAGGGCAATTGCATCACGGTCTGCAACATGGAAAACATAGACCCTGTAGGCATACACACGGGCGACAGCATTGTTGTAGCGCCCTCGCAGACACTCAGGGATAAAGAATACCAGCTGCTTCGCTCCGCGTCGCTCAAGATAATAAACGCGCTTAAAATCAAGGGCGGGTGCAACGTGCAGTTCGCGCTCGACACAGACAGCCTGCAATATTACGTTATAGAAGTAAACCCGAGGGTAAGCCGCTCGTCTGCGCTCGCCTCTAAAGCTACCGGATACCCGATAGCGAAGATAGCGGCGAAGATAGCCATTGGCTACGGGCTCGACGAGATACAAAACGCCGTAACGGGTAAGACTTTCGCGGCGTTCGAGCCTACGCTCGATTACGTTGTTGTAAAGTTCCCCAGATGGCCTTTTGATAAATTTACAAGCGCAAATAAACAGCTTGGCACTAAGATGAAGGCAACGGGAGAAGTGATGGCTATAGGCGCGAATTTTGAAAGCGCCTTTTTAAAAGCCGTGAGGTCGCTGGAACTGAGTCTTTATTCCCTCGTATTCCCGTTTGCGCAAGGGTACGGAAACGAGGAATTACTGGAAAGGATAGCCCAGCAAAGCGACGAGAGGATATTTCTTGTCGCAGCGGCTATAAGAAGAGGGATATCAACAGAGCGCATCAATGAGATCACCAAGATAGACCCATGGTATCTGGGAAAGATAAAAGCGGTCATTGACCTCGAAAGTCTCTTTGCGGCTAAAGGCAGGGATGCGCTTAGCCATGATACGCTGAAGCACGCGAAAAGAGTTGGGTTCTCCGATAACGCTATAGCGTCGTTCACCGAGATTTCCGAGAACGAGGTGAGAAAGCTGCGAAAGGAAATGGGCATATTGCCGACGTTCAAGATGGTGGATACGTGCGGCGCCGAGTTCGATGCGGTAAGCCCGTACTATTACTCTTCTTACGACGCCGAAAACGAAGCGGCCGCGGAGCGCAGCAACAAGACCATTGTGGTATTAGGCTCGGGGCCTATACGTATAGGGCAGGGCATAGAGTTCGACTATTGCAGCGTGCATTGCGTATGGGCGCTTAAGCAGTCAGGGTACGATACCGTTATTATCAACAACAACCCCGAGACGGTATCTACTGATTTCGATACTTCGGACCGACTGTATTTTGAACCCCTAACGCCCGAAGAAGTGGGCAACGTGTTGGAGCAGGAAGATCCCGAAGGCGTGATAGTGCAGTTCGGCGGGCAGACAGCCATCAAACTCGCCAAATACGTTGAGTCTATGGGTTATAATATAATAGGGACGCCGCTTGACAGCATCAACAAGGCTGAAGACAGGAAAGAATTCGAGGACCTGCTTGAAAGGCTCGATATAAAAAGGCCGAAAGGGATGACGGTCTTCACGGAGCAGCAGGCGGCGGAAGCTGCTGGCGCCTTAGGGTACCCTGTATTAGTCCGTCCTTCTTACGTACTCGGCGGGCAGGGCATGGAGATAGCGTGGGACGAAGACGGCATACGTGAATACATGCGCATAATAGGCAGATACGAGCAGGAGCATCCGGTGCTTGTGGATAAATATATGACCGGGCTTGAGCTGGAGGTAGACGCCATAAGCGACGGGGAAGACGTGCTCATACCCGGAATAATGGAGCATATAGAGCGGGCGGGTGTTCATTCCGGAGATTCAATATCCGTTTATCCCGCGAGGAGGATAAGCAAAAAGCAGCAAGAAGAATTGATAGATATAACGCGCAGGCTCGCTCTGGCGCTGAAGGTAAAAGGAATAGTGAACATACAGTACGTGATATCGGGCGGCGAAATTTACGTAATAGAAGTGAATCCCCGCTCAAGCCGTACGGTACCGTACATCTCAAAAGTTACCGGAGTTCCGATGATATCTCTGGCGGTAAGGGCTTCCCTCGGAGAAAGGCTTTCGAACATGGGATACGGCACGGGATTATATCCTGAAAGCGGGTATACCGCCGTTAAGGTGCCGGTGTTCTCGTTCGAAAAGCTTCCTGACGTAGAAGTCGGCCTCGGGCCCGAGATGAAATCGACCGGCGAAGTGCTCGGGATATCCCGCGATTACCCCGAAGCGCTGCTTAAGGGGCTGATAGCATCCGGGCTTGCGGCGCCAGAGGAAAAAGGAAGCGTATTGTTTACCGTCGCTGACAGCGACAAACAGGAACTTATACCTATAGCAGCGGTATTCGATTATCTTGGGTATGATATATACGCCACTCCAGGGACTGCCAATAAACTGAACTTTAACTTTGTGGCCGCGAATTCCATTTCAAAGCTGTCGAAAGACAACAGCATAATAGACCTTATAGACAGCGGAAAACTGAAGCTTATAGTAAACACTCCTACAAAAGGGCGGCGCTCTGACCGCGACGGGTTCCGTATAAGGCGCTATGCTGTGGAACACAGGATACCGTGCTTAACGTCGCTCGATACCGCTAAAGCATTACTGCAAAGTTTGAAGCTCGGTAAAACAGACAAGGATATCGTCCCGGTAAACCTGTCGGAGCTGTCGGAGAAACGACATGTTTAAGAATATCGAAACTGTAATCGCAGAAAACAAAGAGATCGCAAAGCGGATATTTAAAATGAAGCTTAAGTGCGAAGGAGCGGACCTTGAACATTTTGTCCCCGGGCAGTTCGTAAACCTTGCAGTTCCCGGGCATAACGAACTGCTGCTGAAAAGGCCCATAAGCATCTGCAGCGCCGACGCGGCGCAAAGCACTGTTACTTTGATATACCAGATAACAGGAAAAGGCACTGAAGCTTTCGCGGCTTTAAATGCCGGAACAGGAATAAGCGCCATACTGCCGATAGGCAAAGGGTTCAATCTTAAAAGCGGCGATAAAAAAGTATTCCTCGTCGGCGGCGGAGTGGGGATCGCGCCGTTGCTGTCGGTGACGCAGAAATGGCCTGATAAAGATTATACCGCGTTTTTGGGCTACAAAGGCGCGGAGTATGAATACTGCCTCGAAGATTTCAAACAGGTATGTAAAGAAGTAATCGTTACATCCGACGACGGCACACTGGGCGAAAAAGGCATTGTTACCGACGCGCTGAGAAACCGTTTAAAAGAATATAATCCGGACGCCGTACTTACATGCGGGCCTCTGCCCATGCTTAAAGCGCTGAAAGAAATTCTTGTTCCTTCACATATACCGGCGCAGGTCTCCATGGAGCAGCGGATGTGCTGCGGTTTCGGCGCGTGTTCCACATGCGCCTGCGGCGTCGAGACCGAAGAGGGTTTAGATTATAAAAAAGTATGCGTCGAAGGCCCGGTTTTCGATCTTTACGAGGTGGTATTATGACGGTCGATATGTCGGTCGAGCTTTGCGGAAAAAAGCTAAAAAACCCCGTTATCGCGGCTTCGGGAACTTTCGCATTCGGGCGGCAGCACTCATGGTTTATAGACGTTGGTAAGCTGGGCGGCATAGCGCTTAAATCGCTGACTCCCGAAAAACGTATCGGGAACAAACCTCCGAGGATAGCGGAGACCCTGTCGGGGATAGTGAACAGCGTGGGGCTGCAGAACCCCGGGGTGGATGCTTTTCTTGAAAAGTATATGAAGTACGTCGAAACTCTCGATACGGCTGTTATAGCCAACGTAGCGGGGCGGAGCATAGAAGATTACGTTTACGTAATAGAAAGGCTGAACGATAAGCGTATAGACTTTTTTGAACTCAATATATCCTGCCCCAACGTAAGTATGGGAGGCGCAAGCATAGGCACTGACGAAGCGATGACGCGAGAGTGCGTTAAGAAGGCAAAAACTGCTTCAAGGAAGCCGGTTATCGTCAAACTTACTGCTGCTGCGGGGAATGTCGCGCGTATTGCCATAGCGGCGGAAGACGCAGGCGCCGACGCGATCTCCCTTATAAATTCACTTCCCGCTATGGCCGTGGACGCCAAAACGAAAAGGCCGGTGCTCGGCAACGTAACGGGAGGGCTTACCGGGCCGTGCATAAAACCCGTCGCGCTTAAAATGGTTTACGACGTTTCGCGCGTTGCAGGCATACCCATTGTCGGCATAGGCGGGATAATGACAGGAGAGGACGCGGCTGAGTTCATGCTGTGCGGAGCAACGGCAGTAATGACGGGCACAGCCAACCTCCTTGACCCTGAGGCTTCGGTAAGGATAATAGACGAACTCGAAGCATATGCGGAGTCGATAAAAATAAATAAAATCAGCGCCCTTACGGGCGCTTTGGAGGTTTGATATGACGAAAGAAAAGGCATTACAGGTATTCAGGGAAACTGGTGTTATGCTCGAAGGACATTTTTTGCTCACGTCGGGCCGCCATTCCGACAAATATATGCAGTGCGCAAAGCTGTTCCAGTACCCCGACATATCAGAGGAGTTTTCAAAGGAACTCGCCTGTAATTTTAAAGGGGTAGATATTGTCGCCGGCCCGGCGGTGGGAGGCATTATACTCGCGTACGAAGTGGCAAGGCAGCTTAAGGTGCCAAACATATTTGCCGAGAGGGAAAACGGCGCCATGGCATTAAGGCGCGGCTTTAGCATACCCAAAGGGGCAAAGGTGCTGGTAGTGGAAGACGTAGTCACAACAGGCGGTTCGGTAAAAGAAGTGATAAAACTTTTAAGAAACCTCGGCGGAGAAATAGTCGGAGTTGGCAGCATAGTGGACAGATCTGACGGGAAAGCCCAATTCGGCATTCCATTCCATGCGGTGGTCAGCATGGAAGTAGTATCGTATGAGCCCGATGTTTGCCCTCTGTGCATGCAGGGTATACCGGCAATAAAACCGGGCAGCAGGAACTTAAAGTAAAGGAAATATTACAATTATAAAATGGGAGCGATATGCTCTCATTTTTTATGCCGGAAAGTTTTAGTAGCAAACTGCTGTATTTTCGCAGCTGTCTGCAAATACTATTATCATGATTTTTTA
>CAZJOS010000030.1:9907-16380 GCA_964547655.1 uncultured Christensenellaceae bacterium
GGATGAAGCGAGTTGAAGGCTCTGTGACGCGCGCTAGCCGGACGGTAAAGGAGTATGACGAATGGCAGTGAGGTCAGAAGACTATTACGAACAGAGGAGGACAGCATGATAAGAACCGATTTGGCAATGGAAGCAACGGAAGCTTTAGGCCAGCAGCAGATACCCGGAGTCAACGTTTTAAACGAGGTGATAGAAGGGCTGAAAAAGACAAAAGTAAGCATAACCACGCCGGAAGGCGAAAAGGCTCTGGGCAAAAAGATAGGCACATACGTTACGTTTGAGTCGGATAAATTAGCTCACGGAGACGCGGAGTTCGACGAGACCTGCTCAAAAGCCCTGGCCAACGAAATAAAGGCTATGGCGGGGGAAGCCCTTAACGGCGTTATACTCGTAGTAGGGCTCGGCAACAGGATGGTAACGCCCGATTCTCTCGGGCCCGCTGTGTGCGATTTGGTATTCGTAACGCGCCATATATTCGAATACGCTCCCGAAGCCATAGACCAGCGCATGGGCAACGTGAGCGCCATCTCTCCCGGGGTGCTGGGCATAACGGGAATAGAGACGGGCGAAGTCATCGAAGGAATCGTAGACCGCATAAAACCCTCGCTGGTTATAGCCATAGACTCCCTCGCCTCGAGAAGCATTGACCGGGTAAGATCTACTTTGCAGATTGGAGACAGCGGCATAGCTCCCGGAGCGGGCATAGGCAACAAGCGAAAGGCACTGGATAAGGAATCGCTCGGGATACCCGTATTCGCGGTAGGCGTTCCGCTTGTAGTTTACGCATCGACAATAGCGCAGGACCTTATAGAAGAAACGATGTCTAAAGGCCCGCAGGACACGAGAGTACAGTCAAAGATGCGAGACATACTCAGCAGCATGAGTGACGTTGAAGGCGCCGATATGATAGTTACCCCCAAAGAGATAGATAAGGTAGTGCAGGACCTCGCAAGGATAATAGCCGATGGCCTTAACATCTCTCTGCACAAAAACATGACTATCGAAGAAGCCAGGAAGTACATGCATTAAGCTTTTTGAGCAAGCATGTATGTATATATTTTTTATACGCCGCATAGGTTTTTTAAGGAGCGTATAATTATATGTATACATACAAACGTTATTTTCAATTACATCCGGTAAAAAGGAAGACTAAAAGGGCAACATTAAAGAAAAAGGACAGCACGTTTTATATGCGGGCTGCCCTTTATGTTTGCATAGCGGCTTTGCTGGCAGTGTCTATAATATTTGTAAACAGCGCCGCTGCATGGGCGGCATATAAAAAGCAGATAGCGTTTACGCCCGAAGGGCAGCCGGAAGACCCCGGTTACGACGACGAATTTCAAGGCAGCCTTATCGACCCGAAAATTATCCTCTCACAGGAGATCCCCGTAATATACGGGGTAGACCTGGAACAGGTCAACCTCGATGAAGACAATGACTTAAACGAAGATATATATTTTAAACTGCTGCCTGACGATATTAAACTTGAAATAATAAAATTTTCAAACGAGCCAAGAAATTTCAGCGTGAATGCCGGCGGACCGCAGATACTCATCTATCATACGCATACCGAAGAAGCGTACCGGCAGGTTCACGGCGCAGAATATAAAGATACGGGCAATTGGCATACGAAAGACCAGTCTCAATCTATAGTTATGGTGGGAGAAGCCTTAAAAGACGCGTTATCCGATTACGGCTTCGTTGTCATTCACGATACTACAAATCACCAATCGTCCGGCTCATATTCAAAGTCTCTGGCGACAATTGAGAAGTATAAAAGGAAATATCCTTCACTAAGAATATTTATCGACGTCCACAGGGATTCAAGCAATAACCAAAACGATTTAGTAACTATAAAGGGCGACGAATGCGCAAGAACCATGTTTGTAGTAGGTACCAGCGATAAACCGGGTGAAAAAGAGAAATTCGAATCGAATTATAAGCTGGCGCTCGCAGTCACTAACGAACTGGAAAGCATAAGAAATAGATTGACGCGCCCCATACGCATACAAAACAGCTCAAAACACTACAATCAGCTTATATCTGATATGTGCCTGCTCGTAGAGGTCGGCCATAACGCCAACACACTCGAACAGGCGAAGAACACGGCAAAATATATCGCTCTTGCGCTGAGCCGCGTTGTTGAAATAGAAGGCACGTAACAGAGCTGCCGCCTGTTAAAACCTAAGACAGTATTCAAGGGTTGAAAAAACTTAAACCGGGGATGTATAATTAGACATCATTTTTATTAGGAGATAAGATGTCATCTGATTGCAGACCGATAGGTTTTTTTGATTCCGGCGTCGGCGGTATAAGCGTGCTTAAGACGGCGTTTCTTCTTATGCCGTCTGAAAATTACATATATCACGGAGACAACGCGAATTCGCCTTACGGGGAAAAATCGGAAAACGAGATAAAGAAGCTTTCGCTCGCGGCCGGGCGCTTTCTTTTTGATAAGGGCGTAAAAGCCATAGTCATTGCCTGCAATACCGCTACCAGCGCCGCGGTAAACCAGATGCGCGAGGAATTCAACATACCTGTTTTGAGCATGGAGCCTGCCGTCCGCCCGGCGCTCGCGGAAAATAAAGATGGTAAAATATTAGTGCTGGCAACGGCGGCAACGGTCTCGCAGGAAAGATATCTTAAACTCCTTAAAAAGCTGGAAGCACAAGACAAAGTCGTAAGCGTGGGGTGCAGCGGCCTGGTCGAATTGATAGAAAACGGGAATACAAGCCAAAAGGAACTTGATCTGTATTTTGATAAAATACTGTCTCGTATAAAAAACATTAAGGTTGAATCCGCGGTCATAGGATGCACGCATTACTCTTTCATAAGCAAGGAAATAAAAAATTATCTGGACAGGGCTTATAATATTGATTGCCTCATTTTCGACGGCAAGGAGGGAACTTCGCATCACCTCCGCCGCGTACTCGAAGAAAACGGTATGCTCTGCGATTCCCGAAAAGGAAGCGTTCGGTTTTATACTTCGGGTAAGGGAGAACTATTGCTAAAGTATAAAGAATTATTCAAAAACTTTATCCCGTAATGTATATACATACTTGAATAACACTATATATTGTGTTATTATTGTTATCCAGCTACATTATAAGGTATTTTGGGGTGATATTATGATCCTATCCGAAAACGCTAAAGCCGTGCTTGAACGGCGGTATCTTAAGAAAGATGAAAACGGTAATTGCGAGAGCCCGGAAGATATGCTTCTTCGGGTAGCGCATACAATAGCTTCGGCGGATGAAGCATACGGCACAGACAGTAAAAAAGCGGAGCGGCAGTTCTATGACATAATGTCGTCTTTAAAATTTCTACCAAATTCTCCCACACTTATGAACGCAGGGCGGGATCTGGGGCAGCTTGCCGCGTGTTTCGTGCTGCCCATAGAAGACAGCATGGAAGGTATATTCGACACGCTGAAAAACGCAGCGATAATCCACAAAAGCGGCGGAGGTACAGGATTCTCATTTTCCCGTATTAGGCCGGCTGGTGCGGCCGTAAATTCTACGGGCGGGGTAGCAAGCGGGCCGATAAGCTTCATGAGGGTGTTCAACTCGGCTACCGAGGCTGTAAAACAGGGAGGCACGCGCCGCGGGGCTAACATGGGCATCCTTCGCGTCGACCACCCTGATATAATAGACTTTATAACGTGCAAGAGCGACCCAAAGCAGTTTACCAACTTCAATATAAGCGTCGGGCTCACCGAGGAATTCATGCAGGCGGCAGCGTCGGGAGAAACGTACGCCCTTAAAGACCCTTCGACGGGAAAGGTCGCAAATAGCATAGACGCGCGCAGCGTTTACGATTTGATCGTTGAAATGGCGTGGAAGAACGGCGAGCCGGGCATCGTTTTTCTCGACAGGATAAATGCCGACAACCCGGTCCCGCAGGCAGGTCAGATAGAAAGCACGAATCCCTGCGGCGAGCAGCCGCTGCTTCCGTACGAGAGCTGCAACTTAGGTTCGATAAACCTAAACGAATTCGTCAGGAACAGAAAAATAGACTATAAGCAGCTCGGTGAAACTATAGCTATTGCCGTGCATTTTCTTGATAACGTGATAGACCTCAACAAATACCCGCTGAAGATAATCGAAGAAACTTCAAAAAGCATGAGAAAAGTCGGCCTTGGCGTTATGGGATTTGCGGACATGCTGTATAAGCTGGGCATTCCCTATAATTCTGAAAAGGCTGTAAAGACTGCAAAAGAGGTAATGGCGTTCATAAAGCGGCAGGCGGTAAAAGCCTCTGAAGAGCTTGGGGCGCAGCGCGGCAGTTTCCCGCTGTTTGAACAAAGCGTTTATCCTGAGAGCGGAATAAAAAATATGAGGAACGCTACGGTAACTACTATAGCCCCAACGGGGACTATATCCATAATAGCGGGCGTTTCCAGCGGCATAGAGCCTGTATTCGCCATATCGTATGTAAGAAACGTTATGGACAACGACAGGCTCATAGAAGTCCATCCGTATTTCGAATCGACAGCGAAGGAAAAAGGATTCTACAGCGAAGAACTTATGGGCCGCATTGCGGAAGAGGGTACTCTTCACAGTATCGAAGAGATACCTGAAGATATAAGGAACGTATTTGTTACCGCTCACGACATATCTCCCGAATATCATATAAGGATGCAGAGCGCTTTTCAGGAATCGACCGACAACGCCGTTTCCAAGACCGTCAATTTCAGAAACAGCGCAACGCAGGAAGATGTTCGCAAAGTATACGATCTAGCCTATAAATCAGGGCTCAAAGGGGTCACGATATACAGAGACGGCAGCAGGGCGGGGCAGGTGCTGAGCGTAGGGAAGGCCGAGGAAAAGAGCGGCGGAGCTTTAACTCCGCGGGAGCGGCCCGAGGTAACCCGCGGCCTGACGCAGAAGATAAAGATCGGCTGCGGGAATCTCTACGTTACGGTTAATTACGACAGCAGCGGTATCTGCGAGGTGTTCACAAACGTAGGCAGGGCGGGCGGATGCCCTTCGCAGTCTGAAGCTACGAGCAGGCTGGTTTCCATGGCGCTTCGTTCCGGCGTAGACGTTTCGAGTATAATAGAACAGCTTCGCGGCATCCGCTGCCATTCAACTCTCAGGCAGAAAGGGCTTAAGGTATTGTCGTGCCCTGACGCCATAGGCAGGGTTCTCGAAAGAGTAGCCGAACTGCGCGGTATCGAAAACGGCTCCGAAAATAAGAATAACGCAAACGGGCTCAAATGCCCCGAATGCGGGTCTGTAATGGAGCACGAAAGCGGATGCGTCGTATGCCGCTCGTGCGGTTACTCCAAATGCGGATGAGGAGAGAAGACTGATGTGCGGAAGGTATTCTTTTGACGATCTACATGAAATTTACGAAGTACGCAGCATAATAGAGGACGTTGCGTCGCGACTTGGCGAAGACGCCGCGGCGGAAGTTAAAAGTGGAGAGGTATTTCCCAGCGAAAAGGCGGCAGTTGTAACACAGACAGAGCCCGGTTTGCAATGCAGCGTAATGTCATGGGGGTACCCCTTAAGCGGGAATAGCCGGCTCATTATAAACGCGAAAAGCGAAAACATATTCCGCCTTGAAACTTTTAGAAAAAGCCTTAAGAATAAAAGATGCCTGATACCCTGCACAGGCTTTTACGAATGGAAACATGAAGGAAAGAATAAAACAAAATATATCATAAGGCCGAATGGAGAAGATTTCTTTTACCTCGCGGGGCTGTACGATTCATATCAGATAAAGGGCGAAAAGATGGACAGATTCGTGATCATAACCGCGCCCGCCAATACACAGATGAAAGAGGTGCACAGCAGGATGCCTCTTATCGTCTTAAAAAAAGCTGCCGTCGATTGGCTTCACAGCGGCATCGATACGACAATGATTAAAAACATATACGGCATGTCGGAAAACCTTGATTTAATTGAAGCATAATAGATGCAGCGAGACATAAATCAGCTTTCTTCGCGACTTTGGATTTTTTGGTTGTATCGCCATATCAATTGTATTATAATTTTTTGGGATAATAGTTTTGGAACTTTATTGCCGTATGATGCGTCAAAAAGATAAGAAGGTTCACAGGCTGCGGAAAGATTGAACTCTGTATAGAAAATCGAGGATTTATAATAATAAAGTATCCTTAATACCGATACTTTTCGTGGCAAAGAGTCATATGTTATTATTGGGATGTGGGTTGATATGGATTGTCAGACTGCAATTGAATATATAAACCTTTACGCGGACGGCATGCTCGATAAAAATGAAACCAAACAGCTTAATTCGCATATCGGTTCATGCATCGGATGCAAAAAATATCTTGACGATATTTTAGCTATTAAAAAGGCCCTTGCCGGGCTGGGCGAATTAGAGCCTCCGGCCGGGCTTGCGGTATCGGCCATTAGAAAAGCGAAAAAGCGCAGGGTCCCCATTTACGCTTACGCATCCGCGGGCATAGCGGCAGTCATTACTCTGGTTGCGGTTTTCTCGTC
>CAZJOS010000031.1:0-16309 GCA_964547655.1 uncultured Christensenellaceae bacterium
CTCATAGTATGAGGGAGGCAAGTAAACAACGAGATTTCTTTTAGTCGGAGTGTCTATAATATTATTTTTAAGGCATTGCGATTCTATAGTGGTTGATTTAAGACGCGTTTTTAAAGCGCTTGTCTCAGGTTTGCTTGAAACAGGGGGCGGTGCGGAGGAATCTGGCAAAAGCTGTGCAGATACATAAGGAGGACTGCTCGTTTCGGGCGGCGCGGCCGTACATGCGGCAGACAATAACAAAACAGCGCATAAAATGTAAAATGCGGACTTTTTCATAATACCGACCTTCCTGCAATATTGAAAATTACAGTTAATATATTATCGCCCCAAAAACTTCATGTTTTTTTTGGAATGCTCATATATAATTTACATTAATAATATAAAATAATCAATATAATGGCAGCTAACATTTATTGCTGTTTTATCAGTCCGCTTTATTGCAGCGAGTATATTAATATCGTTACAGCAATCCGTGCAAATTTTCCGGAAATTTCAAGACGGGCGTTTTGCGTTAAGACGCTGAGATTGTTTGTCGTCAGCGCCCCGCCTTTGTCTTCCCCTTCTTTGCTTTGCCCTGTATTTCGGGCACGGGCTTCATATCGTTTTTGGGAAACTTCTGTATGATGTCGCCCTCGGTTCCGTGCGGTTCTTCCGGGTCGGGGCGGCGCATCCCTGCTTTTGCCATGATAAATCTCCTTTGCGTTTTATTTATTATCCGAAAGAAGGGTGTGATGTATGCAAAGATGAATAATAAAACCGCCTAATTAAGCCTGATAGCTTATCGTATTACTGCTTGTTATTATATGGTATAATAGCAGGCAGTTAATAAGGAGAATCACATATGACATATATGAAGATAACTTTCAGCAGTATAGCGCCGATAGAAGACGAAGATGAATGCGTTAACCTGTTATCAGAGTATCTTGGCTGTCTATTTAAGAACGGTCAGATACTGCGAGAATATGAGTTGATTAAATTCAAGGAATCCTTTTGTACGTTTGTTACTATTCCTGATGACGACGCGCTGGAATTAAAATATAATAATGTTTATATCAATGATTATTATAATAAAGGTAAATCAATATTTAATATTTCGTATGAGCCGATTGGAGAAAATTTATATTGCGGAAAACCATGTAAGTGCAGCAGTCCGTCATGGTATATGCTGTACACCGATTTTATAACAGAAGAAAGCCCTGTAGTCTGCGGCGATTGCGGAAAGGAAGTCCCTTTATATAAACTACCTTATATTTCAAATGAGAAAGAGCATAACGCGATAACAAGTTGGCAGGAGATATATAAGAGTATAGAAAAGGTATGGATGTATTGCCTTTCGGACAGGTTCACATTCAGGCAATTGAGCGATCCAAACTCGCAATTATCGAAAGAAGGCAGGGAAATCTGCAGGGAACTGGAAACAAAACTCGGGAAGCCGGTTTATTATTATATCTTCCACTCTGACAAACCATTGAAAGAATGCCCGTCGTGCGGAAAGCCGTGGACGGATTCGGACAATAAGAAGACGGTTGACTTTAAGTGCGAAGCATGCAGGCTGATGACTGATAAATAAAAGAGCGTTCTTCGCGTTTCTTATTTACGCCTGTTTACATTGCGCCACGTCAAACCAAAAAACGACTCCGCCGGGGGCGCTGTTCATACCGAACTCCTGCCCCGCTGCGCTTTGTATCGCTTTCACGATGGAAAGCCCCAGCCCATAGCTGTCTTCCGCCCGCGTGCGGGCGGAATCCGCCTTGAAGAACCCATCCCAGATGCTGTCCGCTATATCTTCCGGTATCGGATTGCCTGTGTTGAAAACGGATACCCGTACGCTGTCTTTGACGCTCTCCGTCTTTATCTCTATCCGCTTTTTATCGTCGCCGTACCGCGCGGCGTTTGATATATAATTCGCGAGCACCTGTTCGAAGCGCACCGGGTCAAAGAACCCGATCAGGTTCTCCCCGAGACGCAGCGATATGCTGAGCCTGTTTTCGCTGATGAATCCGTCGTACTTTTCGAGGAATGTCTGTATGCTTTCGCTCAAGCTCAATCTTTCGTTCTGCAGCTTCAGCATGCCGCTCTCCATCCTTGTGAGTTCAAGCATCTCCCGGAGCAGCCTGTTCATTTTTGCGGCCTCTTCGGCTATTATCTCCGTATACGCTGTGTTATGAGGGGCGTCTCCCTGCATAGAGGCGTTCATTTCGTCGGCATAGCCTTTTATAAGCGAAAGCGGAGTACGGAGTTCATGGGACGCGTTCGATATGAACTGCCTCTGCGCCGCGATATCCTTTACGAGCTGTTCGTTCTGAGCCTTAAGCGTTTCGAGAGAGCTTTTAAGCCGGCCAGCCAAAACGTTTACGTCTTCGCCGAGGCTCTGAAGCTCGTCGCCTGTCTTTACATCGCATTTCCTGCTGAAATCAAGCGCGGCAATGGAGCCTACCGCGTTTTGTATCTCGGTGATCGGCCTGGTGAAGCGCTTCGATATCTTTAGTACGACCGCCAGAGATACGGCGAGTGCGAGCACGGTGCAGCACGCAAGCAGTATATTGGCCTGAGCAATGCTTTTGTTTACCGGCTCAGGCGGCTGGGTCAGCAGTATCGTTGTACCATCGTCCAGATCCTTAGTACATACCATCATATCCATCCCCGATATGCCCGGCACGGTACCATAATAAGCTCCGTTTCCAACCGGTTCGAGATCGCTTAGATTCCTGGTAAAAAAATACTTCCCTGCGCCCTGCCCTGAAACGTCGGGAGGATTCCCGTCATACGGCGCTGTTGCAGTCCCTTGCTGTATTCCGCCTCCTGCTGTCTGCCCCTGCGTTCCTGTTCCTCCCGCCTCAGCCCTTTCAGGTTTTGGACGGAGCCCGAACTCTACGGATGATGAGTAAAGAACGTCGCTTCCATTTCTGATGACGACATCGTACGGTTGTCCGGCTGTCATGGAATTGAGCTCGTCAGTCCATATATCGGAGCTTGAGGTAAAGTCCACATCAGATATTTCATTCAAAGCCTGAAGCATTGTATTTTTCAGCGAATAATAGTAAAGAGGCCGAAGCAGCAGCGAATTTGACAGCAGTATAAGCCCAGATATTCCAAGCACTATAAGAGTGATATATATGAACAATCTTTTTGTGATGCCCTTACTATTCTTCTTTCCGGACATTTTTTCTTTTTTCAGCCTCATTGCTCCGCCTCGAATCTGTAACCGTAACCGCGCAGCGTAACGATATAAGTCCCGCATCTGCCGAGCTTTATGCGCAGCCTGTTTATGTGCGTATCCACCGTGCTCGGCGAGCCAAGATAATCATATCCCCATACCGATTCGAGTATCTGGTCCCGGCTCAGCGATATATTATAATTTTCAGTTAGATACAGCAGGAGATCGTATTCTTTGCGGCTCAATATTACGCCTGCGCCGTCTGCTGTTACTTCCCTTGCCTCGTCGTCTATCACGAGACCCCCGTAAGTCCTATGCTGTTTGGTTTCACGGCCGCTTCTTCTTAAGAGCGCCTGTACGCGAGCGACGAGCACCATCGGCGTGAAAGGCTTTACGATATAGTCGTCCGCGCCGCATTCGAGCCCCTCGACCTGGTCGTAATCCTCCCCTTTAGCAGTAAGCATAAGTATCGGGCAAACGGACATTGAGCGCAGCCTGCGGCAGCATTCGAATCCGTCCATTCCCGGCATCATCACGTCGAGTATCACAAGGTCGGGAGGAAGCGAGGCGAAGCTTTTGAGCGCCGCCTCGCCGCTGTCCGCCTCTGTTATTACAAATCCGCGGCCTTCCAGCACTATCCGCAGAAGGTCCCTTATCCGCGGCTCGTCGTCTGCGACCAGTATCCGTTTTTTCTCCTGAATGATCTTCATACCTGCACCAATTATACATCGTAATCCCGCTGTCCGCTACTCGTACCGCAGCGCTTCTATAGGGCTCAGTTTCGACGCCTTTATAGCTGGGTATATGCCGAAGCCCACGCCCACAAGTATCGAGAACACGAGCGCAAGCAGCATTACTCCCGACTGCACCGTTACGGCCGTACTCATCAGCGATCCTATGAACCCTGAGCCGAACTGTGCAAGCAGTATGCCTATGAGCCCGCCGACTCCGCTTACTATAATGGCCTCAAACAGGAACTGCAGCAGTATATCCCTGCGCATAGCGCCTATCGCCTTTTCGATGCCTATCTCGCGTGTTCTCTCCATCACCGACACGAGCATTATGTTCATTATACCGATGCCGCCTACAAGCAGCGATATCCCCGCTATTCCTCCAAGCATTGCCGTCTGCGTAGACGTTACCTCGCTCAGCGATTCGAGCACGCTGCTCTGCGTGTTTACCGAGAAGCCGTTGTCCTCTGAAGAGTATTGCAGCATATAATTTTCGATTGACGTCTGAGCGATATCAACCGTTTCGGGCGATGACGCGCTCGCGTATATCGTCGATATCCTTGTGCTCTGCATCTGCCTCTGCGCCGTCACGAACGGTATCATTACCGTTTCATCCTGGTTCGTGGTCTCGTTGCTGCCCTGCGGCTCGAGCAGCCCTATTATCTCGTACTTTACGCCGTTTATCGAAACATCCTTGCCTGTGACGTCCAGCGATCCGAACAGCTCTACCGCCACGTCCTGGCCGACAACCGCTACTTTAAGCCTGCCCGAATTATCCCTGCCCGAGATGAATCTTCCGCCTGCGAGGCTGTAATTGCGGATATTCGCGTAGTCGGGCATTACACCCTGCACCTGCACGTCTTCCATGCTTGTGCTGCCGTTCTTGAGCGTATATGTCGTCGCTATGTATGGCGACACCGCCCCCACGCCCGGGAGATTCCCTATGCCTTCAACGTCGGCAATGTCCAGATCCGCCCGGTAGTCGCGGATGTTTACCGTCAGCAGGTTCGTGCCTAAGCCTTCTATCTGCGCTGTCACCGCAGCGTTAGAGCTTTGCCCTACGGATATAAGCGCCGTTACCGCGAATATGCCTATTATTATCCCCAGCATCGTAAGAAACGAGCGCAGCCTGTGCACCCATACCGCCCGGAATGCGGACGATATCGATTCTATTACCCTCATACCGCCGCCTCCTTTCTGTTCTGTGTGTCAGATACAATCCTGCCGTCTTTCATCTCGATCATCCTGTCGGCCTGCCCCGCGAGGCCGCGGTCGTGCGTTATGAGCACTATAGTGTTGCCCTCGGCGTGCAGCGTTTTGAGCATGCCTATTATCTCCTGGCTGCTCTTCGAATCGAGGTTTCCTGTAGGCTCATCCGCAAGCAGCACAGGCGGGTTGCCGACTAGCGCCCGGGCTATTGCGACCCTCTGCTGCTGGCCGCCTGAAAGCTCGCCCGGCCTGTGCTTTGTCCTCTCCGAAAGCCCCATCTTCGAAAGCGCGTCCATGGCCATTTCCCTGCGCTGCTGCTTTCTTACGTTTGCATACTTAAGCGGCCGCTCGACGTTTTCGAGCGCGTTCATCTTCTGGAACAGGTTGAACTGCTGGAATATGAATCCTATCTTCATGTTTCTTATCTTTGCGAGTTTATTGTCGGAAAGACCGGATATGTCCTCGCTGTCCAGCATATAGCTCCCTGAAGTCGGTTTGTCGAGGCAGCCTATCATATTCATGAGCGTTGACTTGCCGCTTCCCGAAGCGCCGACTATCGCAACGAATTCCTTTTCTTCTATGGAAAGGTTTACACCGTCGAGCGCATGCACGCTCTCGCTGCCGATCTCGTATATCTTGTACATATCTTTTATTTCAATAAGAGCCACACGCAACACCTCCAAATACATTTCTCAAGTCATGCCACCTCAATTCCCGCCCGGGAAACCGCCGCCGGAAGGATCCCTCTGCGGCGGCTGGCCCATCTGGCCGCCCATATCACCGGTAAGAGGGCCCATGCCGCCCATCATGAAGTTGCCCTGCGAGCTTTCGCTGTCAGTCGATTGCGATATTACCTTTTCGCCTTCAGCAAGGCCGCTTTTGATCTCTATGTAATAGGCGTTCTCTATACCGGTCTCCACCGCGCGTATCTCGCCGTACAGAAGCTGGGCCGGGTCGGAAAGCATCTTAATATTGAGCGTCGAAGCATCCGCGCCCATATATTTCTGTAGGCCGGTGTAATCCTTATCGTTAATCAGCTGCTTTATCTCGGCCGTCTCGGCGTCAGTCCTGTCGACTGCAACCATCACGTAACTTTGGGAATTTGCCGTTATAACGTCGTCGACGGGAATAAGTACGGCGTCTTTGGTTTCCTGGGCTGTTATCTCGCAGGACACCGACATCCCGAGTTTAAAGCTTTCGTTACTGTCTACCGAGACGTCTACGTCATATGTTGTGATGCCGCCCGAAGCCGCGCCCTTGCCGGATATGCGGGAGACCTTTCCCTTGAACGTCTCGTCGGGAATGCTGTCGAGCGTAACGCTTACGGCCTGCCCTGTCTTTACTGAATTGATATCGAGTTCGTCTATTGATACCGTGGCTATCCAGTCGCTCGTGGAATCCAAAGTCAAAAGCTGCGCTCCGTCATCATAAGACTGACCGGCCGACATATATATCGTGTCCGCTAATCCCGCGCTCGGCGACGTGATCTGCCCCGCACTGATCAGCGATTCCACCGTAGCAAGCTCCGATTCTAAATCGTTCAGGCTGTTGTAAAGGTCAGTCACAGTCTGCGAATACTGCTCCGCAGTATAGATGGTTTCGCCCGCTTCTATCTCTTCATTTTCGGAGAATTTAACGTCAGTTATCGTACCGTAGCTGCTCTCTATCGGTTGGTACGCCGCGAGCTCAATCTTTCCTGTGAAGAGCTGCTTGCCGCTTTTATCGTATACCGAAGCGGACGCGCCCACTTTTCTCGCCGTCGTTGCAATGCTGACATAAAGCGTCCCGTTTTCATTAGTTACCTTTCCGGTATATGTATGCCTCTGGCATTTTACCTTCACGATGTCGCCCTCGGCGAGGCTGCTGCCGGATGCGTTTATCATTTCGCGTTTCTCCGTTGCAACGAGCGCAACGTAGCCGTACTTGTTCATCGCGTCTTCGATACTGTCGTCCTCATCCAGAACGACGTTCTTTACCCAGCCGTCTACGGGCGATTTTATGCTCAGCCTCGTCATAACGCTGTTTGTCGTGTCTATCTGCGTGTGAAGCGAGTCTATCTGGCTTTTAAGGCCTTTCGCATAATCTTGCATCGCCGTATTATCGAGCGTCGCTATCGCCTGCCCTGCTTCCAGCACGTCGCCTTCCGATACTAGCACTTCGCTTATATCGAGATGGCTATCCGCATTAACGCTCAGCGTTTTCGCGCTGGCGAGGTTGCCGCTGCCCGAGACCGTCAACGATATATCGCCCTTCGTCGCTGTATCCGTACCATATTGCGTATCGAATGCGGCCGACTGCGCCGCGTTTGCGGACGCCGCGCTGTAGATAAGCAGCCCCGCGGCAACTGCTGCTACAACTGCCGCCGCAACGATTATCCTTTTTGTCTTCTTCTTCATATTTCAATTTTTGCCGGGCCATTCCGGCATCCTCCTTTTAATATGCGGCTCCTCGCACTAAATTGTCAGCCCTGGATGCAAGCCGCCCAATTTAGTGCAGGAGCTTTGATTTCAAGGGGTATTATACGGATGGTGTTTAACAGACACCTGTTAAAAAAATGAAGAAAATATGAACAATGAAGACGGGGCTTATTCCAATACGGCAGGCGCTATTATGAATATGTACAGTATCCGTTGATAAAAGGAACCGCTGCTGTTATAATATTCACATCTTATTTCTCAGGAGAACGCTTTGGAAGAGACTGAAATAAAGCCTTTGATCAGCTGCTCTCTTACATATGAGAGGAATGGCGCAAAGTACGACAAAACGAGCGCCGTTCTTTTTCCGGACTCGGTCACGTTCAATGCTCCGGGGTTTTCCAGCACCGTTAAATTAAACACCATAGACGGGGTAAGCGCGAAGGACTACCGGGTATATGTAAAAATCAGCGGCGGCGATATAACACTCTCGATGATAGGCCATCTTTACGAAGATTTCGCTTTAAAATTTATCCGCGCTTATAACGAAGTTGTTTTCAGCGACGCGCTGATGAAGGAAAGCGTACACTTCGAGGCGGACGGGCGGTATATTTCCCCTGAAAACGAAACCGGCCATGCCGTTTTCCGTATCTGTGAGACTGCGCTCGTAATACTTCCCGATACGCACGGGCTCGCAAGGATACCTTTTGGCATGATAGCAAACACAAGCCTTTCGCCTTACCGCTTCGAGATAACGGATAAACTCGGGAGGCGCTTCGTCATTCAAAAACTTGGACAGATAACCGACCCGTTTATGAAAGCTTATGAAACAAGGCTCTCAGAGCTTATAAAGCAGACGCGCGGGCGGCTCAGCGAAATATCTCCGGTTGACGACGCGCTGGCCTCGCTTCTGATGGAAGGCATGGTCGCAAAGCTTTCGGATGTGCGCCAAACAGCCCCCCGGTTCGCGGAAGCTGTCGATGAAAAACTTGCTTCTTCTGATCTATCCCAGGAATATGGATATCTCAAGTCGATCTCGTCAGATCTTGCGATAGGAGTAAAGCGCGGCCTTATGGGAGAACTCACCGGCGAGAGCGTAATCATACTCGCGCCTGTATTCGATAAAAACATAATTTTCATGGAGAGCCTCGGAGATACCGCGGCAGCTACATACGCATTCAAACTATCTGCCGAAGGCAGCTTCTCAGCCGCGCAGTGGGATGACTTCCTTCTCAGGTTCAATTACAGCATGCTGAGCGTCAACTTTCGGCGGGAGCCGATATACTTGAGCGAAGAAGCGCTGGGCAGCGAGAAATACGTACAGTATAACCAGGCGCTGCGGCGCGTGCCCGGCCTTTTAAAGCTGCGCGAATCTTTCGCCGGCAGGGTGATACACAGCGGATTCGAGTCATGGAAAAAGGCCGTGGACTCATATATTAAATGACCAAGGGGGATTAAATTATGGCCGGATACGACAAGCCGTGTATGGGCTGCGGCAATCTGATAGGTTTTGACAGCAAGTTTTGTCCCGTTTGCGGGAGGCTTAGCCCGTTTTACGACGCGTGCCCGAGCTGCAATGCCGAAATAAAGCGGGGGTGGGTTCGCTGCCCGTCGTGCGGCAGGGACCTTAATATAACCTGCCCGCATTGCGGCGCGACGACGTTCGTAGCTGAGAAATGCGACGCCTGCCAAGGTTCGCTTATGATAAGGTGCGAATATAAGAACTGTATGGCTCCGCAGTTTTTTCAGAACAACAAATGTACCGCTTGCGGTAAAAAAATAAAAAATCAAACTATCGGAGGAAATAAAAAATGATGCAGGCTTTTACCCGCAACTATGAAGACAACAGCACAGAAGCAGGATTTCAGTTTACGTTTTATTGCGATATCTGCCACGATGGATTCCGTTCATCGTTTATAGAATCGGAAACGTACAAAAAGGGCAGCCTGCTGCGCGGTATTACCCGCGGCGTAGGCGCGGCGAGCAGCATACTTGGCGGCAGCGGTATCCTTGGCGGGCTGCATAACGTAGCCTACCAAAGCGAATCCGTACTGTCGGAACGCTTTAGCGGCATGTCCCCCGCGTGGCATAAGGAGCACGAGAAAGCGTTTGAAGCGGCCCAGAACGAATCGAAGCAGCACTTTCACCGCTGCAACAAGTGCCACTTGTGGGTGTGCGACTCATGCTGGAACGACGAAGTCGGCCTCTGCTCCGAGTGCGGGCCGAGGGTAAACGTAGAAATAGCGGCTGCGAGAGCGGATAAAATGAAGCGCGACATCTGGGACAAAGCCGACCAGACGCAGGTGTTTCAGGGCGAAATAGAACAAAAAGCGACATTCTGCCCCAAATGCGGAAAACCCGCCGGGCAAAGCAAATTCTGCACGAATTGCGGCGCGAACATGGCGCTCAATATCTGCCCGAACTGCGGAGCGGAAAACGACCAGAGCGTCCGCTTCTGCGGCGAGTGCGGAACGAAGTTAAAATAGCTGAAAAACTATAAAAGGGTGCGGATATCCATGCCCTTTTATATCGTATCTCAAAAAACCTTGTACTTTTTGAGAATGGATCAAGGCTATATTTACAGTTATATTACTTGAATGTTTTTTTTAATGATGTTAAACTGTCAAAGAATTTACATCGTTATTAGCAGCAATAGTATATTGCACCTGTAAGGTTTTGATGTTTATATTTACGTTTATAATATAGGGTAGCTATGGATAGTATTTTAAAATCTCTTGTGGTATTGATACCGGCATATAAGCCTGGCGTTGCGCTGACAGCGCTTGTAAAAGAACTGTCGCAGCACGATTTCAGCCGGATAATCGTGGTAAACGACGGAAGCGGCGAAGAGTATTCACATATCTTCGAAGCCGTAAAAGCATTGGGCTGCCGCGTTCTCGTACATGAAAAAAACATGGGCAAGGGTAAAGCGCTCAAGACCGGTATAAGCGATATACTCGCGAACGGTACGGGAGTCCTGGGAGTGATAACCGCTGACGCCGACGGGCAGCATCTTGTCAAAGATATCATAAACGTCGGCAAAGCGCTGCTTGAGAACGAAAACACTCTTGTGCTGGGAGCAAGGGCTTTCGCGGGCAACGTACCGCTTAAAAGCCGTTTCGGAAACACTATAACCCGGCACGTGTTCAATTTTGTAAGCGGCCTTAAAGTTCACGACACACAGACCGGACTTAGGGGCATCCCTTTCTCGTCGCTTAATGACATGCTCACATTAAAGGGCGACCGCTATGAATACGAGATGGATATGCTGCTCGAAGCCAAAAGGTTCGGGCTTAATGTAAAAGAGATAACCATTGAAACCGTATACCTCGACGAGAAGAACAGCAGCTCGCATTTCAACGCGCTCAAAGACTCATGGCGTATCTACCGGCTGATAATTATGTTCGGCGCCTCGTCAATAATTGCTTCTCTTATCGATGCTCTTGCATTTGTTTTTATCACATTGATATTTCCGGGAACAGTACCAAAGGATAATTCATTAGTATGGATACCCCTTCTCGGCGCAAGGCTTGTAAGTTCGACGGTCAATTTCATTATAAACCGCAACGTCATATTCGCGAGAGGGCGCAAAGGTAATTTGAAGAGGCAGATAATAGGTTACTACATTCTTGCCGCATTCGTGCTGGCCGGGAACATAGCGATAACCAGCCTGTGCAAGAACTTTGGGATAAACATATATCTTTCATATTTCATATCCCTTATAATGTTCATAGTAAGTTTCCCGATCCAGAAGCGCTGGATATTTAAATAATTCTACTGTACCAGTTCGCGGAGCAGTTCTTCCGGGCTGTATACAGGCTTCCTGCACGTAAAGTTCTCACAGACATATCCCGCAAACGGTATGTCTGTTTTATATTGCGCGAGTTCCTGAAAGGCTTCGTCCATATCCGCAGTCCTGTCGTAATATATAACGGTCGTAAAGGGCATGAAACGAGCAGTAAGCTGCCTGTATACATCGTTCGCCTCTTTGTTTCCCTTTTCAGCCGATATAACGACCTGCCTATGAGGTACTATCTTCATGAGCATTACGGACAGGAAATGCACATGCGCAGTTGGCGCCCCGGCAGCTGCTGACAAAAAGCCGCTGGCAATTTTGTCAAGCGCTTTCCGCGCCCAATCCGCTCCCGTTAAGTTGTATAACCTGAGCAGGCACATAGCGGCGGCAGAATTGCCCGAGGGCATTGCACCGTCGTACTCGTCGGCAGGGCGCATGAAAAGCTCGCCGCCCGAAGTCATGTAGAATCTCTCATCACCCTCGTCCCAGAAAAGACGCAGCATATTCTTCGCCAAAGTAATAGCCTCTTTAAGGTAACGTGTTTCAAGCGTCGCTGCGTACAGGGCGATTAGAGCATTGCACATGTTCGCATAGTCCGCCAGGAAACCTTTCTGCGAGCGCGTGCCGTCTTTATAGATCCCGACCAGTTCTCTCCCGCCGCCTCTCATTTGTGACAGTACAAAGTCTGCGGCATTGCGGGCGCTGTCGATATAGTCCTGCCTGCCGAGCACGCATCCCGCGCGCGCAAAGGTCTCTATGGCAAATCCGTTCCACGAAGCTGAGATCTTCGTGTCTTTGAACGGCGGTATCCTTTTAAGGCGCTGCTTATAAAGCTTACTTAATATTTCTTCCCCACATTTTTCGCCCTTTTTCGCGTATATCATATTCAGTATGTTCGCGCCTTCGAAATTGCCCTGTTTTGTTACGCCGTATTGCTCTTCGAGAATCATCAGCTCATCGCCGTTCAAAATCTCCTTTAGTTCGTCATAATTCCAGACGTAATATTTCCCTTCGACTCTCTCCGAATCCGCGTCCTCCGCGGAGTAAAACCCTCCTTCCGGCGAGCGCATATCGCGCAGCAGATATCCGGCGATCTTTTCCGCAATACCTCGATATTCCGGATCCCCTGTTGTAGCAAAGCATTCAGTGTACGCGAGCAGCAGCAGCGCGTTGTCATACAGCATCTTCTCAAAATGAGGCACGAGCCATTTGCGGTCGGTAGAATATCGTGAGAATCCCCCGCCGATGTGGTCGAATATGCCGCCGCGGTACATATGGCCGAGCGTCTTCTCCGTCATATCCAGCGCGTCGTAATTTTTGTACGCTTTCCAGTAATTAAGCAGGAAAAGAAGGTAATGTGGCGTAGGGAACTTCGGGCTCTGCGAAAATCCTCCGTAGAATTCGTCGTACGAGTTTTCAATGCTTCTGTACGCCTTCTGTATAATGCTTTTCGCGTTTACGTCTGCGTCGTTGCGCTCCGGGCGGCCCGTCAGCAGCTTCGTTATCTCCCCGCTGCTTTTCTCAATCTCTTCCCTGCTCTTCTGCCAGAGCGAAGCAACGTTTTTAAGAAGCTGTATAAGCCCCGTGCGCCCGTAGGCGGTGTTTTTCGGAAGATACGTGCCCGCGTAAAACGGCTTTTTTTCGGGCGTCATTACTATGGTAAGCGGCCATCCCCCGCCGCCCGTCATCGCCTGACAGACATTCATATACACCTCGTCGATATCAGGCCTCTCTTCCCTGTCCACTTTTATAGAAACGAACGAAGTGTTTAATACTTTTGCCGCTTCTTCGTCTTCAAAGCTCTCGTGCGCCATGACATGACACCAATGGCAGGTTCATCATAGTAGACAAGTTAGCTATACCCAATAGATAGGAAAACAGGCTTGTCTTCATGCCTTGCTTTTTCGAATGCTTCCTCCCCCCATGGATACCAGTCAACAGGATTATATGAATGCTGAAGAAGATACGGTGAGGATTCATTGATTAATCTATTGGGTATTCTTTTTTGATTGTCCACAAAATCACCTCCTTTACTATTGGCATAAATCGTAAAACGAAATTACTTATAATTAATTGTTATATTGATATCGTCTCCGTCCTTCCTCCAAACTATGCTTTCTATAATAGTTCGATACAGGTCATTACGAGACGCAAAATCTGTAGTCTGGGTGATGGTGTTGAAGAAATTCTCCAGTAATTCTTTCCGATCGATATTTGTTACCTTGACCGTAGATTTTGCTTGTTTTTGTAACTCATATAAATCATTCTTTGTGTTGAATATTTTGTCTTCCCAATTCTTTTTTCTCCTCAGCCACTCTTCACGGCTGTAATCACCTAATTCGTAAGAATTATTTACAACTTCCAATGCTTGTTTTTGCTTTTGCAGTTTTCCTTTACTCTCCTCTATTTGATTGTAAATATTATCTAGCTCTTCATCTTTATCATCCTTTATATTTGAGAGAAAATTCCCTTTGTATTTTTTTATTTCTCCAAAAAGTATATTTTCTATAATTGATACTTTAATACCGTCATTATGACATCTTTCTCCCAATGGGTCTACATACCAGCAGGGTTTCATAAGAACTTCATTTCTTTTGATATAGAAAGTATGAGAATGTCCGCAGTGTGCGCATTTTATTAGCCCCGAAAAAGCGTATGTCTTATGACGGGCCTTTGTCCCTACCGATTTCCTGCTTTTTATTAATTCTAAAATCTTATCATGCTCCTCTTGAGTTTTTGTAGGTTCATGACAGTTTTCTACAACCACCCAGTCGCATCTCGGGATTGACATGCTATCTTTAGCATTTGGCCGTTTTTGTTTATGCCCATCCCCTTGTGTCTTATTGCTGATTATTTTTCCAAGATGCGTCTCGTCTATTATTAAACGCTGAATCGTTACGCCGCTCCAATATTTTAATTTAGCTGTAAGGATTCCTTTGCGGTTTAAATTCTCTGCAATTTTTGCTGGAGGAATCCCCCTTAAAGCTTCGTCAACTATATATCTGTAAATCTTATATCTCTCATCGTCAACAACAATACCTTTTGGATTAAGTTTATCTTTGTAGCGTTGATAGACGTAAGGAAATGGAGGTGTTCCATTTGTCCACTGTCCGCGTCTCGCCCCAATTTTCTTGCCTTGGTTAAGCCGTTTTGTTATCATTTTATATTCCTGACGGGCAAAAAAACCTTTCAAGTCAGCGTATGTATCGTCAATATCATCATTGAGATCATAGATTTTTTCCGGTGTAATAATTAAAGTATTTGATTTTTTAAATGCTTTTTTTAGTCGGTCTTGTTCGCCAAGGTCTCCACGACCAAGCCTGTCATACTCAACTACACAGACAGCATCATATACGCCCTCCTCTACTTCTTTAAGAAGTTTACAAATCTTTGGGCGTAAATCAATACTATCTGAAGTCCCAACTTCCATGTATTCAACATATTTAAAATTGTTCTTTTTACATAACTCAATAAGCACCATGCGATGCTTTTCTAAATCCTCCATGCTTTCAGCACGGGATTTTCTTATATATATAGCGACATATCGGATAATATATTTCTTATTTTCAATATCCAATATGCTCACCTCCAAAAAATCATTATTTATATTATTACTGTGTTAATTTGCTGAGTCAAAGGTGTCGATTCCGTATCCTTAGAACCGTCTTCTTTACTTGGGCTGATCACTTTTACGGGATTTCTCCTCTTTAGTAACCTGCATAATGTCTTCTGAAATTCTCTTAGAGCTTTTTCAGAAGGCTTATTTGATTGAATAGTAATATTAAAATCGTTACTGCACATTTTTAACCTCTCAGATTAAATGCTACGAGCGCAATAGCACATACCATTGCGCCCGTATATATATTTCTTAAGCGTACTGAACGGCAACCGGTTCTTGCCTCATTGGAATTTCACCACCCCCTCGACGAGCGGGGTACACTCTGGGACCTAACCTCGACTATGTACAAGTATCATTATCCATCCATATGGGTCATCGCCTGAGCTTACCACCACTCATTTCTGGCATCGGTATTTATCGCTTCCGTTTTCACGTTTATGGCGTACCTGCCAATCAGCTTTCCCTCCCCGGGCCGTATGGAGAATGTATTCATTTGCTTCTTATTAAGTTTTCAAGGTACATGGAGCGGTACTCTGCTGCTCCCATACCCTGAAAGGAAAAAAAGGGGCAAGTGTACGGAATTATTTTTTAGAATCCCATAAGTTTTTTTATTTTATTTAATATCCGGACACGCCTGTCGTATAACGTCATTAATGGCATGCCCATTTTTCTTGATAATTCACGAATAGGGATTCCATTAAAAAAGAGCAGTTGAATCAGAGTCTTTTCATATACGTCCAACTGCCCTATAGCTTTTAACATTTGTTCTATTAAGATGTTTTTCTCTACCTCTTCCTCAACAGATGTTGGTGGATTTGAAGATAATCGTTCAATTGGTAAGCCGTCTTCAAGTGCCTTCTCGTAAGATATTTTTCTGCCTTTTTCTTGACGGTGAATATATTTCTTTCGTTCAAGCTCTGCATAGTACTCAGCATATTCTTCTCCTGTAACTATAAACATCACATCACCTATTCGAATTGTCCCTTTCTCACGTTGTTTTTTATAACGCTTATTTTTCATTGGATAAACCTCCGTTTTGATTTGAAGTAGTTATGTAAAACGGAGATCGGAGGGGCGCGTATGTACATCGAGGTTCCTTCCCCAAACAAAAAGGCCGCAGTTATCCCGCGACCTTTATGTCAATGGTTGTTTTTTAGGGACAAGATATAAAAATAGCCCCGGTTATTAATCAACCGAGGCCAAAAAATATACAGTCCCCACTATAACCATTGTATTTATATTGATATCCACTTACAATTCGTTATAGGTACTTATTAGATTCTCTTTTTATTCATCATTTGTCCGCAAATAGTTCGGTTTTAGTTCACTTCTTGCAAACTGTCTGGTAAATAGTCCATTAATGGAGGGATTATATAGCCCCAT
>CAZJOS010000032.1:0-1681 GCA_964547655.1 uncultured Christensenellaceae bacterium
CAAGCCTGTCGATGTCGTCGTAATCGTAATAAGTCGTATATCCCCTCGGGTCGGTGGTTGTCTTCACGTTACCGTTTATATCGTGAGTGTACGATGTGGTTTTGCCCGCGTTGTCGGTAACACTCTTCTGAAGGCCGAAATTATCAAAATCGATATCCGTTACCCTTCCCATCGCGTCCGTTACGGTATCGGTGTAGCCGAAATCGTCGTATGTGTATTCGGCGGTCGTTCTCAGCTTTACCGCACCGTTCCATTCTTCCACTTTTATGACGAGCCCGAGCCTGTCCCCGGCGCTGTCATAGACATACTTCGTCGTCTTTCCCGTCCATTCGGCGGCGCTTAAGAGATATCCTCCCTCTCCCGCTTCTCCGTCTATGTTGCCGTATACCTGCGTCGAGGTCTTTCCTCTCGGGTCGGTAGTGCTTAAAAGGTTGCCGTGCGAATCGTAGTTGTAATGCGTATGCAATGTTGTCTCATCATCCCGCTTAGAGTAGACATCGCTCGGTCTTTTATCATAATCCGTGTCAAGGTAATAGTATTGCGTAAGAGTACCGCCCGGCCCCGCGACGGAGGCTATATCATCGTTCTCGTTGTATGTATATGTAGTCGTTAAAGTCTGCGTCTGGTCGGTAGTTCCGTTCCACACCTGATTGTCGTAATACACCGTATGCACGAGGAACCTGTTGTCAGGGTAATACGTATAATTGATCTCGAAGCCGTTGGGGTCGGTTTTTTTGGTAATAAGCCCGTTTGCATCATATTCATATGAAACGCCTGCTCCTGTATAAAGCGTTCCTCCGTCGTTTATCATCCTTGTCATCGTTGTCTCACCCGCAAGATAACCGAACACTGATCTGTTCCCCAGAGCATCCTCGATGTATTGGGCGCGTTTGCCTGTTATGCCAATTTCCTCTGAGTTGTCATATACTATCTTTGTATCTTTATTTCTGGGGTTCCTTATCGTAAACGATTTTTCCAGCGCAGTGGCGGTATAGATATATTCTTCGTCATATACCTGAGCTGACGGCGATTTTTCCGGGTCGTCAGCGGTCACGGCTGCAACATCCAGCTTGTCCGTAACAGAATCATAATGATAATCTACGCGGCGCGTCACGGCGTTTGCCCCGCCGTCCTTTTGAGTCCATTCCACAGAATCCAGCATGTCTATCTGGTAGTTTACATATGTGTAATCTTCGTCTTCCGGAAGTCTTCCGTTCGTGTTGTAGTTGAGCGTGACCGTCTCGCCCACCTCGTTAGTAACGTTGGTTATATTGCCGCGTTCGTCGTATTCGAACGTAAGCGCATAGCCGTTCTCGTTGGTGAAAGATAACAGCCTCAGGTTATCCTTATCAAAATGGTACGTTATGCCGTCTTTGCGGATTATCTTATACTCATCCGGCGAAGCCGCGTCGAGTTCCATGAGCGTACCGTTGGCGCTTTCATACGTTTCTTCGATTTCATTATAATTAAACCTGTGGAACGTACCGTCGCCGTCTTTGAGCACCAGCGCTTCCGTTCCGTCTGTCTTTACTTCTTTCATAAGCCTCGTATTGAAAGAATAATCCCATCCGTAACCCATCGCCGTTTTTGTCGTTGAAAAACTGTTATAAGTCCTGCGCATCACTATACCGAAGAACGGGCCGGGTATTACCATATCCGTGGAGTTGTATATAACGTTTCC
>CAZJOS010000032.1:1781-16268 GCA_964547655.1 uncultured Christensenellaceae bacterium
CGTTCCCATCTTAGCTGTATCATATAATTGGCTTCCGAAAGCGCGGAGAGGTTCTCGGGGCTTTGTATAAGTTTCACTGTCTTCGCCTCGCCCGCGGCAGCCTGCTTCACTCTTAATTTCCAGCTTATAAGTTTGGGAGTCGCCGCTTCGGTCCCTGAAAACTCTGCCCTCAGCCTTATCCGGTTCCCGTGCGCTACATCCTGCCAGTTTGCCGGGTCTTCTAATTCCCTCGCGGTGATATTCTCCCACACAGGATAGCCGAATTCCGAGTGTGTCGAGATCTTGAAAGTTATATCCGTTCCCGCGGGTATTACCGTATCCGCGATAAGATCGACCTGCACTACATCAGGCCCGGCCTTTCTTAAAGTGCTGTCGATCTTTCCGGTTAAATATCCGGGCTCCAATTCGATCCAGTTGTTATCTTCATTAAGTTTAACTCCGGACAAAGCAGTAAATCCCCTGCTGTCTTTCGTGAAACTATTATTGATCAATACGAAGTCGGAATACGGGATGAATCTGGCGTCGAGACACCACATATCCAATACGGGCGATTCGGCGCCTTGGGGTACGTTGAATTCCGCCGCAAGATATATATTACCCGCCTGCTTATCTATTACCGTTCTCTCTCCCGGAATGATCTCTTCCCAATCGTCTTCTCCGGGCCCATATATTAACTTGTACTTGATCTTGTATATATCCAACGGCGGATATCCGGCCGGATATGTTTCCGCAACCCCAAGTGTCACCGTGCTTAGAAGGCCGTTTATCTCGATGGCCTCGCTCATTATGCTTCCGGTCAGGCCTTGCGAAGTATCCACACTGTAGGCGCCGCTGCTGTTATATAACATATTAATGCTTGTTACGCTCGTTTGGGATTCAAAATGGTCGGTGAGTTTGTTCCCGTCATAAGTATCCATTGAATAATAGTCATTAGATTCCTGGTCTTCGGCTCTCACGTATAGATACGCCGGGCTTCCTTCCGGGTATACCCATGACGACGTTCCCTCGTCATACGCCGCGGCATTGAATTCCAGGTCCCGTTCCGTCGGGCTTTGGGCTGCCTTCTCCTGATTATTTACATATAAGGTGCCGTCTATTGTTTCGGGCACTTCCGGCAATGCGCTGTACTGGGCGTTTACCGAATCGTTATTTATTTCGTTAACTCCCGACGCGGGATTGGTCAATATAAGCTCAGAGCCCACATATACGGAATTTTTATCGTAATAGATCCTGTATTCCAGCGTATTAGTGTTCCCTGCGGTATCGGTTGCATATAGTTTCAGCGTGTAATATCTGTTATCAACCATCGTAGCTGTATTCCACGTATATTCCTGGCCGGTAACAGAAGAATCACCGGATGCTATATTTGTGCTGACCCCGTCAAGTATATAATCCAATGTCCAGGAAGATATATGGCTATCCGCTGCGGTTATGCTTACCGGCGCGCTTGCGTTTAATACGGCCTTGTCTGACGGAGACAGGATATTGACCGTCGGGGCTGTTTTATCTTTCTTATATAAGCCGGTTATTATTGCCTCGTCGCTTGTATTGCCCGCTGAATCCGAACACTTCAAAGCTATCTCATACTCGCCGTCGTCAAGCGTATCAACAACGCTGCCGGGAATCTGATAAGGCCCGTTTACAGTCGCCGCTTCCCTCCATACTCCGTTAATACGGTATTCCGTCTTATTGACATTGCCGATGTCGTCTGACACAGTCCACGATATCGTCGGGTTCTGGTTAGTGTAGGAAGTTATATCGATGCTCGCGTTGCTTATTACAGGCTTTGAATAGTCGCCTATATGGACAGTGCTGCTTGGTACTGTAGAAGAAACATACCCGCCATTGTCTTCTGCGAAAATGGTATAATAATATGTTGTATTGTCGGTTAAACCGCTGAACGTATAAGCGTATGTATCCGTTGAAGCGGTATAGTACTCATTGTCAGTATCTGTATACTGGATAGGTATACTGGTATGTCCGGTAACCGGAGTTCCGTCCGAATAATACAGATTCAGTATGTACCTCTTGACGCCTGAATTAACAAAGCCTTGAGGGTTGTCTTTTACCTGAGCCCATGAAGCGGAAAAACTGCCGACGCCGCTGTTTATCACTCCCGATCCGCTTCCGGCAATAGGGCCCGGATCTTCCGGCCCAATAGTGTCCGTATCCGTATAGTTAATAACAACAGTCGGCCTGTATGTATAGGTCGAGCCATAATTCGCCGACCTGAACCTTCTGTATCTTTTGTATTCGTCTCTTTCACGAATCAATATGCCATGATACGGTAACGCGCCGGGAGTACCGGGGTCGTAATGATACTTTATCCACGCTCTGAATATAGCTGTGAAATACAAGTTGTTCCAGCCGCCTTCTACAACGTTTTTATAACCCGGAGTCGTACCGTCACCGTCACCGTAAGCAATGTTTTCATAAAAGGCTTCTTCCCCTCCGCTGAACGCTTGGTTCCATGTTGTTGCGTATGTGAAATCCTTCTTTACATAGCAGATGCCAAGATAAGCGGTCGAGGTATAGCCTGAATCTTCGTATGCACGGTAGTATACATCAGTGATCCCGGTAGGATTTAATTCATAAAACGAATCTGGTATAAATACATTGGTAATCCCCCGGCATTTCCATAATGCTGAAGATGAATACCCGAGTTTAATATGGTCGTTGCCGCCATAGTAGTTATTAGGATATTTGCTTGATAAAAAAGTATCGGATAATACGGTGCTTTCAGAATTGTTATATGTTATTGTCGGGTCCACGACTACAGGGTAAACTGTATCCGGGTCTTCTAAAAAATCTTTATCAACTGTATATTTTAATATGTATTCATTCTCTGAGTTGCCTTCAGCCATTTCCGTAATTATATTTTCAGTAAAATGCCCTTCGTCCTCATTATATTCTCCGGTATAAGAATCCTGTGCAAATAATGCCGGGATCATTCCTATATCTTCTTTAGAATTTGTGTCTTTAAAAATTATATATCCGTCATTCCTTAATTTCGGTTCCAGGCCTTTTACCTTCATTGTAAACTCAAAGACGTTTTGGCCGGTATAGTTGTTGATAATGATTTCTTCTTTGATACCATTATCTATAGGCGTATATCTGTATTGAATGTCGTCGCTTGCGCCGACATTATATTCCAGAGAGTATGTCGTTTCCTGTAATCCTGACTTTTGAAGGTCTCTGTCTGTTTTTGGTTTGCTCAAGTATTTCTTATCTGATTTGTCAATATTATTACTATCAATCTTGGGTAAAATTTCTATCGAATATTTACCATCACATTCGATCTTAGGCCCAATGTTATCTACTAATGAATCAGGCAGATATACGTCTAAAAAACTTGATTTATTCCTATATGCGTAACCCTTATCCTTTATTTTCTGATCTGTGATCTCAACAATGCTTCTGTCGAAATCGACTAGTTTGCCTTTTTTATCTTTGTATCTGATTGGTTCGGTAAAAATATATAACGTGGTAGTACCGTCAAGATTCTTATATGCTGTCGTATATTCGCTGTTGAATTGATCAAGCTTTTTAACATGCTGATAATATTTTTCATTGTCTTTTGAAATATATGTAGGTATATCTAAATATTTATTTGCCTTTTTTAGATCATCAGTTTCTGGCTTAGGTGTTTCTGAAGGCTCGGGCTCTTCAGTGATAATGGGTTCTGTATCCCCTTCATTTGCCGCAAAAGCAGTGTTTAGAGAAAACATGCTAATAACCAGTAATAGAGATAAAAGTAAACTTATACCTTTAATAGCCTTCTTATTCAATTAACCATTACCTGCACTTTCTTTGAATATTATTTTGAATTATGCTATAACTTGTAGTTTTTTGAAGTATTATTATTATAATCACAATAAATATTTGTTGTCAATCATTTATTGGTATGAAATATCCATTAATGGTATATACCAACAACATTGAATGCATAAATAAAAAGAAGTGTAAGATTACATTTATTCTATTATCTCAGATAATTATTTCATCATAATGTGGCCACTCTGATCCAGCATTGATATGCATATTTTATTATTATTAAGCCGTTATTTAATTACGAGATACCTAATATATGGCCGGAATAATCATTCAGCAATTTTTCCGGCCATACTAATACCCTTATTTTCTAAATATAAGACTTTTTTGGCTAACATATTCTTAATTTACTCTTCAGCAAATGTGTGCGCATAATAGAGTATCTGCCATTTACCTCCGCTGCCTTCGCCCCAAATGTCGTTGATCACAACACAGCCTTTGCTGGAAATTGCTTCAATGATTCTACCGTTGCCGATGTATATGGCAACATGATGGATCTCATGCCATCTTCCACAATGGCAGGAATTCTTCGTCCAAAAAATTAAATCTCCGGGCACAAGATCTGATTTCTGAATAAAGTATCCATGATCAAAACAATACTTTGCCTGAGTCACTGAAACCATGACGGACAGCCGACCTTTTGTTCTCTAAGATAATCTCTTATTCGATGGTTACTCCAACCACTGGCACAAAGCTCAAATATCTTTTCGACATACGAGAATGAATACTATGATAATATTCTTTTCAGTTTTGGGGATAAATGCGAGTGTTTAGAGCCGTTACATGTTCGCACAGAAATGAAGCGCAGAATACATGATTTAGCTGCCATATACGAAAGCTAATAAATTCTCAATTCTTTACAGGCGGCAGAAAGTACTCGTCCTTCATGGTCGATACAAAAGCTTTCGTATTGCCTTCCATCGTATCCTGATAACTTGCGAGATTATCTTTTGTCAGCAGGAAAGACTCCGAGTTGATAAAAAAACCTTTGTCTTCTCTGTATGTATAGCCGTCTTTCAGCAGCTTTAACGCATAAATCGCTACATAACCCATGCCCCACGCGTTCTGCGTCATGGTCCCGTACATATATCCCCGGTCGATGGCGTCAAGAACGTCCTGCGAGTCGTCGATGCCTACAGCTACTATTCCGTCGTTCGTTCCTCTCGAGTTCATCGTTTTAGCGAGCACCTGGGCGTTTACATATCCGGTACAGATTATACCGTCTACCTCGTCTATGTACGAGGAATACATTTCGCTTATCGCCTGCTCCGCAAGCTCGATGTTATCCGTATCCGCAAGCTCCTGGTAAAGGGTAAATCCCGCGTTTTCCGGCCTGGCCAACACTCTTTTTATTGCGTCCCTCCTTTTTTGCGTGTTCGTATCGTTAAGAGCGCTGCACAAATGCACTATATGCCCTTCTTTAAGACCGTTGCTCTTTAGTTTATCAATTAGTTCCTGCGTTCCCAGAGCTACCGAAGCGCCTACGTCGGTGGCGTAACAGAACTCGGCGTCGGAAGGCTCTGACGGCGACCCTCCCATCGTGACCACCGGTATGCCGCCGCTTACTGTTTTCGTTATTTCCGCGTTGCTCGCGTCAGCGTCGGAAGGGAACATGCCTATCCCTTTGGCCCCCCTGTCTACAACGCCGTCTATCACCTGGTTCTGCTCCGGCTGGTCCCATGCCTGCGGGCTTACCACATACGGTTCGGGTATGCCTAGATCCTGTGCCGCCGCTATGGCGCCTGGTTTCCAGGGGTCGAAGAAAGGATGGACGCCTCCGTATACTATCGCAAACTGGTATTCGGCGGGGTCTGATATACCTTCGGAATCTTCCACAAGATTGGGCCCCGGATTGCCGGTAACATCCGGCGTTGTTCCTGTTGGAGACGGCGCCGTATCCGGCATGCTGCCGTGATAACCGCATGCGGCAATCGATAAAAATGTTGCTAATGCCAAAAAGCAGGCGATCGTTCTTTTCATATCTTTCATCTCTTATCTGTAATCATTTCAGGTAATTGTATTATACCATTAAGATATCCCGTTTTCTATGCCGGGCATGCCGGTACCTTCTGTAAATAATTTAAAAAGATATTCGTTAATAATATCTATTGACTGCCTGAGGTATTAAGTGGTAGATTTTAAACAGCCCCAGCAGTTTTTCTGCCAGGGCTGTTTTGCGGGATGTTAACGCTGTTCACCTGAGGTGGCAGCGTTAACGTCATTTATCTTTTCCGTCTCAAAAAGCTTCATGCTTTCTGAGAACACCAGAGTAAGATAAACGGATTTAGTCACTTAATGCTTTTCAGTCGGTATAAACTGGTCCGACAAAACCATCCGCGTCGGCAGCCGGGAGGGTAGCCGTATCAAACGGTACTTTCGCAGCGCCCGGCGCATCAAAGAACTTGTCAGCGAACGTCGAAACGAAGTCCGTAGCTATCTTCTGCTGTCTGGCATCGTATTCAGCGATATTGTCCTGCGTGCAGAGCCAGAATCCGGAGTTGATCATGAACGGAGCATTCTCTTTGTAGGTGTAACCGTCGGTCAAGAGCTTGAGTCCGAATGTTCCGACATAACCCATGGCCCAGGAACTCTGAGTCATTGTGCCGTACATATAGCCGTTGGAAATAGCTGTCATAACGTCTGTAGAGTCGTCGATTCCGATAGCTACTATGCCGTCGTTCGTTTTCCTCTCGTTGAACGTCTTGCCAAGAACCTGAGCGTTGAGGTAACCGGTGCAGACTATTCCGTCAACATCCTGATAATAGGAGGAGAACATGGCGGAGATAGCTTCTTCTGCCTTCTGAGTATCGTCCGTATCCGGAAGTTCCTTATAGAGGACGAATCCGGCGTTTTCGGGCTTCGCGAGCACTGCCAGTATAGCAGCCTGCCTCTTCTGGGTGTTCGTATCGGCGAGTCCCGAGCAGAAGTGGACGATGTTGCCCGAGGTCTTTCCTTCAGCTTTCAGCTTGTCGATTATAGCCTGTGTCGCGTAAGCAACTGAAGATCCAACGTCTGTCGTATAGCAGAATGTGGATTTTGAAGGTGTGGCCGGCGAGCCGCCCATCGTTACTACCGGGATACCCATATCGACGAGTTCGCCGATCTTCTGGTTTCCTGCAACAGCGTCGGATGTGAACATGCCGATGCCGTTAACGTTGCCGGCTACAAGGCCGTCGATTATAGCGTTCTGCTGTGTCTGATCCCAGTCCTGCGGGCTTGTGACGTTAGGAGTAGGAATTCCTAAGTCCAAAGCGGCCTGCTGAGCGCCGAACCTCCACGGATCGAAGAACGGATGGACTCCGCCGTAGACGATGGCAAAGTCATAGCTTTTGCCTTCCTGCTGTCCTGCCTGCTCGCCGACTCCTGCGCTGACCTGCATCCCTTCCTGCGCTCCGAGTCCGCTTGTTGAGGGTGCCGTCGACTCATTTGAAGGAGTTTGCCCGCAGCCTGCAAATGCAACAAGGACCATAGCAACTGCCAGAACCAGTGTAATTACCTTTTTCATTTCTTTTTTTCCTTTCTCTCTTTTTTATTAAGCCTTAAAGGCTTAAACTTTTATCTTAAACCATTATAAGGTTCATTATTTTTTTACTCATGTCGTCATAGTTTTTCGTATTTACAAGTTCTCCTGTTATAAGGCTGTCCTTGAATACTATTATCCTGTCCGCCAGTTGGACTATTTCCGGCATATCGGAAGTTATGCATATAACAGACTTGCCTTGTTCGGTTATATCGTACATTATCCTGTGTATCTCGGATTTCGTCCTTATGTCGATGCCGACCGTAGGCTCGTCGATTATCAGTATATCCGGATCGACAGCGAGCCCCTTGCTTATGCTGACCTTCTGCTGGTTGCCTCCGGAGAGATTCCTTACCGTCTGCTTTAAGCTGGGAGTCTTTATTTCCAGTTCCCCGGCGAACCTTTGGGCTACTTCCTGTTCCTTTTTCGGATTCAGAAAGAACATGAATCCACGAAGCTTTCTTAGAATCGACGATGTTATATTGATCTTAATGTTGTGGTCGAGGAAGAGCCCTTCTTCCTTTCTGTTTTCGCTGAGGTAACAGATCTTATGCTTGCACAGCGTCTGCGTTATATTCTTTGCCCTTACCTTTTTCCCGCTTATGTATTGTTCGCCGCCTATGGCCGGGTCTGAACCGATCAGCACGCGCGCGAATTCGGTTCTTCCCGCTCCTACCAGCCCGTACCAGCCTAAGAGTTCGCCCTTTCTTAATTCGAATGATTTAGGCTTGGGGGAATAAACGCTCCGCAGGTCCTTTGTTTCCAGCACGACCTCGGATTTATCGAAGCTCCTCATCTCAAGAGACTGGAATTCCCTCGTTCTTCCTACCATTCTCGTGATAAGTTCGTCTCTTGTAAGGTCTTTTATTGGTACGGATATTTCTCCGGTTTCGGCCGTCCTTACGTTCCTGCCGTCCCGAAGGACCGTGACGGAATCCGCGAGGCCCATGACTTCTTCGATCTTGTGCGAGACGAATATGAACGACATACCCTGCTTGCGCAGTTTTTTGATAAGGTCCAGAAGCATTTGCGCCTCGTTTATCGATATGGAGGAAGTAGGCTCGTCAAGAAGCAATATTTTAGCCTCGGAAGAAAGGGCTTTCGCGATTTCTATAAGCTGCTGCTGGCCGGCGCTCAGCGATTCTACGCTCTTCGTAGGCGGTATCTTAAGCCCAACCATCTCAATATACTTTTCCGCAGCTTTGTTTATCTCTTTCTCGTTTATCTTCCGCATCATCCTGTCGGTATATTGTTCTATCATTATGTTTTCGGCTACTGTGAACGTCGGGAACAGGTTCCTTTCCTGGTGTACCACATCTATCCCCGTGTTGAAAGCGTCCCTCGGGCTTGTGAACGAGACCGCTTTCCCGTTAACAAACATCTCGCCTTCGTTCTGCTTGTAAACGCCGGTGATTATTTTTATAAGGGTGCTCTTTCCCGCCCCGTTCTCCCCCATCAGCGCGTGGATCTCGCCTTCTTTTACCCTGAAATCGACGTTATCGAGCGCTCTTACGCCGGGGAATATCTTTGTAATATTCTTAAGTTCCAGTATCGTATCGCCTGTCATATCGCAGCACGCTCCATTCTTTCACGATGTTCCTCTCTTAAGGCCCTTAATCTGTCAAGCCCCACCGCGAGAAGTATTATAAGGCCTCTTATAAACTCGACTATATAAACGTCAACCTTAAGGTGAACAACTACGTTGGTGACCATCGCAAGCAGCCATCCCCCGAGGAAAGCCCCTATCAGATTGACGCGCCCGCCTTCCATCCTCACGCCGCCTATAATGGGCGCCGCGAACGAGAACAGCATCCAGTCCACTCCTATATCCGCGCCTATCGATCCAAGCCGGGTGCTGAACAGTATGCCCGCGCACGCGGCGAGAACGGCGGACATTATATGCTGTATGATCAATACTTTCTGTACGTTTATGCCCGAAAGCGAGGCCGCCCTCTGGTTGGCACCTACGGCAAGCATCTGGCGCCCAAGGCTGGTATGCCGGAATATATACCATAGCAGCACCCCGAAGATTATCACTATTATGAACTGGATGGGTATGCCATAATTATCCGGTAGTAATCCCTGGCCGACGTTGTAGTTGCCTATCCAGTTAAATCCCGCCGGAAGGTTATAAAACGGGTCGGTTCTTATTATCGTAAGGGTCACGCCGGCAAACATACTCATAGTTGCTAAAGTGACCAGCCAGGATATCTCGCTCGTAGATCCCAGCCGTGTAATAACGAGCCCGTTAAACGCCCCGCAAAAAGCTCCTATAACAATTGCGACGAGAATGGCGATCTCCCAACCCATGCCGGCTCTTTTTATCAGCATGCCCGTTATTGCCGCGCAAAGCCCGCCTATTGAGCCGATGGATACGTTGAGCCCGCCGCCCGCCATTACGACCATCTGTCCGTACCCGACAAGTATCGTGATGCTTGCGTTCCTTGCGAGCGTGATAAAATTCTCACCGCTGAAAAATTCCGGGCTCTGCGTCTGAACAAATACGGAGAATACCGCGATTACAGCCAGAACGCCCCAAGTGTTTGTAAACCTGAACCCCTTTCTATCTATTGCGGGATTGCCGCCCCTGACAGCCTCGCGGTTTTTTGGGGTATTTAATGTCTTTTTCATCTTCCTCACCTCTCAACATGAGTAGCCGCTGCCGATTCATGAGCAATAAGCATCGCATTATCCTGCTGCTTGCTCAAAGCTTCCCTGCCTCTGTTAAGCATAAACGCCAGAAGCAATATTCCGCCTATGAATATCTGGTGCGTGAAAGCATCCAGCTTTAGCACTGCCAGGATGGTCGTTATAATCGTCATTATCCCCGCTCCTATCAATGTTCCAACAATCGCAACTTTACCGCCGTTTAAGAGCGTGCCGCCGAGTATAGAGGCAGCGAAGGAGTACAGCAGCCAGTTGTCGCCGATGGTTACCTGAGCGGCGCCCAGCTTCGAAGCTGTAAACATGCCGCCTATCGCGCACAGCAATCCTGAGAGTGCATGAGCCCACATTATATGCTTGTTTGAATTGATGCCCGCGAAGTCGGCCGCCCTTTTACTGACACCTGTCGCAAGCATCTTCCTGCCAAACGCGGTCCTGTTATAGAGCAGCCATATTATGAACATTACCACTATCGTTATAATAAAGACCAGCGGGAAACCGAATGTAGTAGCCTGCCCCTGTTTTGCAACCGACTGCGGTATCGAGACGTTGTTCATGTCCGTGAAAGCCTGCGGCAGGTTCCTGAAATACGCATTCTCGGTGATCCCCATGTTAAGCCCGTGAATAACGCTTATAAGGGCAAGCGAGATAATAAACGGGCTTATCTTTGTCTTTGTTATAAGCCAGCCCTGCATCATTCCAAGCAGCAATCCTACCGCGAGCCCTGCCGCAATACCTACGAACCATGGAAGCGCAAGCCCTATCTCCGCCTGAGTGTATGATTGCACCGACATGTCGCCGGCAGTAGGGATATTAATAAGATATCCGCATACCATCGCCGAAGCTCCGCCTATCGCGCCTACCGAAAGGTTGAACTGCCCTACCGCGAGCGTTGCCATCTGGGCCATTCCTACTATCGCAAAGATCGAGACTTCTTTTGAAAAAGAAGTCAGGCTGAAACCTAAACGCGTCGGGCTTGATGTTGAAATAAACACAGCCATCATAATCGCAAATATCACCGATATAGTCGCAATGTCATATTTTATAACTTTTGATAGCGCTCTTTTAACCACTGACAAAACCTCTTTTCCCTTAAGTTTGCTTAAAACTTTTTCATATCAAATTATGCTGTATGACCAACTGATCCTTCAGTTCAAGCTCATTTTCGCTAATAACGCCCGTAATAGTATTGTTGCCGAAGACTAATATCCTGTTGGATATCTGCATCATTTCGCGGATATTTGACGATATGAGTATTATCGATACTCCGCGGTTTGAAAACGATACCAGCAGCTCCAATATCTGTTTTCTGTTCTCGCTGTCCAGCCCTTTTGTCGGGTCAACCAGTATCAGCACTTTTGGAAACGAACAGAATACCCGGGCGATACTTACTTTTCTCTGGTCTGCCGCCGACAGCTCCTCCATACTTCTCGATTCATCCGTAAAGTCAAAACCTATATCGGCCTTTACTGTTTTTATAAGCCAATCCTCCAGCTCGCGGCGTATTATCTTTAGATGGCTTAAGTTATTAAGCCTGAGCATGCTTATGTTTTCCTTTACGCTTAAGTTGTAAAGAAGCCCGTTTTCTTCGTTTTCAAACGAGACAAGCCCTATTTTGTTCTTTATGGCGTCGACGGGATTTTTGATCTTTATGCGCTTGCCGTCGAGGTATATTTTCCCTCCAATAAGCTTTTCGATCCCGTAGATCGCGTATCCGATCTCGCATTTCCCCGAGCCGTATGAGCCCGTTATGCTGACGATCTCTCCCTTCCTTAAAGAAAAGCTGACATTTTTTAACGAGTGCCTTGTCGTCAACCCTTCAACGCGCAGTACTTCTTTCGATATATCGTTAAGGGAGACTTCCGACCTTTTTACGATGCAATCGTCTATGAGCATCTTCACGATCTTTTCCCTGTCAAAATCGGAAATGCTGAAATTTCCTATAACGCTTCCATCCTTTATGATATACATCCTGTCCGCTATATCGGAAAAGTCCTGAAGATTCTGAGCTACGACCAGTATGCCTACTTTCCGCTTGGAAAGCTCTCTAAACACTCCCTTAAAGAGCTTTATCTGATTCCTGTCAAGCAGTATATTCGTATGATCCATCACGACTACTTTTGGGTCGTCCAGCAGCGCTTTTCCAAGCTGCACCATCTGCACCTGCTCCACCGTAAGCTTTGAAGCCATAGTGTGGGGCGAAATGTCGAGCCCGAGTATATTCAGCAGTTCCCTGGTCCTTAACAGCTGCTGCTTCTCTTTTATAAAGCGCCTCGAGGTTGAATCCTTCCTTCCCAGAAACAGGTTGTCCATTACGGTTAAGTTTGGTATAAGATCGCTCCGCTTGTGGATAATGCTTATCCCCAGCTCTTTGCCGTCCCGCGGGCACGAAATGCCAACCTCTTTCCCGTCGACGTATATCTTGCCGAAATCCGGCTGGAACACCCCGCCCAGCAGCCTGACTATCATCGATTTCGACTGGCCTTCGTCGCCGTAGAGGTTAACTATCTCGCCCTCATTGACGGTCATCGATACGTTTTTAAGGACTTTGACATCGTTTATCTTTTTGGATACGGATTCAAGCCTTAAGACCTCTTTTTGCATATCTCCTCGTAAATACCTTTTTGTATTTTGTATAGACCTTATTGACCAATACTTAAGTCCGTTCGTAGAAAACCATGTTTACCGTTCTGTCCGGCAGCTTATAATTCCATCCTGATCGCTTCATCCAGCCTGCAGCTTATAAAATCATTCTTAGGCGTATCCTTTTTAAACGCCACCAGCACGTCGCAAGCAGGGGTTATCGCATACGGAGTCCAGTGCCAGACGCCTTCGTCAAAGAATATGCCTTCCCCCTGGTTTACCCTTACGGCGATAGCTTTGTCAGTATCGGGGCGCAGCTCTCCGTTTACCTGGACAGACGGCGCGACCGCTGTCACAAAGTCTCCTTTTACTGCAAAGAGCAATTCGGACGTCTGCGCGTGCTGTTCCATCTCGTCAACGATATACTCCCTGTTTTTCGCGACGCAGATGCCTATCTGTATAGCATCATCGCACTTCATTATCGCAAGCTGCCCGTAATATGATTGTATATCCGTCACTGCGTCGGGTTTGGTTTGCGCCGTTACGCATACGGCTTTTCCCAATCCTTCCATGACTTCAGGGCTGATATGTTTTGCTTTTAGAGTTTTCATGATAAGACCCTCGCTTTACATGGTTCGTGATTCTTTAATACTCTATCTTCTTCCACTTGCGCTCTATCGAAGACTGTTCGGCGGCATCGAGCACCTTCTGGACCATAAGGCCGTCGCGGAAATTTGGAGTTACCTGCTTGCCTTCCTTTATGGCCGTGAAAAAATCATAATATTCGTTAACGAACGTATCGCCGTATCCGATGATATGGCCTACGGGCCACCAGTTGGACATATAAGGATGCACTCCTTCCCCGACCTGCACGCGCCTGAAGCCTTTGAGGTGCGCCGGGTCTTCGTCGTTGTAATATTCAAGTTCGTTAAGCTTTTCTTCGTCCCAGATAACAGCGCCTTTGCTGCCCGCTACTTCTATACGGTTCTGGTTCTTGTGCCCCGTCCCGTTGCGGGTACTTTCGAAGTACGCCATAATATCCTGCCCCTTAAAAGTGGCTAGCATCTGGGAAGCGTCGTCTACGTCGACATCGCCCATCTCTTCCCCGGCTTTTGCGAAGAGGCCGTCTTCAAACACCGCTTTGGGGCGGACCTTGTTAAACGTCTTTTCCACGCAGCAAACTTCGTCGAGTTCGCCGATGAGGAAACGTGCTATATCGATTATGTGTGCGCCTAAATCTCCGTGCGTTCCGTAACCCGCGAAGCTCTTGCGGAGTCTCCACGCCATTGGGAACTTCGGGTCGGTAAGCCAGTCCTGAGACCATATGGCCCTGAAGTGATATATCCTTCCGAGCGTCCCGTCCTCTATGAGCTGCTTTGCGAGGCAAAGTGCCGGCACTCTGCGGAAATTGAAGCCTATCATGTTTATTACGCCCGCATCTTCTACCGCTTTAACCATCTCTTCCGCATCCTTCATATCGAGAGCGAGAGGCTTTTCACAGAAAACATGTTTTCCGGCTTTAGCCGCAGCTATGGCTATTTCCGCGTGAAATTTGCTTGGAGCTGCGATGCTTATGGAGTCGATCTCCTTGTCGTTTATGAGGTTCTTCCAGTCAAATTCGGATCTCTCCCAGCCCCATCTTTTGCCTGTCTCGACTACCGATTCCTCATTGGAGCATATGGCTTTCTTTACGATTTCGACGCCGAGGTCGAAGAATATCGGCGCGTCCGTTATCGCGTGCGTATGCGCGCGCCCCATAAACTTATGTCCCACCAAACCAACATTGATCTTTTTCATTGCTTTACCTCTCCTTCGATACGTTATCGATTCTTACCTTTTCACCCTTGCGCTCTCGCCGCGCATAACGCTCTCGGCCTCTTCCTTGTACG
>CAZJOS010000033.1:0-15793 GCA_964547655.1 uncultured Christensenellaceae bacterium
CTCATAGATATTATAATACGTTTTTTATACTGACTCCGCTCCGACCTGCAAGTCGCCCAGGTCTGCCTCCCTCGATTCATAGTAAACATTACTGAATGCGCAGGAGGCGTTCCATCGCGCTGTTTTCTTTTCTGTTGGTACCAGCCAGTACTTCGATATCTTAACCGTTCCTTCAAAATCGATATGGATCGTTCCCTCCGTTCCTTTGCTTATGTCTATTGCTCCAAAGTTCTTCCACTTGCCGTTGACCAGCGACCTTAATGTAAACATTTTCGCCTTGCCTTTTTTTATCTTTACGTTATAGTATAAATCAACGCCGATCACATTTTCGAGCGCCGGGTCGATAGTTGTAGGGTAGCCGGTAGTTATCCAGCCGCCGTATTTGTACTTTGTCTTCTTTTCATCCCATTCACATTTGTATCGATCATGCTTTACCGAAATCGTGCATCTGAACCCGGTATTCGTATTTTCGATTTTTCCCTCGAGAATGACAGCTTTCATCATAGAATTATACCCGGCGTCAGGCTGCTTGTTTGTTGCCTGTATCTTCCCGTCCCTTTCCACAGTAACAATGCTCGTGTCCAATGATGACCATTTTATCTTTGCGCCGCCTGTCTCGATGGGCAGTTTTAAGTTTTCTATCATAAAATACTCGCCGGGCATAAGGCTTATATTAATAGTTTTCGGCTGATCCATATCTATAGTTACTTTGCCGGCAATACCCGAAATATCTATTACCTTAGTACCTTTTATGTCGATACTCTTAAGCGCCTTCATCCTGGACGCCGGGCTTATATCTTCTATAGGATCGTTCTGTAAAGTAAGTTTTGTCAAGCACCCGCAGCCGGCCAGAACAGAAATATCGCTTATCTTGTTATCAGCAAGACCGATGTCTTTTACCCCCGTCAGCCCTGAAAGCGGCCCGATATCGCTTACCTGATTTTTATTAAGGTTAACCGACTCGAGACTGCTCAGGCCCGATAACACATCTACCTTTATTATTTTGTTGTTTGACAGATCAAGTTCTTTCAGCCCCTCCAGCTTTACCAACGCGCCTATGCTGATGATTTGATTGTTATCGAGATACAGCTTATTAAGGGCGGTCATACCTGATAAAACGCTGATATCGCTTATTCTATTGCCTGAAAGCTGCAAGTCAGTAAGACCGCTCAACTCCGACAATGCTGTTATATCTGTAATTAGGTTTTCCTGAAGATTAAGCTGCGTTAAGCCCGTAAGCTCTGCCAGCGGGCTTATATCGCTTACCTGATTGCTCTTTAAACTAAGGCTTGTCAGGTCTTTAAACTGTGCCAGCGCTTCTATTCCCGATATGCCGCATCCCTCGAGTTTTAGTTCCGTCACGTCCTTAGCATCCTTGTTGGTGACATCCCTGTCCCAAATATCAAGCTGCGCGCGGACGGCAGCTTCCAGTTCAGGGCTGTCAAAAGTTATCGGCACCGTAGGGCCTTCAAGCACAAAAGTGACGATATCTGCGCCGATCCCCGTTAAAGCAAGAACGGTAACGGCAATAACGACAGCCGCGGCAATGTAAAGCCACGGCCTTGTGTACCATTTCTTCGATTTAGCGCCCCCTACGGAGCTTTCGCCGTGTAACGTTTCAATTTCCTTATTAGGATTTCCAACCGTGTCTTTTGTCTGCCGTCCCGTTATTTCGGGAGTCTTTACTCCGGCACCGCATGAAATACAAAACTCGGATCCACCAGAGATCTCTTGGCCGCAATTTTTACAACGCAAAATATCTTCCTCCTGATTTCATAATAAAAACATATTTCCGCAGAGACTATTCTTTTCCATAGAAATCATCTCCTTTTTCGTGTTAATTATATCAAATTCGACATAAACAGGCAATTACTATTATTTTAACAAAAGCCCTTAATCCCTTCGATGCACTTAAGACTGAAATTCATCCCTATGCGTATCCTCCCCTCCATTCCTCTGACACATATAAGAAATGATTTCGGATAGATAAAATATTACGGTAATATTACGAATGTTTGATTATTAAGATTAAATCGGTTATGATAAATAAAACTATCCCTGAATAAAGGTAACCATAGATGGTAATAAAACCGGTGGGCAGGCCGCGAAGAAAGCGCTCGCGCCGTATCGCGGCCCATGAAAATAAAATACCGAAGAAGCGAGGGCTGCCGCTAAAGCGGCAGCCGGTAACCGGACGCGCATTGAATGCGCTGCGGGCAGCGCTATGCACGCTTGCGCATGGCCTTAAGGCGAAGCCGCAGCAAAAGCGCACTGTGCATACAAAGCGCGGATTTCGTATTACTAAAAAAGTTTGGTTTACGGTAATCTTTAGCTGTTTGGCGATTTCAGCTGTCATTATGGTAATCGCACTGCTCTCGCCGGGCGGCAAGGCCGCTACTGCGCCGGGCCTGCTTTCCTCTAACGGAGACGGTTACGTTGCGGCAAATATCACATCCTTTCCTGCATACCAGATCCCGGCCCCTGCCGCAACACCTGTACCAGTTTCAAATCCCGACCCCCGGCCTTCTGCAGCTGCAACACCGCAGCCGGAAAAGAGCCATGCTGAGGCAACACCGCAGCCGGCCAGGAAAACTGCGCCGCCGCCAAGCACTCCCGATATAGATACTCTGGTCGCGTTTTTCCGCGTGGAAGCGGACTCGTATTACAGCGACTTCAATTACTCGTCTAACCATTACGACTATACAGAGGATGAGCTTCAAATGATGGCGAAGATAATTCAGGCCGAAGCGGGAGGCGAGCCCTACGAGGGCAAGCTTGCCATAGGCAACGTTGTAATAAACCGCACGCTGTGCGGCCACTGGGGCAGCACCATGGCCGATCAGACTAAAGGCCTCGCGTATAACCCCGATAAGGTGCCCAGCGCGGCGTCACTCGCCGCTGCGCGCGCGGTTCTCGATTACGAGGTCTGGGTCGTCCCGCAGAATACATATAACTTTAAAAATAGCGGAGGTGACTGGCGCACATTTACATACTGGGGGCAAATAGGGCATCACTATTTCTATACTTATCATTACGGCACCCGGTGCGATAAGTCAACCGTCCCGCCCGCGCTTTATAAACGCGTATATAAATACGCGCAGTACGGGTGTAAACCCGCCGAACGCGTAAAGCGCCTGCAATTCATGCTGAAAAGTCTTGGCTATAAAGTAAATCCCGACGGTTATTTCGGAGAAGGTACAGAAAAGGCGCTTATAGAGTTCCAGCAAGCCAAAGGCCTCAAGGCCGACGGCGTTGCCGGCCCGGCTACGGTGAAAGCGCTTATCCGCGCTTTCGGCGTAAAAGATTATTGTAAGAAATATTTATAGCATTCGCTTCACTCAATAGCGCGTCATGCCCCGAAGTACTTTTTCCTTTCTTCCGCGCTTAAGCGCAGCGCTTTGCTTACGCTCTTTACTATCCTGCCCTTATAATCGTATCTGTGGAGCACGTTATACATCCTTTGAAGCCCTTCGCCGTATGTCTTGTAACCCGAGTGCCATTTTTTGCGCTCGCGCACGATATCGCCTAAGAGCTGGCCCGAGAGCTTATCTATGCGCGCCTGCAATTTTTCCTCGGTAAATACGTTATTCAAAAGATAGCCGAAGCGCGAAAGGAACCTGTCTTTAAACTCCGGGTTTTTTATTAGCCCCCGAAGCAGTTTCGCGTGCTGTTTACCGCTGCCGTACACCCACTCAAAATCGTTTATAGGCCACCTTAAGGCAAATTCGGTGTCAAACAGCGCGAAGCGCCATTTGCCGTCGCCCTCGCTGCTGCGTATATAGCGCACGTTTCCGGTTATATCGTTATTTCCGCTGCACGCCTCGAATATATACCAGTCTATAAGGCTGTCCAAATCAATTTTAGATTCTATATAAGCGTAGTTTTCCTCATCTTTCATGTCGTGCGTGGAGGCAAACGACATGAGCGCGTATATGCCGGTATCCCTTTTAACAGGGCCTTTTACCACCTCGACGCTTTCGATGGGTACATTAAAATGCGATGCGTAATAGTCGTCGCCCAATCGCTCCTTTAGGCAGTATATGCCGAAAAATTTGCCGTTTATAAAGAGCAGGCAATAGCGGAAATTTTGCGCTAAAAGCGTCGGCGACTCTTCGAGGGCAAAAGAAGGAAATATCTCGTCCCTTATAATCGTATGCTTCGTATCCTGCCCCGCCCTCAGTACAAGCGACTTGAATTCGTTAACATCAGACCCTTCGAACATATCGTAAACGAGGCTTTTTTCACCGTAAACGGAGCGGAAGCGCACCTGGAACGATTTTTTTGCGCTGACGACCCTCGTTCCTCCCCCGAAGAGCGACAGCCCGCAGTCTATTGAAAAACCTTTGCCGTTTGGGTCAAAAAACTCGAGATGCGCGTCTTTCTCCCAATTCCTGAACGCCTTCTCCGCCTGATAGATACCGTTCTTTGCGCTCCACAGGTCGGAAGGGTCTGCCGAGAGGCTCATAATGGGCAGCGTATTGCCTTCGTTCAAAAAAAAGCTCAGCGTCGTCACATTGCTTTTTAGGCTGCCGGCGGAATAAGATACAGCGCGTATCACGGTCGACTTGGTTATCGTTATAGGATTGGTGTATTTTTTTGAGGCCTGGTCGGGCGCGCTCCCGTCGGTAGTGTAGTATATGTCGCCGTCCGAAAACAGCGGGATAGTAAGAGAAGCGGCGTTATACTCCCCCGCGGCCGCAGTGGAATAAGGTGCGGCGCTCACCGCGCGTACTCCGCCCGTGTTTTTATTATTGGGGGTAGGTCTTAAGAAAAGGAAGAAACCGTTTTGCCCGTCCATTCGGCCAGCCGATACGTTCGCGGGTATATCGCACAGCAGTATACGGTCGCAGGCCTTTCCGTCGTTATCGAATATGAAAAGCGTTTCCGTTTCAGAATTCAGTGAGAAATTCGTATGCGCATATTTCCCGCTGAGCTTCTCGTCGCCCGAACACATGAATACCTTATAAGAGCCCGGCGCGAGCGTGATATCGGGCATGCGCCACATGGTTTTGCTGTCATAATCGTCGGAAAGGTAATAATCAGAAAGACGCAAAGGCGTCTCTCCCGCGTTCTTTATTTCGACCCAGTCGAAATACCGTCCGAAGGCCTGCCGAAGCACTGAATCGTTCGCCGTCATGGCTTCGCTGATTTGAAGCGGCGAAGAAACGGCGAGCGATTGCTGATAGGCTATAAACCCATCTGAGCCGTTAGGAAAGCCCGGAGTAGGGTGAGCGGTGCTCTCGAAGCCGCCCTGCTTCCTTACAAGCGAGCGCCCCGGCTGCGAAGACGTATACGCCGCCGAGTCTATAACGAGACCCGCCGGCGATACCAGCGACACAGATCCGGAATCTGACGGAAGTTTGAAATCCGCGCGCAGCCCGTCCGCTTCTTCCGCATCGTCGCCATAAGCACATATCACAAGGCATTCGCCGGTTTCTATCGTTACATCCGGTATCTGCCACCCGAACGGGTCAGACGGGTCTGCGGAGAGCCAGCATCCCGAAAGGCTGATATCTTCTGAAGAATCGTTCGACAGCTCTATCCAGTCGGCAAAGCTTCCGCCAATATCTATATAGCCTTCTCTATTCGCCGGCATCAGCTCGCTTATCTTAAGCCCCTCAAACGCGTTTTCAGACGGCTCCGTATCGGGAGAACCGGGCGAAGAAAAGGCGGATATCACGTATTCGCCGTCTTTGAGCATATACGAATAGTTATCCTTAAGTGCGGGGTATTCGACGGCCGATTCAAGCCTGCCCTCCGGGCTGGTCAAAAAAAGAGTTTCCCCGTCGTTTGAGAGAGCAAAATCGGTGTGTATCTCGCCATCCTCGTTTTTAGAAAGCTTTGACGCGAAAAGCACCGCGCATTCCCCGGGCCCAAGCTCTACAGAGGGCAGTACATACCCCGACAGTTGCGAAGGGTCGTCGGATATGCGGCGGCCTTTAAGGTCTATACGCGTATCGGAAGTATTAGTAATTTCTATCCAGTCATAGCGTCCGCCGTCTTTCGCAGCAATACCCGATATGTTTTTTGCCATAAGTTCCGAGATCACAAGGCCTTCTTCCGTCCTGATAGAATCCATATATGCGGCCCTTCCAAAGTCGCTGTTCTCAAATCCGGGCGTTCCGGCAGAGAATGTATCCCACCCGCCGTTCCCAAGGCGTATCATGGCCCCGTTTTTCTCAAGCCCCGCGGTAAATACTTTGTCTATCGTTTGGCCGAGCGGATCCGTCAGCATTATCTGCTCGCCCCCCGCGCTCGATATGGCGAAAGGTGCGTAGAGCGATCTGTCTCCTTTAACCGATTTCCTGCCGCCGCACGACACTACAAGGTAGCCGCGCGCGGGTATTACGGTGTCATTGCCGAAAACGAATCCGGAATAAGCAGAGCTGCTTTTAAGCCTGAAGCCCGATATATCCATATCAGCATCCGAATCGTTATAAAGCTCGATATAATCGCAAAACATACCGTCGGCGTTAGGGCAGGATGAAGAATAAGACATTATTTCATTTATGCGCACCGCGGTATTGTAGGAGCTGCCGACCGTTAAAGTATGACTGAACAGTATATAACTGATAACTGCCAAGAGAACTATAAGAAGCAGTATCGATAACATCTTTGTGCGGCGCGTATTTTTTACGGGAACCAGCTCGTCCGGGTCTTCCGGGCCGTTATCATTCCGACTCTCGTCCGGGTCTTCCGGGCCGTTATCTTTCCGACTCTCATCCGGGTCTTCCGGGCCGTTATCTTTCCGACTCCCGTTTGGGTCTTCCGGGTTGTTATCTTTCCGGCTCTCGTTTGGGTCTTCCGGGTCGTTATCTTTCCGTCCATCATCCTCATAAGGTGTTTCTTCTGCAGAGCCCGCTTTATTGCCAAACAGTTTAAACGGTTTAAAAAACATAATAAATACTTTCTCCATAAAGAAAATTAACTATCGTTGATTTTAAATAGATATGGTATAAAAAGTATGATCAGTATTCTGAAATTTGTATTAAAACAGTGATATATCGCCGTAGTATTGCAGCGTTTAAAATGCCATCCGCTTTTATCCGGAAAAACAGAGATCTGAGATATGAAACATAGAATCACCCCGCACCAATAATATTCGCCGCGCAGCCGCGCGCGCAATTTTTCACCCGTAAAAGATATTGATTTTCATAGACGCCGCGTTATCTTCCCGCATCAATCCGCCGGCCCCGAGCCTTCGGCTTCTTGCGCCGAGGGTTCGTCGATTATACAGATCACGTCCAGCGTTTTCCTCTTAACGCTCGGCTTGTTTGTCCACTTGCCCAAAAAGGCCATCTGCGCCGTTCCGCCTCCGTCGAGATTGAACGCCTCTTTGCATCCGAGGTCATGCATCAGCTGCGATAATTCCGTCATCGTCATGCCGACCGAATATCCCGGCTGCCGCCCGTCCACGTTAACGAACACATAATGGCCGGGCTCGTAATACCCTAAGGCCGTGCGCGGGTTTACTCCTCCAACCTTTTTCGCTAGATTGAATTCGCTCATCGCCGCGCCGTCTTTAAGAAGCATGGGCCCGAATGTCCATATCTGCCACGCGTCGTCTTTCATGGCTTCAATGGTTTTCTTATCATACTCGTCTTTGGTAAAAGTCTTCATCGTGCCGTCTTTGTACATTACAAGTATGTCCAGCTTTATCTCGTTTCTGTACAAAACCCCATCCCTTAATACGGGGCCGCGGTTATTGGCGCAGTAGTCTCCGTTTATCGCGATCACGGCGTTCAATTTACGCGCTGTTTTATAGACATACTCTCGGTTCGCCGATCTATACTTTACGTCTGACGGCGAGATGAAATACTTCAGGTCGGTAATATAGATATCGGAAACGAAGTATGTGTTTTTGCCTTCCTTTACCTTATTGACCGTCACGTTAACGTGTTTGCTCTTATACGATCCGGCCACCTCTATTGTGCATGCTTCAAAGCGGGGCGATAAAGCGCTTAACGCTGGCATTACTGAGCTGTCGTTTTGAATTATCTCCCCTTCTGTGAACATGCCGGGGAATTTCGCGCCCCACATAGTTGACGGCGTCGGTACCGGGGTCTCAGTCGGCGAGGGGGACGGGCTGGGTGATGGCGTTATGACCAAAGACGGCTCGGGCTTTAGAGTTGCTTCCTTAAAAATAGGAGGGGCTGCCGTATCCTCTGATACGGCGGGCCGTGTCCCGCAGCCGCAAAATAATAAGATAAGAATAATCGCTAAAACAACATGCCGATACTTTAGATGCATAATATACAGCTTTCATAAAATTATATTATTTATATAATATCAGCATCGACAAAAAATATCAAATTATAACAAGATATTTTACGGTAATTGCAGATAAGTGGGGAAAAATAATCTTTTATTTATCAGTTATGTTATCATTATTCACGCTCGCATACGGCTTTGTCGATAGAAACGTGTAATGTTTTCCAGTGAATACATATGAGTAATGCGTTACCCTTGTAAATAATGCTTCTTTTAATGTATAATTACCACATACTATTATTTTTTATCTTTATATATAAGGGGTTATAAACTTGAGGCTCAACAAAACTATCGAACTGCCCAAGCTGTCAAAAGTAAACAGATTCTTTGAAAACTTAAACCCAGCGTATACCTGGCTTGTTTTATTAATATACGTCGGCTGCATGATAGTTATCACCCTTTATCACGAGCCGTGGTACGACGAGGCGCAGTCGTGGCTAATCGCGCGCGACGCAAGCATTACGGATATAATATTTAAAGTGCCGCACTTCGAGGGCCACCCGCCCCTTTGGCACCTGTACCTTGCTCCTTTTGCAAAACTGGGGATGCCATATGAGGCAGGCATAAAATCGGCCTCGATACTCATAAACGCGGCTGCTATGGGCATAATGCTCTTTAAAGCGCCGTTTCCGAAAATATACCGTTTTATAATACCTTTTACTTACTTCTTCTTTTATCAATACGGGGTGATAAGCCGCTGCTACAGCCTGCTTATATTGGGCTTCGTTCTGGCCGGCCTTACGTGGAAATCGAGGAATGAGAAACCGTTCCGCTTTGTATTAAGCCTTATGCTCGTTGCATCTTCCTCCGCTTACGGCATACTGTTTGCCGCAGGCATAACGCTTGTCTGGCTGGGCGGTATAATAAGGAGTCGAAGTTACCCAAAATCTTTTAAGATAGCGTTTTTGGACAGCCGGCTTTACGCTCTTCTTTTACTGCTCTTTTTTGCATCGGCGATTTCGTATCTTATAATACCCCGCGCAGACACTTATGCAATAAATCTGGCAGACGTAAAAAACCCTTTTATCGTTCGTCTGTTCTATATGCTGGCTGCCGCGCCGGTGGAAAGCTTTTTCTACACCAGCGTTAACGGTTGGTATTATTTGCACAATGTTGAATTTACAGTTGGTTATTACGTTGTCTCCGTTTTGTTTTCTATACTTTTTGTAACCTTTATAGTGTGTTTCGGCAGAGAAAAACGAAAACTGGCTCTACTGGCCGTACCGTATCTGCTGTTTGCCATTTTTGGCGCGGCAGTTTATTTCTCGTCACATCACCTGGGCGTTGCCACGGCGTTCTTCCTGTTTTGGTTTTGGGCGTGTATGGCGGAAAAGCCGGATTTTGAACCGACGCAAAGCGGGCAAAATGCCAAAAAGATTATAAACGTCTTTATTCTTCTGAGCATTTTTGTCTCCGTATACTGGACAGTATCCGCCTGTGCCGCGGATATCCGTACCAACTACGACGCTGCAAGGGCGACAGCCGCTTTCATTAAAGAGCATAAGCTCGAAGATCGTTTGATAATGAACAGTTGGTCTATGCCAAATAATTTTCACCCGGACATCCCCCCTAACCCCTGGCAGCAGTCGGCTCCCCGTTTCAACGCCTACTTTGATAAAAATATTTTCTACGCTTTTAATGACGGCGAAGAAGGCTTAAGTTACGACCTCCATAAAATTCCCGACGCGGGCGCCGTAGCCGCCACATATAAAAAGTGGGCAAGCTATGGCCCTCCCGATGTGCTGCTGGGCAAACCGGAAATTCGCGAGGTTTTCAAAGATGCCGTGACTTACGGCGATTACGCGGTGGTAGCCATAATACCGGAAGCAAAAATCACAAAAGCATATGAGAATAAACAACCAGCAGCCTTTGCAATATATATGCGCAGAGACCTTCTGGGCGTTTACGGCTTAACGGAAATAACCGAATTTGATACCTCAAAATATGAATGGCTATGGTGAGGAGGGTAATGAAGGTTATTGCGCCTGACTGAGAGGCGTCCTTGAATTTTGATCTGGATAACTTCTTTACAAGCCATCACAATATATCAAACTTGCGCTCTTTGTTTAAGAAGCTCTATCGCCGCCTCTTCGCCGAGCGGCTGGCTTACAAGGTTCCCCTGTATTCTGTCACAGCCATGTTTTTTCAGGTATAGTCTCTGCTTTTCGCTTTCCACGCCTTCGGCTACCACGCAATGCCCCAGCTTATGCGCCATCGATATTATATCGCCGGCGATTGCCGTCTCGTCTTTTATCGTTAATAGTTTATCTATAAAATTTTTATCGATCTTAAGGCAGTTTACGTTTAATTCCTGCTCCCGGTCAAGAGAAGAATATCCTGTGCCAAAGTCGTCTATCGCCACCTTGATACCATAAGTTCCAAGCTCTCTTATTATACCGTTTATTTTTTCATAATTCGACGCAAGTATAGATTCCGTGATCTCCAGTTCGATATTCGCCGGATTAACCCGCATTTCATCTATCATCATAAACAGGTTTTTAACAAAATCGTTTCTCAAAAGCTGAATCGCTGAAATATTGATCGATACAAAAATCGTATCGTATCCATGTTCCTCAAGCAACCTAAGGAAACCAAAAGCCAAAAATATGATCTTTTCGCCCAGCGGAATGATCAACTTTGTTTTTTCAGCGACAGGTATAAACTCTAAAGGCGATATCCTTCCAAACTTATAGCTGTTTAACCTGGCTAAGGCCTCGAAGCCGCATATCTTATTCGATTCAAGATCCATAACGGGCTGATACTGCAAAAATAGTCTCCCGTCGTTATCGCCGGCCGCTATTTGAACGAGCTCGCGGCTTATCGACTCCTCACGCACTATCTCCGCTATCATTTCTTCGCCGAAAAAGCGAATGCAATAATCCGATTCATCGGCATGTATTGCTTTTTCTGAAGTTATTAAAAGATTTTTCAGCAGCTGCTCCACATCACCCTTATTAGCTTCGTCTATTTCAACAACTCCGATGCCTCCGCTTATTCTTTCGCTGGAAAGAACAGATGATATCGTACCAGCGACAGCTTCACAGAAAGCTGTGAGTTCTTTCTTATCCTCGTAAGCTTTAACATAGAAAACAAACCTGTATTCATATGTATTGAATAATTGGCGGCTGCCGCTGCAATGCGTCTTTAAAGCATCGGCTGCTTTTTTCATCAGATCCTGGCTGTAATTGAAGCCATATGTAAGGCTCAATAAATGCATAGCGCTTAAGTTAACGCTTACAACCGCTCTTTTTTCCGTGGAGCTTAAATCTGCATCATGTCTTAAAATATTCTCCAGATACCTGCGGTTATAGAGGCCCGTCCAGGTGTCATGCTCGCTGTTATACCTTAACTGATCCTCTACTTTTTTTCGTTCCGATATGTCAAGTATGATCCCTTCAAGCGCCTCGACTTCACTCTTTTCGTTGTAAACGCCTTCTCCCATCTCAAGTACCCATTTGCGTTCTCCCTTTGCAGTTATTATTTCATATTCATATTTAAACGGGAGTTTCTTGCTGAGAATACGCTTCCATTCTCTCCAAAGAAGATCTCGGTATTCATTGGAAATCAGGTCGTTAAATGATAAATCTTTATTGTATAAAAGGCTTTCCTGCGCGTATCCGGTCAATTCATAACAGCCGTCGGAGACAAAATGCATGGTCCACTCACGATCGTAATTACATCTGTACGCCATACCCGGAAGATTTGAGATAAGAACGGATTTACTGCGCTCGCTTTCTCTCAGCGACTTCTCGGTTTCTTTGCGTACGGATATATCTTCAAGAAGGCATAAATGCGCGGAATGCTTGTTGCTGCTGTCTGATAGAGCGGAGATCTTCATATTTGTCCATACGCTTGACCCGTCCGGCCTTAAAAATCGTTTTTCCATCGAATAACCGTTGATCCTGCCCAATTTAAACAGTTCGAAGTTGTCGAGATCTGCCTGCAGGTCATCGGGATGTGTTATTTCGGGCCATTTGATACTCGCTAATTCGCGGCTTGTCCTCCCGAGGATTCTTTCAAACATCGGGTTTATGTTCATATTTCCAAATTCCGATTGAGTCACAAAGCTCTTATCGTTTACGATAGCAATGCCTATTGGCGCCTGATCGAAAACGCTGTGATACAGCTCTTCGTCCATGGCCAGTTTTTTGTTGAGCGCATTGAGCGCATTATGCTGAAACAAGATCCTGAGTAATGCAAAAATGATACCAAGGACGCTTACAACGATTACAATGTCAGGGACCATGTTCTCCCATAAACGTAAATACCACTCTTGGGCGGAATAGTCTATGCCGAACACGGCGATCACTTCCCCGGCTGAATCTTTTACAGGCACCATGGCGCTTATCCATGTGCCCCACCGGTCGGTAGTCGGATCGGTCAATACGGTCTTTCCCGAAATAAAAGGCTCGAGATCAACATCGGAAGCCTCAGTATAGACCTGCCCGGGCGGCGAATAATCAGGCGAGTCCGGCGATTCCGAGTCCATCAAAAATATAAGGCTGCCGTCACGTTCGCCCATAAGATATGCGAAATGAATCGAATCCGTAGTCTCCACCAGGCGCGTCAGGCTTTGCTTTGCCATACCGTATTCGCTCTTTTTTATATTTTCGGCAGTGCCTGATAATTCTGCGATATGTTCGGAATGCAGAAGGGATTCTAAGGATTGCGCGAGCATGACGGCTTCGGATGAAGCTATATCCTGATATCTGTTCCAGGCAAAATGCAGATAAACGCCGCTCAGCGACAGCATGATCACTATAATTATGAAAGCATATATACGTGTATGCCTGATTTTCGATCCTCCGGCTGAAGAATCTTTCTTATTTTTTGCGCGTATTATCATGACAACACCTCTTTGCTGCGATGCCGATTCAAACATAAAGCTGTCATAATAATGCCAATACCGCTTATTTCATATCCCTGCACAGTATTATAGTAAACATACCTTTTTGCAATGAAACATTTTCTATTTGTATTATAGTAAGGGATAACAAAAAAACCCCGAATTTCTTCGAGGCTTATGGAGCCGCTGATCAGATTTGAACTGATGACCCCATCCTTACCATGGATGTGCTCTACCTGCTGAGCTACAGCGGCATATTATCAAGTAATGTTTTAGCGGCAAATTTCGCGCCGCGAATGCTATTATAATGTATACCGCATTCGATTTCAAGTGTTAAAGCACTTCCCTACCTACCAAAGTAGAGTACTTCCCTTCTATACTTTTTATCCGCTCAAAAATTATAATACAAGTATTTAACTATAGCAAGAAAAAAATAAAGGTGGTAGAATTATTCAAACTTGTATGGAGCCATATGATAAGCTTAAGGAGGATCGGAAGCCGATGGGAAAAATAGAAACTGGGAAAATATCAGAAGTTACTAGGTATGTGAATGGTGTAAAAGTAAAAAAAGAAGATATGAAAAAAATAACAATTGCAAATCCGATTGTTCTTGCTATACTTCAAAAAATTGATGAAAGAATTGCGCAACAGAATAACGATAATTCAGATTAACGGTGCAGAGTTGAATATTCTATCTTGCATGGTTCAAGTTCCTTAATGCTAAGAAGTTTAACGCTACTATTGGTAGCCAATTTATATTCTGTTGAATATTGGTTTAGTCCGTAATATAATAAGTTCAATCCTATAAGGAGCCATATAAAAGGAGGATCAAAAGCCCAATGGGTAAAATAGAAACCGGGAAAATATCAGAAGTTATTATATATAATAATGGTATAAAAATTGAAGAAAAAGATTTAAAAAATATGGTAATTACAAACCCTATTATTCTTGCGATACTTCAAAAGGCCAATGAAAGAATTGCGACGAATATTGAGAAGCTAGTATAAAAGAGATTTTAATGAAAATTATTAGATATATAAATGGCGTTAAAGTTGAACCTGAAGATATGAAAAAAATTGTGATAACAAACCCTATCATTTTAGAAATCGGTTTTATTCTTGTATTGCCGTAACAATGTCATCTTCTAAATATACATATCTATATCCGCTAAAGCACCACTGCTCCCTAGTTCCATAAGCCGTTGTAGTAGTATTGATATCTTCAGGAGTCCCCCATATACAATCATTCTTTAATTCTTCTTTTGTCATCCCTATATATGGTTTTACTCTTAAAGTAGCATTTGTCTCATCGCTAGTTTTGATAAATTCCATATTAGAATCGAAATCAATATCTTTAATATCGTTTCCCGAATAGTAAACCGAAATATACTCTATTATACCGTCTGGCGTTATTGTATATATAAAAGGCCACGGCACATGTGTAGCATCTCCTACTCCTGCCAAGTATAAATTTTCCTTATATTCAACTATTTTTAAATTCGTTGCTCTCTCTCTATTATAAATTAAATTTAAACCATTAAAAGTTAATGTTACACCATAAGATGCCCATGTCCCCCGAAATTTATTAATAAACTTAATTTTGTCTATATAATCTTTAGAATCTTTATAATCTAAAACCAAACTAAAATTATTCTGGGCTAATTCAATTTCCCCATTATCATATTTTGTAACTGCATCATTATAAATATCTTCTGTACTTTTAGGGGTAGGAGAGGGCGTAGGTTTTGGCGTTGGACTTGGGATAATTATTAGTGTTGGAGTAGGTGTAATTGTTGCCTCTAAAACTTCACTAAATTCCATAGAACACGAACTTAATATCATTATTAGAAATATACCAATAACTATTATCGCTTTAGCCTTTTCTCTCATAACCATATCCTTCAACAAAATATCGCTCACATTATATCACAATATAGCATAATTTGTTGAGAATATTGGGAATGAGTGGTATAATAATCCCAATGATTTTGGAGGTAAAATATGATTTACGTTTTGTTTAAAGATGATATCCAAGATGACCATTCCGCTATTTACCTTTGTACTACTGAAAAAAATTTAGCAATTAATAGTATATACCGTAATAAATATAATTTTTCTTCTATGGAATGTTGGGATACTGGTCAATCAATTTTTGAATACACTATTAAAGATAAAAAACTCATTAATTCATTTGATGATATTTTAAATGATATTAAAGAACAAGCAAAAATAGCAGGTATTGAACTTGTTTAAACTTGAGGATAATAATTATGGGCTTTGATCCTAAAAATTTTATGCCACCACCAATTAATCCGCTTAGAAATATTGTTAATTCACCTAACCGTAATGATGTTGTTCCTGTAGTTAAAAACACAATGGATGCCATGCTTAAACAATTAGAAGAATCTAATAAACAAAACGCAGAATTGAAGGAGCAAATAAAAGAATTAAATAAACCCCACACTTTAGGAGATATATTATTGATATTATTAAGTGCTGCTGCTGGGGTAGGGCTTACTATATTGGCTGTAGTATTAGGATGGTTAAAATAGCTGTAAAATTATAATTGCTATGACCTCACCGAATAGAACGGACACCATACCAATAAGTATACCTTGAGTGCGTCCTCTATTTTTACCTAGTTCATATAATCCTATTTGTGTTTTCAATTTTTTCA
>CAZJOS010000034.1:0-5282 GCA_964547655.1 uncultured Christensenellaceae bacterium
AGTTTTTCCAGCTTGTTCTTCACCCTCTGCAGCGCGTTGTCCACCGACTTTACGCTCCGCTTCAAATCTTCGGCCACCTCGACGTACGACCTGCCGTCAATGTATTTGCGCAGCACCTGCATCTCGAGAGGGGAGAGCAGCTTGCCCATCTTCGATTCGATTATAGAGAAATCTTCCCGCCCGATTATGATATCCTCGGGGTTCGATATCTTCGCGCTCGCCACAATGTCTATAAGCGTCCTGTCCGACTCTTCGTCGTACATGGGCTTGTTGAGCGAAACGTAAGAGTTGAGCGGTTTGTGTTTCTGGCGGGTGGCCGTTTTTATAGCGGTTATTATCTGGCGCGTCACGCAAAGCTCCGCAAAAGCGCGGAAAGAAGTAAGTTTGCTGCCGCGGAAATCGCGTATGGCTTTATAGAGGCCGATCATGCCTTCCTGAACAATGTCTTCCCTGTCGGCGCCCACTAGAAAATAAGAACGTGCTTTCGCGCGTACAAAGTTTTTATATTTATTCAGTAAATACTCGAGAGCGTCGCCATCAAATCCGCGGGCAAGTTCCGCGACGGCTTCGTCAGGCATGTCCTCATAGCGCACCTGCGCTTCTTCCAAAGAGCTTCTTATAGTAGTCAAAAAAATTTCCTCCGTAAGCCTCTATTGTTTGATTATATATGCTGCAAATAATTGAGTCAATAAGCGCAGGTAACATAATATATTTATTTGAAATAATTATTTTAGGAGGATTAAGGGCGCCGGACGCAAGTTTTTTTCCGGCCCGCCTTAGACGCTGATATATACTTTTCCCGGGAAGCCATGATAAGGGAAACTTACAATCACGGATTACATATTTAACATTATATAACAAAATATAACATTATATATTTACACATTCTGCTGCTCCTGACGTATCTTTTCATACATCAATACGGCAGCGGCCACGGCCGCGTTGAGAGAGCCCGTCTGCCCTTTCATAGGTATGCTGGCGTTTAAATCGCAGTTTTCCAGCACGAGCCGTGAGATGCCCTCGCCCTCCGAGCCTATAACCAGCGCTATGGGGCCTTTAAGGTTTACCATATCGGCCCTCTGCCCCGAAACGTCGGCAGCTGCTATCCAGACCCCCTTATCTTTCAGCTCTTTTATAGCGGCGTTAAGATTAGTGACTTTAACTACGGGCAGCAGCTCGGCGGCGCCCGAAGAAGACTTGTAGGCCACTGACGAGAGCGAAGCGCTCCTGCGCTTGCCTATTATCACGCCGTGCGCCCCAAGCACCTCGGCGCTTCTTATTATTGAGCCCAGGTTCCCTTCGTCGGTAATACCGTCGAGTATTATGATGAAGGGCGGCTCGTTTTTCGATTTTGCAAGATCGAGAATGTCGTCGATGCTTCCGTATTCTTTGGCGGCAGCCATCGCGACCACGCCCTGATGGTTGGCGGGCTTGCCTGCATAGCCGAAAGGCATGCATAAATTGTCGAGCTTATGCTTGTCTACCCGCACCACGGGCAGCTTCTTCTCGTGCGCAAGCGACAATACCTCGCGTATGCTCGGGTCGTCAATATCCTTCGCGGCCAGCACCTTATCGAGCGGCCTGCCTGATTTTATCGCGGCTTTTACCGCGTTCCTTCCGTAGATTATGTCCATCTTATCCGACTATCCTCTTTTGTTTTTGTCTGACCTCATCCGGCTTCCCGCACGTCATCTTCCCCTCGCTGCAGCCGCCGCGCACGCACGAAGGGCCTGCCGCCCTGAAAAGCGCCGGAGAAACGGATGAGACAAGCGCGAGCATACTCCACGCCAGTTCGCGTATCTCCCACTGCGCCCGGCTGCAGCACCGCAGCGTAAAGAAATGCAGCAGTTCCCTCGCGTTCATCGTAAGCATCATCTTGGTCTCGCACGCCCCGGGCAGCACGAACCGCGCGTCCTCGTTCGATTTCTCGCCTTTGCAGCCAAGCTCCGCCTGCCATTCGTCGTACCACTGCTGCATGGTTCTCATCTGGCTCTCGAACTTCCGGGTCGCATCGCTGCCCAGATCCCGTATGCCCGGCGGTATTATATACGAGAAGCCGTTTTCGGAATAGCTCACATACCTCTGCGACTGCACCGAAAAGCTCGCTATCCTGTGCCGCGTTATCTGTGCGAGCAGCGTCCTTGAAACGCCCTCTATGCCGAAAGTGAAGCTTGCGTGCTCTATGGTAGAAAGGTGGCCCATATCTACTATCTTTTCTATGAACGCAGACGCTTTTTCGCCCGTCAGCCCTTCCGAGATATCCTCTATGCCCGATGGGCTGTAACAGAGCTTGGCCGCCATGGCGGTAAGCTTCTCCGCGTCGGGCGTAAAGCTAAGAAGCTTTACGTTTTGTTTGACCTCAGGCATTTTTACCCCCAAAAAAGTGCATTATTATTATCCGAAACAACTCACTGAGCCGTTCGTTGTCGCCCTTAAGGTAAAGGTATCCTATTACCGCCTCGAGCCCGGTCGCCAGCGAATAGTCTTCTCGGCTCATGTTTTTAGTAGGGGCTGACTTGGCGTTTTTGCCCCTGCGGAAGACTTCGGCTTCGCTGTCCGTAAATCCATCTTTAAGCAGCGCCGCGGCCTGCGCCTGCGAACGGGCGTTTACTATTCCTGAAGCAAGAGAGTGCAAATCTTCTACCCTGCCCATATTATTTTTGACAAGGCAGCCCCTGATATACAGGTCGTATACCGTGTCGCCGATGTAGGCGAGGCTTAATATCGGCAGCTCGCGCAGCCTGCCTTCGCTTAAAGGCTTAAGCGATATATCGTATATATCTTTTCGCTCTTTATTTTTCATTAAAAAAATTATAGCATAACCAGCGGCTTTAATGTACAAAACAGTAAAAATAATCGGCGGATTTAAGGAACGGGCATAGCGGTTTACGAGGCATTGCGAATTATAATTATTTGATATATAGAACGGCAGGAACAACATCTGGTATATGCGGCGGCATACGGGCAGAAAATAACCTCATGAAAAAAGATTCCATCAAAAAAGCCGCTGTCGGCGCTGTGTCCGGGTTTATAGCCGGGCTGCTCGGCTCGGGCGGGGGCATTGCCGTCGTGGAAGGGCTGGAGCGTACGGGTACGGAAGAAAAACGCGCCCACGCCACCTCGATCGCGGTCATACTGCCCATATCGGCGCTCTCAGCAGTGCTGTATTTTACGGGAGGGTACGTGCCTTTCCCCGAAACGCTTTACCTGTGCGGCGGAGCAATAGCGGGAGGGCTTACAGGCGCGTTCTTCCTTTCAAAAGTAAAGGTGAAGCTGCTCAACCGTATATTCACGCTGCTCATACTAGCCTCCGGGCTGCGGCTCTTATTTTGATAATCTATATCATTTTCGGTATCGTGTTCGGCATAGTGGGCGGCATGGGTCTCGGCGGAGGCATAGTGCTGATACCCTGCCTTACGCTTTTTCTCGCCATGTCGCAGCACCAGGCGCAGGGGATGACGCTTTTTGCGTATATTCCCATGGCGCTGTTCGCGCTTGTCTCCCATATAAAGCAGAAGAACGTTAAATTGAGGCCCGCGCTTTTTTTGACCGCGTTCGGGTGCATAGGCGGAGTGGGGGGGTATTTTCTCGCTGCGGCTATAGGCTCCGGTGCTTTGAGGACGGTCTTTGCGGTGTTTCTGATACTTGTCGCGCTGCTCCGCATATGGCGGCAGGAAGTAAAACCGAGGCTTGAAAAAGCCGGCAAATCAAAAAACGGCAGCAAATAAAAATGGTCAGAGATTAACGATGTTAATATAAAGACGATATCCCGGGGGTGAAAGCATAATGATCATTGCGTGCGGCCGGCTTCAGGGCAGCTTATTTAAAATCGACATATAACTCATTTATGCAGCATTCCTTTATCCAATGCCAGTCTGATTTTATTGTCCACGATAGTTTATTAGGGTAATCGATCGATTCGGCAATCAATGCGGCCAGAAAAACGCCCAAAGCAAAGAACCCTATTACCTTTCCCCACTTTCTCTTCCTGCATATCTTTTTTTTCTTTTTCTTATTATTCTTTTTACTCAATGAATAATCGATATCTGGCATTCCCGAATATACCCGTCATTATTTACTATGTTATGGCCGTAATTATCTTGAGCCTGTTTATATTGATCCAAATTATACTGTATAGAGTATAATAATATATAATACTTGATAAAATCAAGAAGAATTTGATATATTTATAAAAAAATGTAGTATTTTAGTATAAACGGTTATTCCCCCGTCTTGCTTGCAGAATGATAAAAGAGTATAAAAAGCAATCGTCATAATAATGTATGTTGACACCGAAACGCTTCAAACATATAATATCCATATTCCGCATGAATATGCAGTGTTATATGAATAAGGCTGGGATGGGGAATCAGCAAAAAGCAATTGCGTGAAGAGAGCCGCCGGGCGGTGCAAGGCGGACGCTGGCTTAATCGCAGATCTTGCCCCTAAGCTTCAAGGCTGAATAAATATATAGTAGGCTTTGACGTATGGAAGCGTTAATTCCTTAAGGCTTTTAGCCTTATTGAGCTGGCAGCCCGCGGCTGCAAGCAGAGTGGTACCGCGAACCTTATCGTCTCTGTAGACGTATGAGGTTTTTTATTATATGGGATATTAATGAGGAGGATGTTTATGCCCGAATTTATAAATATGACGATAGGCGACCTGTTGGATGTAAAGGCGAAGGAATATCCCGATAAGGATGCCCTTATACATCCGTACGAGGGCATACGCTATAATACAAGGCAGTTTAAAGACACTTGCGACATTATTGCCCGCGGGCTTATGGCCTTGGGGATAGAGAAGGGCGACCACGTCGCTATATGGGCGACGAATTACCCGCAATGGGTAGTCTGCCAGTTCGCAACCGCCAAGATAGGGGCCGTACTCGTTAACGTAAACACCAACTATAAGAAGTACGAGCTTGAATACCTCTTAAAGCAGTCTGACTCGAAGATGCTCATAATGACTGGCGGAACGAAAGAAAACAGCTACGTCGATCATATAAACGCCATCTGCCCCGAGCTTATGGAGTGCGAGCCGGGCAATCTACACAGCATGAAGCTTCCCTTCCTCAAAAGCGTGGTGTTTCTCGATAAAGATAAACACCCGGGCATGTTTAACTGGGGCGACGTAGAGAAAGCGGCCGAAAAGGTAACCGAAGAGCAAAGGATTATGCGCCAGAGAAGCACCGACCCGCAGGACGTTATAAACATGCAGTACACCTCGGGAACGACCGGTTTTCCCAAAGGCGTCATGCTGACGCATTATAACCTTGTCAACAA
>CAZJOS010000034.1:5382-15375 GCA_964547655.1 uncultured Christensenellaceae bacterium
GGAGGCGAGAACATATACCCTCGCGAGATAGAAGAATACCTGTATACCCACCCTGCCGTGAGGGACGTTCAGGTAGTGGGAGTGCCCGACAAGAAATACGGCGAAGAAGTGCTTGCCTGCGTCATACGCAAAGAAGGGGCGCAAATTACCGAAGAAGAACTCGTCGAATACGTTAAAAGCGGATTATCGAAATTCAAATCGCCGAGATATGTAAGGTTTATAGATTCGTTTCCCATGACCGCGAGCGGCAAGATACAGAAATATAAGCTTCGCGAATGGGCAATAACCGAGCTTCGCCTCGAAGACGCCGCGAGTATAGAGACAGCGTGATAAGATTCTAAGATAAAGGGTAGTTAAGCAACTTATAGCCTTCACCCCGGTGGACGCTGAAGCGGCAGCCTGCGCCCCTTCTTTGCCTTGACTTCCGCAGTTACCCATATTATGAGGGGTATCAGCACTCCAAACAGCAGCATATAAAACGAATATGGCTTAAAGAATGCCACCAGTTCCATCGAGTCTCGGTAAATTATCGCGGAAATGGCCAGTCCAATGAGAGCCACCGGCATCACCAGCCTCCTGTAATCCTTGACGCCGAAGAGCGAAGAGATGCCCTTTGCGGCGCACATCATGCAGACCGCCGCCTTTATTAATCCCGCAAGTATGTAAATCATGGATATAAGGCCTTCCACGCGCGACAAAACGTCGCCCAGTTTTATCACCCTCACCGCTATATACGACGGGTAATACTCGGCAAGCATCATCGGAACGCCAACCAACACGATGTTGCGCAGCAGCACTATGATTATAACGGCAACGCAGGGAATAATGCCTAAGAAATATATTTTGCGCGGGCTGTCGGTCTTTTTTATAGCATCGGTTATGCACAGCGTAACCACTGTCTCCGACAGCGGAAGCATAAGAAAAGAAAACGCGCTTGCAGACAGTTCCCCGATATCATGGCTCAGCACTGGCTGAATGTTTGTAAAGTCTATTTTGTTTAGTGACAAAAGTATAGTTGCCAAAATTGCGAGTAATATGATCACTAACAGCGCGACGCTCAGTTTGCCCAGGCTTTCGATTCCGCTTTTGATGACATAAGCCGCCAGCAGCGCTATGATTATCAATATGGGAAGCTGCGGCGTTTCGGGCAGTGCGGTCACATTGATAAAATCTGAAAAACTCCGCATCACAAGCCCGCAAAGGTTTAATGAATACCAGACAAGCAGCAGTATGAGCGCCTTGGCGATGATGCTGCCAAACAGTGTCTGTATTATTTCAAATATATCCCTGCCGGGGAACAGGCGTATGATGCGCGCGTAAACCAGTATAAGGGGTATAGCCGCAACAGCGGCCATCATGATCGAGAACCATGTGTCCTGCTCTGCTTCGGGGTATACATTAAGTATGACGAATGTGCCCATTATGAACGTGAAAACAATACAGACAGCCTGGCGCAACGTTATCTTATCCTTAGTCATGGCAGTTCCTTTCCCGCAGTCATTTTATACCCAGCGTCTGTTCGATAAACCTGTATATAGCCTCAAATGGGCTGGGAGCTCTTATATGAAAGCTGTAAAGCAGCAGTACAACAAAGCTGAGTAAAAGCAGCGCGAGATATACGGCGGCTTCTTTTTTTGTGCATAATGCGTTAGGCTTTTTGGAAGGCTCATTGCCCGCTCCCGCCTGCTTTATCTGCGGAATAAAGTCGAAGGCTACCACGCCCGCGAACAGCAGCGCTACGATAGCAGTCAGCATACCTTAACCGCTATTCCTTTATCAATGCAGTACTGATTATGTTTATTTTGCATTCTATGTTTACCTCCAGCGAAGAAAACGTCTGTTCCCAGTTATCCTTGAGCGTTGCCCACAGCGCGGGGTCCTGCTTATATATCATGCTGCCGAAGCCGAATATGTCGGATCTGAATTCATACTGTACGCGGCTTATTACGTCTCCAATGCGGCGCACCAGCGTCTGCTGCGCCTGCGATGTGATAGCGGCTGTAATCTGCTCGTCTACCTTGTCGGAGAGCCATTTGTATTCGCCAAGGAACACATCGGTATCCGTTTTTACTTTTATCGCGGGCATGCCGTCTTTAAGGTCGAACGAAAGGCTCGTGCGGTTCTGCAGAATCCTGAGCGCCGTATCGTCTTCGCCGCCGGCGATTGAGGGGAACGTCAGCACGCCGCCTTCCGCTTTGCCTAAGACGAACAGCGTATATTTCGATTCCTCAGGTGATAGCGTCCCTATCATGAGTCCTTTGCCGTAAACTGCCGTCCCGTTGATCTCTATATCTTCAAAACCTTCGCTTGATACGATGCGTAATACGGGCATTACAAGCGCCATGCTTTCCGACTCGGTTATGTTAAACATTTTGTACAATTCGTAGCACAGCGTTGACGATGTCACGGTACTGTCCATTTGGAGCGCCTTCTGCAGATCAATGGAGATAAGCGGGGAGCCGCCCTGTCGTTTAATGGAAAACAGCTCGCCCGCAGTCGCTTCCTGTGACACGGCGAAGTAGAGCGTTTCGCGGCACTCCGCATCCCGCAGGTACCAATCCAATATATCGTTGATATCCACGTTTTCCGCAACGTCCCGGCTCAGTATTACGAGCTGCATATGGCCAAAGTACAGCCTGCTCTCATTACGCTTTTTCGCGTTTCGCGCCGCGTCAAGCAGCGTCTTGCCGTGGGATTCTATAATCATGTGTCTGATGCCCTGCTGCTTTACGGGCGCGCTGATGTCTATAGCCTCATATGTAACATCGTACCCGCCGTTTTCACCCCGGTCTATCGACATACCAACGACGACTGTCATATCGCTCAAGTTGCTGTAGTTCCAGCAGCCCCCTGTGAACATGAGCGTGAGCGCCAGCAGCAGCAGCGAGACCTTTTTAACCATTGCCGGCACCTTTATCGTTATTATTATTGCGCAGACGTATCTTGTCCCACGAAGTCATTCGCGAACGAATCCTCATTTGCCACCATGGAACCCTCATAAACGTGTCTTTGACATCCTGATATTGAAGGTTGCCGGTCAAAGATATCATGGGCACGCCAAAAGAGCGCAGGTTTATGATGTGCACGGCGAAAAACACCATACCCGCAACAAGCCCGTAAAAGCCGAACATTGACGCTATAAACAGCAGAGCAAGCCGCATATAGATTATGGGCGCGTTCAGTTTGGGTATAAGCAGCGCGGTGATGCCCGTGAACGCCACGACGATTATCATTGGCGCGGCTACAAGTTTCGCTTCGACGGCAGACTGGCCTATGACGAGAGCGCCCACGATGCTGAGCGCCTGTCCTATGTTTGACGGCATCCTGACGCCCGTTTCGCGCAGTATATCGAACACGATTATCATTGCGAACGCCTCGGCTACGGTGGGCAGCGGCGCGCTCTCGCGCTCGGCCGCAATGTTGATGAGCAGCTGCGTAGGGACCATCTCGTGATGGAACGCTACTACCGCGACAAAAAGCGCGGGCACGGTCACGGTCAGCAGAAATCCTATCATGCGCAGCAGCCTCGAAAACGAAGTATAGAAAAAGCTTAAGTAGTAGTCTTCGCTGCTCTGGAAGTTCTCGATAAAGAGATACGGAAGCGTGAGCACGCTGGGAGAGCCGTCTACCAATATCGCTATACGCCCTTCTAAAAGCTTGCCTATAACGACGTCCGGCCGCTCGGTATATCCTATCGTCCTGAACGGAGAAAGCCTTGCGTCCTGTATGAGTTCCGTAAGATAATTGGTATCGAGCACCGCGTCGATATCCACCTTTTCAAGCCGCGTATAAAGCTCGGCAAGCACCTTCTTGTTGACGATGCCATCAAGATAACACACGCATACGCTGGTGCGCGTGCGCCTGCCCAGCGTTTTGAGCTTCATCTTTAATTCGTGAGTTTTAACCTTGCGGCGCAGCAGCGAAAGGTTTGTATCAAGAGCTTCGGTAAAACCTTCGCGCGGGCCGGCAATTGCTTTTTCGCTGTCAGGCTCGGCGATTGAGCGCTGCTTAAAGCTCTTGGTATTGAGGATCAGCGCCTGAGCCGCACCTTCCGCAAAAAGCACGGTGTTGCCGCAGCATATGCCTTCCACTATCTCGACAAGGCCGTCTGTAGCCTCCGCGCCGCATACCTGCAGCACACCTGCCGCAAGAGTGTCAAGAAGGCGCCTGCCCGGCTCGGCGGCGTCCGAGAGCATAAGGGGCTTAATAATATTGTCGTTTATTACGGATGTATCGACTACTCCCTCGCTGTAGAATATGCAGTATTTAAGCGCCGCATTGCGGCTGCTTGTAAAACAGCGTATCCGCAGAGTGTCTACGTCTGAAAACAGCCCCTTTAAAAGCGCCGAGTTTTTAGTGAGAGAACGCGACAGCTTAAGGCCGGCAAGCTCCTCGTTTATATCGCTGACCCTGTTATCGACGGCCGCCTGTTTCTTCATGGCTGAAAAGCGAAACATATACGCTCCTTTAACATTGACTCTGGGTATAAAGCCCCGCTTAACTATTATCTGAGATATTGTAGCAGAATATTCAGTAAATTTAAGCGCCGTGGGCTTTATGGTCAGGCAGCAATACCTGCTCCGAGCGCTCATATTATGACTAAAAGTTTATAACGGAAGATGCCTTTTTATATTGTGCATTCAGTTATGGCATAAAAAGAAGGACGCGTTCATAATTATTGTTTTGAAGGGAGAGAAAAGCCATGAATATGAACGCAGCCGCTCCAAACATTAAAGCAAAGGATAACAGGGCGTCTTTATCGGAGTTTATGAAGAATGCACTTAAAGGAACGCTTATCTCGATGATATTCACGATTGCCGTCATACTCCTGTTTGCTCTGATCATCAAGGAAACGGGACTTGCAGACAACGTTATCGGCCCCGTAAACCAGGTGATAAAGATAGCGGGCATCATTGCGGCATCCTACTTTGCCGTTAAAGGGCTGGCCGATAAACAGTGGCTGTGCGGAGGCATAACGGGGATAATGTATATGCTTTTGAGCTATCTTATATTCTCGCTTATCGAAGGCATGTTCGGCAAGATAGCCCTGCTTTTTTCCGACCTGCTCATGGGCATGCTTATAGGATTGGTGTTCGCGGTAATAGCCGCAAATTTCTTCGGCGGGTCGAGAAGGAAAACAAAGAAAACGCAAAAACGCAGGATAACGGCCCCAAGCAAATAAGAGTTGCATGGAAGACGGTTATATTATATAATCTTTTGGCATAGATCCGCAAAGATTATGGAGGTCACCGCATGAAACATATCAAAACTGTCGTAAAGGGCAGCCTTAAGAACAATAAAGAGAAAACTGGCTGCGGCGAGTGCCAGACGTCATGCCAGTCGGCATGCAAAACATCCTGCACGCTCGCAAACCAGAAATGCGAAAAGAAGTACAGATAACGGGTACAAAAAATCGCGGCGGAAGATAAGCCGCTTTTTTGTTTATTATAATTTACAGGGAGAACACAGTGGTACATACATTCAAATACGGTAACGACTATTTCGCGCTGGACGTCGAGTCGGGCAGCGTGCATATCATGGACAAGCACGCATTTGATGCGGTGACCCGTCTCGCCGAGGCTGAACAGCGTGGAGAGGACGTTAAAAGCGCAGCCAAAGGCGGCGGGATATATGAGGAGATATTGCAGCTTAAAGAGGAAGGGCTGCTCTTTTCGCAGCCTGAAGCGGCTGTAAAACGGTCGGAAAACGTGCTTAAGGCGGCATGCCTGCATCTCGCTCACGACTGTAATCTGCACTGCGATTACTGTTTCGCAAAAGGCGGCGCTTTTGCGGGCAAAAGGGAGCTTATGAGCGCCGATACGGCTAAAGCGGCCATAGACTTCATCGCCTCGGCCTCAGGCCAGAGGCACAATATAGAGATAGACTTTTTCGGCGGCGAGCCGCTCCTTAATTTTAAAGTGCTTAAGCAGACGGTCGATTATGCGCGGAACATCGAAAGCGAGCGCGGCAAGAAGTTCCGCTTTACGGTTACGACCAACGCTTACCATATCACCGATGAAATGAAACGGTATTTAGAAGAAAACATGAGCAATATTGTCGTCAGCATAGACGGCAGGCCGCATGTACACAACGCCATACGCAAAACGGCAGGCGGAGGAGGCAGCTATGAGCGGGTAGCCAAAAACGCGAAAGAACTGCTGCTGAAAAGAAAAGGCGAGTATTACGTGAGGGGCACGTATACGGCAAACAACCTCGACTTTTCGGGTGACGTGCTGCATATAGCCGATATGGGTTTTAAGGGCGTGTCGGTAGAGCCGGTTGTGACAAAAGGCGGGCACGAGCTAAAGGAAGAACATCTCGAAACTATATTCAATGAATACGACGCGTTGGCGATAGAATACGAGAAACGCCGCAAAGAAGGCAGGGGATTTTCGTTCTTTCATTTCATGGTGGATTTAAGCGGCGGCCCGTGCCTTCAAAAGCGCATCCGCGGCTGCGGGGCGGGAACCGAATATATCGCCGTAGCGCCCTCGGGAGATATCTACCCCTGCCACCAGTTCGTCGGGAAACCGGAGTTTTTGCTGGGCAGCGTAACGGAGGGTATATTAAACGAAGGCATCTGTGAAAAGTTTGACGCGTGCAACATATTCAACATTGAAAATTGCTGTAAATGCTGGGCAAAGTATTACTGCAGCGGAGGGTGTGCCGCCGCGAATTATAATATAAACGCAGATATAATGAAACCTTATGAGCTCGGATGCGCCATACAGAGAAAACGGCTGGAAATAGCCATAGCGTTGGCGGCAAAAGAGCGGATGGAGGAATGTAATGATTCAGACGGTAAACGGTGAATACCCCGTAAAACCAGGGAGCGCTTACGTGCACCCGAGCGCCGTGGTCATAGGCTGCGTTAAACTGGGCAGCGAGTCGAGCGTGTGGCCGGAAGCGGTAATAAGGGGAGATATGGCCGAGATAATGATCGGCGATAAAACGAATATACAGGACTGCTGCGTGCTGCACACAGGCAAGCTTAAACTTATAGTCGGAAACAATGTAACAGTCGGCCACGGAGCCATACTTCATTCCTGCGATATCGGGGACAACACGCTGATAGGTATGGGAGCCATAATTCTTGATGCGGCGAAAATAGGCGAAAACTGCATAATAGGCGCGGGTACGGTAATACCCGGCGGCAAGGTGATACCCTCCGGAAGCGTAGTGTTCGGCAATCCGTATCAGATAGTCAGGCAGACAACGCCCGGGGATATAAAATATATTGAAGATGCGTGCAAAGAATATGTCGAGCTTTCACGGAATTATATAAAGACGGGGAACATTCTGTAGGTCATTGCGCCCAGAGCGCGCGGCAGCCCGTCGATACCCCTATGGCCCCGGCAGACAAAGCCTTGGCAATCTGCTGCTTTTTAGTAACAAGGCCGCCCGCGATGACCGGCGTAACCGTTTCACTGACAAACCGCCTTATAACGTCGGGTATAATGCCGGGCATCAATTCGACCATGGAAGGTTTTGTATTTCTGACCGTCTTAACGGCATTAACATATGAGGCGCCGTCCACCATGAAAAAACGCTGTATACAGAATATTCCCATCTCACGGGCATATTTAACGAGCGTGCTCTTCGTACTTATTATGCCGCTTGGCGATATCCTGTTTTTTATGTAATCCAATGCGTTCGTATTGTCCGCAAGCCCTTCAATAAGATCCATATGCAGAAACACGTTCCGGCCTCCTGTCTTTGCCATAGCAACATATTCTTTTGCCGAAAAGATGTCGGTATTGAGCAAAAATATTGTATGCACCTGAAGAGAAAGCGCGTGCCCTAGCGATTCTCTGCTTTGCACCGCCGCTATGACGGGATTGCCGCTGATTGCTTCTATATAGGCGTGCATACCCTGCTCCTTTTTTCTCTTTGCCTTATTATAACACGCGCGGGGCATATTTACAAAGCGGCGGACGGGTGTTATCATAACAAAGGATATATGTATGGATAAATGAAGTTTATATAAGTCTGAAGTTACGGATAACTCTGATTCGATGGAGGTATGAATATGCTGCTGGATTCTAAATATGACGAGACCTGCGACAAATGGAAAGTCAGTCTTTATGGAGAAATAGACATATATAACTCGGATAATCTGAAAAAGGAACTGCACGCGCTGATAGAAGAAAAAAGAGCGGATATAGTTTTGGACTGCTCAAGCCTAAAATATATCGATTCTACGGGGCTTGGGGTGCTCGTTAGCACGCTTAAAAAGGTAAGGGAAGCGGACAGGCATATAAGCATAATAAAGTTAAAGCCTTACATAGCAAAAATATTTACGCTTACCGGGCTCAACAAGGTGTTTGAGATAGGGGTGAGCGGGCAATGAACGACGTGATAAAGATCGAGATCCCCGCAAAACCGGATTATATACTTGCCGTAAGGCTGGCCGTATCCGCGGTAGCGGAGCGCGCCGGGTTTGACGTAGAGGATATTGAAGACATCAAAGTTGCCACCGCCGAAGCCTGCATGCTTATGCTGGGCTCACATCCCGATACTATAGCTATTAATATCACGCTGGGCGGCGGTATGTACATCGGCCTTGACGCTATGGGGGAACTTACGAAAAATGAGGCGGACGAGGCCGCGGAATTGTCCCGTTACCTTCTGGAGGCGCTGGTCGACGATTGTACGTTTCAGCCGGAACATACTGCGGCGGCCGGTTTGCAGGATGGGATCAGGAGCATAAGGTTTTATAAAAAATTGTAGCCACTTAAAACTAGTAGGGGTCTTTTGATGTGTAGCCAGTATGACAATATGACGGAGCAGGAGTTTTTTGAGCTTTACGAGAAGGACAGGAACGAAGGCTTAAGAGAATATATTCTTAAGAAGTATCTTTACGTGGCCGAGATCGTAGCCAAAAAATTTATGAACAGAGGCGTAGAATACGACGACTTGTTTCAGGTCGCTTCATTGGCGCTGGTAAAGGCGGTAGACAGATATGAAACCGTACGGGGAGTGAAATTCGTAAGCTTCGCCACCCCCACTCTTGTAGGGGAGATTAAGAACTATTTCAGGGATAAGACCCGTATGATAAGGATCTCGCGAAGAGACAGCGAATTGATACGTAAACTCGATGATGTCAAACAAAGCCTCACGAGCCAGCTGGGCCGTAGCGCTTCGCCGGAAGAGATAGCCGAAAGGCTGTCGATACCGGTAGAGCGGGTATTGGAGCTGATGGAGACCCAGTCGGCAGCTTACGCGGCGTCACTCGACAGCTATATAACAGTAAACGAAGATCTGAAGCTCATAAGGCTGCTTGGCAATACCGATGACGAGTACGAAAGGATAGAAGACAGGGACTTTTTAAAGAAGTGTTTAAGCCAGCTCGGAGATTTGGAAAAGCGGCTCATACAGGAGAGATTCGAGGAAGGCAAAAGCCAGCGGGAGGTGGCGGCGGCGCTCGGCGTTTCGCAGATGTACATATCGAGGGTAGAGCGGAGGATACTGGTCAAATTCAGGAATTACTATCAGAAATGAGTTTAGAAATCAGAGAACGGGTTATATAAGTAATATGCGTATGGCATGAAGCAATTATGAAAGCTGAAGCGGCCGGGTTTTCTGGTATTTAGATAATGAAAGATTATACGGAAAAAAACGTTTTGACTGTAATAGATGACATAAAACCGTCGGTAAAAAAAGTTTTAAGCTGCGTTGAAAAGTGTAAAGACCTGAACGAAGAACGCAGATATGAAATAGAGCTTGTTCTTAACGAACTGCTCGTAAACAGTTTCAGATATGCGAAACCGTCGGACAGCGAGCCGGTCGTACTGGCGGCCGGAGTGCAGAACGGAAAGCTTTTTATTAGCGTAACCGACGGCGGCGACGGGTTTGAGTATAAAATGAATCACGACGTTACGCCGGAAGATTCGATTGCGCTCTACAGGGAGCGCGGCAGGGGTTTAATGCTCGTAAGAGCGTTTTGTGAGGAGATAAGATATAATATTAAGGGCAACAGCGTAGAGGTAGAGA
>CAZJOS010000035.1:0-15181 GCA_964547655.1 uncultured Christensenellaceae bacterium
TCCTGCAGTTTTAACTATTGAAGGTTCATTCCAAACTGCTTGTTAAGCCATGCAATATCGTCTGCACGCGTAGTCGAATAGTAAGACATTAAGTAAGCTTTTGCAAGGTATTCTTTTTCAGTGGTATCGACCTGTGTGATCTTTTTATTGATAAGATCCATCAGAACGTCGATCCTGGTTGCGCCGGTCTCAATAGGCGGAAGAGCAAGGCTTAACTTCAGCGAACTGTCCGTATCGAACATCTCTTTGAGCTGAGCTTCGTCAAAGTCACATGCGCATACGAGCTCAGTCGTCGGTTTTCCGTCGGCAGCTACAGTGCCTCTTCCAGCCTCGTTAAGGCCGGCCATTACGCCGCGGGCTATTCCGCCGGATTCGGCATAGATGAGGTTGACTTCCGGATGCTGCGTGCACATGTCTTTTATGATCTGCTTCGCGGTATCTTCGCCTGCGCTTGCATCGATGCAGCCAAGGTCAACGGCGTTGGGGTCCACTGATTTAACGCCCTCTACGAACGGATCAGTACGGCCGGTTTTAACATCGGTGTTATTCGGCCAGCCGAGCTGCAGCATGACTATGGGCTTGTCGGGGTTAGCGGCTTTCCACTGCTCTGCCATTTCCTTGCCCATTGCCTTGGATATTCCCGCTTCATCGTTGCGGACTACCGGGATGCCTGTGCCGGGAACGGGGCTGAAGAACGAAGCCATTGCAACTCCGTTGTCAAGGGCAGCCTGTATGCCGGGTTTTGCCGCGTCATTATCCCAGATATGCAAAGTCGCCGCATCCATGCCCTGAGCCACTATCTGGTCGATGTTCGCCGTCATGACGCTGGAATCTCCCTTACCATCGAATATGATGACCTCAGCACCGTACTTTTCTTTTGCATACTTCTGCGCTTCGGCAGCCTGAGCCTGATGGAACGTTTCTCTCATGTCAGAAACAAAGTAAGCAATCTTGATAGTCTTTGCAGGCTCTGCAGGAGTTGACGCCTCTTCTGAAGGCTCTGCAGGAGTTGACGCCGAAGGAGCCGGTGTACAACCAGCGATACCTAAACATATCAGCGACAAAACCAGTAAAATAGAAACAACTTTCTTCATTTTTGTCCTCCCTTTTTATTATTATACCAACTGAACTCAGCCGGTAAAAGTATATTTTAAATAGTATATAAAGCCTTTTTCGGTAATAAGGATGATCCGTCTCTCTTTAATTTCAAGCCTGACATTTGTTTCGGCGTTTGTCAATAGAAATATAACATGTGCTATAACGTTTGTCAATATGTATTTAACATTTGTTATAAAATATTTTAGCGTGATTTGTATAAATAATAGACGTATGGTGCGTATATAAGCAATACATTGCTGAAAGTGTATACAAAAATCCGTATCTTTACATGGAAGCGAAATATGTCCATTCATCATCGGTAATAAAAAAAGCTGCCCATTTTTGAAGCAGCTATATTATTTTAGTTGTAATGCTATGTAGCTGTTCCAGTATCAAAAGATAAAAGGTCAAGCTAAAGCTGCCGGCTGCCCCATGCTTCGATTGCGGCCTGAAGCTCCGGAGAGCCTGCGGCCGCTTCGTCAAGCGGCTCATGATTAACAGCGGCGTTCAGCGCGTCCATAACGGCCTTTGCGCCGGCAGCCGTTCCCATCGGCTGCCCCTGCACTGCGCCGCCCACTCCCAATATGATGTCATTGCAGAATGTATTGACTGTGCTTCCGATAGTCAGGGGAGTCACTCCGCCGCCCAAAGCCGTCATTACCGGCGGCAGGCCTCCCATAGGCAGCTTGTGCTTCTGCACCGTTTGCAGGCATTCGAGCATATCAGGCGTATCGCCCGAAGCAGTCATGGTCATAACCGAGTCGGCGCCCGCGAGCCTTGGCAGCACCCCCAGCAGCACAGGCCCGTTTATGCCAAGCTGAGGAGAGTTCATCATGCCCGCGCCTGCATAGTGCGCAAGGAAGCAGAGCCTGTCCCCGAACTCCTCAGTCAGCTCATAAAGCGTGTCGACCCCGGCCGAAACGAAGTTCACCATAACGGCCTTCGCTCCTTCCTCTATCGCTGTATTCGCATGTTCCCTCATGCGCCGCGGAGTATCGGTTATGTTCACTATATAAACGGGCGTTTTGCCCGTCTCTTCTTTCAGCCTCTTAGCCGCCGCAAGATAAGCTTTCAGCCTTCCTGCGACGCCGCTTACCGACGTGTTCCCGAATACCTCGTCGTCCTTTATCATATCCACGCCGCCAAGCCCGCTCTGGTAAAACAGCTCGGCTCCGCGCTCGGGCGCGTACCCGAGGCACGGCTTTATCATGTTGAGCACGAGCGGGCGGCCGTAAACGCCCGCCGCTTTCCTGAAGCCCTCTATGCCCTGCCGCGGCCCCCTGTACGCTTTAAGCGCTTCAGAAGTAAGCTCGAGATCGATGAGCTTTATTTTAAGCGCTGTGGAGACGTCGTTGCCCACGAGCGCAGTAAGCATCATAGCAAAACTGTCCGCGAAATTCGCCATAGGGAAGGCAACTCGCAGCACGACCGCCTCTTCGCCGGAAGGAAGCGGATACACAGAAAGCACGCGCGCCTGCCAGTTCTCCACCATATCCCTTGTTACGCCGGGGAGCGGCAGCCATGTGCCTATCGTCTGGCCCGTTGCGAACTGGCCGGCCTTTTTCAGCGCGGTAACGTTTGTAATGCCGAACGCGTAATACGTCGCGATAACGTGATCCCCATCCGCTAATGACGGAGCATTATCGAAAGGAAGCTCAAAATACATATCTCTCTCCCGTCAGTATTTATTTGATAAGATTAAGCATCTCGCTTGCCGCGGCCTCGCTGAATTTCATGTCGCAGAGGTTCGCGTCCACCTCTATAACTTTTATACTCGTATCCAGAGCGCTTCTGAACACCCCGAGTATAGCTTCGTCCACTTCGGGGTCATACAGCCTCTGTCCGGGCTGCGCGTCGTGCCGCATCCCGCGCAGCGGAAGCAGTACTGTTACCGGCCCTTTTGCGGCGTTCAGCCGCTCTGCCACTATCTCGGCGGCGCGCCTCGCCTCGTCGGCAAACGCCTTTACATGAGCGACCTCGTTGTTGTGAAGGTTGTATTTTCTTTTGGTATAATCGCCTATTACACCGGCCTTGAAATCTTTAACGTATACGTCCACAAAGTCAAGAGCCCCCGGCGCAACTACCATAGGTATGCCTTTCTTCGCTCCGGCAAGCAGCCTTCCCGGCGCACCGTTGGAGAACCCGAGCCCGAACACCTCGGCCGCTGTTACCTCGTGCAGCGACAGGTCCATGGCCGCGGTTATGACGCCTTCTTCAATGAGGTACTCAAAACACCTTCCTCCGACTCCGGTCGAATGAAAGCTTATTACCTCATATCCTTTATCTTCGAGCAGCCTGGCAGCCTGTACCGTTGATTCGTTAGTTACGCCCATAAGCGTTGCGCCTATTCGCGTTTTGCCGTCCCTCGGGACGAGCCTTGCCTGCTCGGTCATGCCGACGACCGCCGCGGCGGCGTTCGAAAGTACAGTTCCCGTCACCGCGTTTATGCCCGTAATGTCGGCTATCGAGGGTATCATTACAATATCCTTTATGCCCACAAACGGCTCGAACAGGCGCGGCCCGCAGGCGACTGTCGAAACCATTACCTTTGGAACGCCTATGGGCAGCGTCTGCATGGCGCCCACCGCCGCCATTGTGTTCTGCAGCCCTCCGGCTGATATGACGCCGTCGAACCTGCCTTCGGCAAAAAGCTTAGGCACTATGGCCTTAGCGCCGTCCATCATCGCCTGCACCATCACGTTCTTGGGCTGGCCTGCTATGCCCTCGGGAGTGTTTCCGCCCGCAATGCACACCTCGTTCCTCGATATGTCGGGAACGAATTCGTATTCGCCCCTCGTGGAAATATCGATAACCAGCGCTTTATGGCCGCTTTTTTCAATATATATCTTTTAAGAACCTCGCCTCGGCTTCCTTCGTGTCGACGCTCAGTATCACCGCAATTGTCTTCATGTTCAGTTCTCTTCTTTTCCCAGTTTGCCTAAGCTTTCAAGTTCGTCCGCGACATAGCCGAGCCCCAGTTTTTCCAGCGTGCTGCGCTTGGGATATGCCGTGACCTTGTCCCATCCGTGCAGCTCGTAGTAGCGGTCGAGCATGCCGTTATACTTGTCCATGTCGAGCTTCCACCCGTCCATTTTGCCTTTCCGGAGCGGCTCAGTCTGGTCGCGCAGTGTGGGCAGGTCGTCCTTGCGCGTAAATCTGGTGAAACGCGCGTTGAACGCCTTTTCGAGGTTTATCTGCCTTTGCACTATTTCCCCAAGATCGTCTTTCGTAAGCTCGACGCCTGTCGCAGCGGACAGCAGTTCCGCAATATCGGCTACGTCCATATAATCGAGCTTGTTGTATATAGTGTTCTGGTGGCAGATTCCTGTACTGTTGTTGACTTTGTGCAGTATCTCAAAGAGATATGTGACCTCAGCCTTACCTTCGTAGCTCAGCGGATCCTCTACGTTGGGTATTCCCAGCACTTTGAATGCCTTATCCTTGTCTATGTTCATTGCCTGCTCGTACCCGCACGTACCAGTAGTATGCCCGCCTCCGCGAGTCGATACGGTCGCGCCCAGCGCCCACGCATTCGAGCCACGAAGGCACTCGTAAAGGTCCTGCCCCTTTATGTGTATCGCGTAGTAGCCGGAGCCACGGCCGATTATTTCCGCCGCGCGCTTGCTGCCCTCCGCGAGTATGTCCCCGAACCCCTCGCGGTAAGCTATCTTGCGTATAAGCTCGAGTATCACGGCCTCGTCTCCCCAGTTAAGCTCAAGCCCGTCGGTATCCTCTTTTGTAAGTATGCCCCTCTGCCAGCATTCCATAGCCCAGGCTATGGCGCCGCCCGCGAGATTAAAATCAACTCCGAGCTGGTTGCAGTGCGCCGTCACCTTTACCACGAACGTAGGCTCCGTAACGGCGCAGCGCCCCACTATAGTGCCGAACGATTCCCAGTGGTTGAATTCCGATACGAGCCCCTTATAAGGGCCGTCGGTTATCTCGATGTGCCGCCCGCAGCCTATGGGGCAGCCCGGAAAGCTCTGGTTTACCACCGTGTACTTATCGATCACCTTTGCGGGATCCATAGACACGTCCGTATCCTCAGGAAAAACGCTCTCCTGGCAGTTTTTATACGGTATCGCGCCCATGTCCTGCTTGTGCTGAAATATACCCAGCGTAGCGTATTTTCGGAAGCGCTCCGTCTCGGGGCAATCGAGTATCTTTTTGCGGTTCTTTGCCGCGACCTGCATGAACCGATCGGGATCGGCTACTTTTATAGGCTGTCTGCCCTTGCATACAAGCGCTTTTAAGTTCTTCGAGCCCATAACGGCGCCCGTACCGCAGCGCCCGAATCCGCGGCTGCGGTCCTGTATGACGCACGCGCCTCTCACGAGGCGCTCGCCCGCCGGCCCAATGGAGATTATGTGCAGTTTATTGTCTCCAAGCTCTTCGCGTATAGCGTCCAGCGTCTCCCATGTAGTCTTGCCCCAGAGCGCGGAAGCGTCGCGTATCTCGACCGCTTCGTCGGTCACCCAAAGATAGCAGGGATTGTACGATCTTCCTTCCACTATTATGGCGTCGTATCCGGCATGCTTTAACTCCATCGCGACGTAGCTGTCGCTTGAGCCCGTGGCCCAACCGCCGGTCACTGGCCCCAGAGTGCTTATGTTCATCTTGCACGCACCGGGCGCGACTGTGCCGATAAGCGCGCCCGCGGAAAATACTATCTTGTTCGCGGGGTCAAACGGCGTCACCCAGTCTTTAAGCTCGTCGTATAATATTTTAACGGCATAGCCGCTCGACGTAAGCCAGTCCCTGAAATATATCGAATTGTCTTCTACCGATATCTTCCGGGTCGAAAGGTTTATTCGGAGTGTTTTTCCCGTAAAACCGTACATAAAATCAATCCCTCCCCTTTTCTTTTTGAAGGCATTGCGATTTAAACCTCTCAATTATGTCTTTCAATTGTTCTCTCTTTGGGCAGTACTGGACGCACATCGGCTCATCCATGCCGGCGCAGCCGTCGCAGGGTATCCTGCCGCCCGAAGGGCTCTCGGTTATGCGCACTTTATAACCGGGTTTATCTTCCAGCTCGACTATCTCTATGCTGGATACGAGATGATTGAACTCTTTTGTATGCCTGAACGAACACGCTATCTCGCATGTCTCGCAGCCGCCGCAGTCTTTCATGTCAAAATCCATAGTGTCCTCCCCCGATGCGCTGAAAAACCGCGGTCAGATTAAAGCTGATACTATTTTTCGATATCGTACGTTACCTGGTCCTTCAGTTCCATAACGTGCTTCTGCATCGAATCCCTTATCAGGGTTTTAAGCCCCTCGGCGTCGCGGTTTTTCAGCCTGTTCACGTAGTTCCAATGCTCGTTGAGCATCCCAATTGCGCTGTTTCTGTCAGTCGCGTATCTTCTCCCGTAAATGAGCTTATAAAATGCCAGATTATCCCATAGCGTTGCTATCATGTTTACCAGATGAGGCATATTGCTTATCTTGTAGATCTCAAAATGAAATTCCCTGTTCAGCATGAATATCCGCTTGGCGTTGGTATTCTCGCTGTTTATCTCGCTCTCAAGCTGGTGCTGTATATTTTCGATCCTGCCAAGCTTATCATCAGTGAAGTTTTTACACGCGTAATAACCCGCGAGGGGCTCGAGCGCCTTGCGCATAAGATAGATCTGAACGATATCGGTGATCTGAAGCTCGGTGACCCTTGTGCCCACATAAGGTATGGAGTGCACTATGCCCGACTTCTCCATCATCCTCAGCGCTTCCCTTACCGGCATCCTGCTTACTCCGAGGCGCGTAGCCAGGTCTTCGGCGTTGAGCTTATCGCCCATCACTATAGTTCCGTCCATGATCCAGTCCATCAGCTGTTCCTTGATGAGCTCTGGCATGCTCTGAATTTTAATTTTCTCCGATTTCTGATACCCGTAAGAATCCATAATCCACTACTCCATCCACTTCATACTTAAAAATGATATGTATCATTACTGTATATACATTTATAATATTATACCATCGGTATAAAATGGATACAATATCCCTTTCATATACCTGCTTTCACGCTACTGTCCTAAGTTTCTTAACCTTACTTTCCTGCCTCATGCGCGTATATGAATCGAACAGCACCATCGCTATAATCACAATGCCGACTACCGCAGGCTGCGCAAGAGACGATACGCCGACCAAATTCATTACGTTGATTATTATGGTAAGCAGCATCGCGCCTATTATAGTCCCGGCAACTCCGCCTTCGCCGCCAAGCATCGACGTTCCGCCCACGACTACTGCCGCAACCGTCTGAAGCCCGTATTGGTCGCCCATCGTCGAGTCTGCCGCGTTAAGCCTTGCGGACATCAGCAGCCCCGCTATCCCAGCGGTTATTCCCGACATAATAAACGCGGAATAAAGCGTCTTCCTGACGGGAACCGCCGAATACTGCGCCGCCTCGGCGTTTGAGCCGAGAGAATATATGTCGCGGCCAAAAGTCGTCTTCTGCAGCAGAAAATACGCTATTACTACTATTATAAGCGCTATTATTACTATAACGGGCAAAAAGCCGATGTAACCTGTTCCAAACCACGTAAAGTCAGGCGGCATCCCGAATATGACCTCTCCGTTCATGACTATGACCGAAAGCCCGTTTACGACCCAGCTCGTGCCGAACGTCGCGATGAACGAGGGCAGCTTTACAGTGCCGACAAGGAAACCATTAAACATGCCGATGACCGCTCCCACCAGTATAGCCACGGGGAATGTCAGCGGCGACGCCATCCCAGCCTTTAAAAGCTGGGCTGATATGCAGCCCGACAACCCCGCTATGGTGCCTACGGAAAGGTCCATCGATCCAGTAAGAAGTACGGCTGTAAGCCCGGTGCTGAGTACGAGCAGCGTGCTGGCCTGTCTTAGTATCGTGATCCCGTTATTGATAGTAAAGAACTCCCTGATCAATATGGAAGAAATCAAAACCACTGCAAGCAGCCCTAACGTGCTGTAAAACGATCTGTATCGCTTAACCTTTGTAAAAAAATCGCTCATGGCTTTTCCCCCTATTTAACCTTTATACGGCGCAGTACGTTGTCGATAACGATAGCTGCAAGTATTATAGTGCCGATAATCGCATTTAAGTATATTGAACTCAGCCCGACGAGGTTAAGGCCGTTCTTTAATACCGTTATAAGCAGTACGCCGAAGATCGTGCCTCCCACTCCGCCTTTTCCTTCGCGCAGCGAAGTACCTCCTAAGAGCACCGCGGCCACCGCTTCAAATTCCCAGCCCTGGCCTACTATGGGCTGGCCTGACTCTAAACGGCATGTCGTTAAAAGCCCGCTCATAGCCGTTAAAAAACCTGCGAAAGCGTATATCTTGACGGATGATTTTATGGTGTTGATGCCCGCGAGCGCAAGCGCCTCGGGGTTGCCGCCAAGGCCGAAAACCTGGGCGCCGAGCTTAGTTTTATTAAGCACGACCCATGTGAGCACAAACATCAGCGCCGTTATCCAGACGAGGAGCGGCATTTCAAGAAATTTCGTTTCCGCCACGACTCTGAATACTTTATGCCCGTAGTATATGGAAGAACCTTTTGTTATCAGCAGCGCCGCGCTGTAGAGTATGCCCTGCATTCCCAGCGTGGCTATGAACGGAGGTATCTTAAATTTCGAAACCACGAAGCCGTTTATCGCCCCGGCTGTCATCGAGATCGCCGTGGCCATGACTGCGGCTATGTAGAACGGTATGCCTGTCTGCATGAACAGCACCCACACGACGGTAACGAGGCTGACCTGGGTGCCGAGCGAAAGGTCTGTACCCTGCGTAAGTACGATAAGCGTCTGCGCAAACGCTACAAGCATCAGCGGTACGGACTGAACGAGTATATTGCGGAAATTGCTTAAGTCGAAATAACTTTTACCGGAAATTATCCAGAAAAGCCCCATCATCGCAATGATAACAATCACTACGGGCGGTATGCTTCTTACGGCATATCCAACTTTCGTTTGGCTTATCGGTTTTCTTATCGGCTTTGTGTTCATGCCGTCGCCCCCCCTATGCCCAGCATCTTTGCGCCTATATCGTCGGCGTTGAAGTCGGCGCGGCTGCATTCGCTTACTATCCTGCCTTCGCGCATTATGTATATCCTGTCGCTCATGCCTATTACCTCGGGAAGCTCCGACGATATCATCAGTATCGACTTCCCTTCGAGGGCCAGCTTGTCCATAAGAGCGTATATCTCCATCTTGGCGCCTACGTCGATACCTCTTGTAGGCTCGTCGAATATCAGTATATCGGTATTCATGCTAAGCCACTTTGCGAGTACGACCTTTTGCTGATTCCCGCCCGACAGGTACTTGCACGCCCTGTACAGATCCGGAGTGGCTACCCTTAATTTGTCCTTGTACTCCCCGGCGATATAGTACATCTTCTTTTGAGATATAAAGCGTTTGGGGAAATACTTCTTGAGGCTGACGGCGAAAATATTCCAGGCGACGGAATCCTTCAGCGCAAGGCCGTGCCTTTTACGATCCTCGCATACCATTCCGAGGCCTTTTTTTACCACGCTGCGGGGAGACGGGTTGTTTACTTCTTCCCCGTTGATAAATATCCTGCCGCCGCTTTTGCTGTCGATGCCGAATATCAGCTTTGCGAGTTCTGTCCTTCCCGCTCCCACCAGGCCGGCGATACCTACGATCTCGCCCTTATCAAGCACTATGCTTACATCCTTCACCCTGCCGGCTCTGTCCGACAGCGACTCGGTACGCAGCACTTCTCCCTTAAAATTGTTGGGTGAACGGTGATACACCTGGGATATGTCGCGCCCTACCATCATGTTGACAAGTTTCATATCGTCGACTTCATCTATGCCAAGCGTCGCTATCTTCCTGCCGTCGCGCAGCACGGTGATGCGGTCGCCTATATACTTGAATTCCTGCATCCTGTGGGAAACGTATATTATACCGATACCGGCTTTTTTAAGCTTATGGATACGCTCGAACAGCGATTCGACTTCGCGCTCCGACAGCGTTGCCGTAGGTTCGTCAAATACCATGATCTTTGGATCGAAAGACAACGCTTTGGCTATCTCGACCATCTGCTGCTCCGCCACGCTCAGCGTTTTGACGAACGCTTTAACGTTAATATAATCGCAGTGCAGAGACTTCAGTATCTCGGCGGAATCGCGCTCCATTTTTCTGCGGTCCACCAGCCCGGCTTTCGTTTTCGGCTCCCTGTTTAAGAATATGTTCTGCGCTACGCTTAAGTAGGGCACCAGAGTAAATTCCTGATAGACCGCTGTTATGCCTTTGGCAAGGCCATCCTTTGCCGACTTGAGCGTTACCGGATTGCCTTCAAAATATATTGTTCCGCTTTCGGGGATATAAGCTCCGAGCAGCACCTTTGCAAGCGTGCTCTTGCCCGCGCCGTTTTCTCCCACCAATATATGGACTTCGCCTCTCTTAAGATCAAAATCCACATTGTCCAGCGCTACTACGCCGGGGAACTGTTTTGTTATGTTTTCCGCTTTTAAGATCGTTTCTGACAAATTACTCACCTCGAGCTGCCGTCCGGCATTGATTTAGTATCTTCAAATCACTGCTGCTCTTTTAAATCAAAATGCTTTTTACCATATATGGCCCCGCCGCCGATTTTACGGCCGGCGGGGCGATATATTTATTACCTGAGCTGCGTTACTATGATGTCAAAACTGATACTTGTTTACTTCCACCAGGCGATGTCCGCGATGTAGTGGTCGATATTCTCCGCCGTTATAACAGGATCCTGAAGAACGGACGGGAACGGTACGAAGTACTTCGGAGGCATTGTGCCGTCGTTGAGCCACTGAACTATATATGTAGCTGCAAGGTACGTGGAGCCGAACGGATCAACGTTGTATGTAGCGTAGATATTGCCGTCCTTTATAGCGGCGCTGCCGTCCTGATTGCCGTCAAAGCTGCCGACTACTACTTTGCCTTCAAGCCCTGCGGCTTTAAGAGCCTGCACCGCGCCAAGAGCGCTTTCGTCGTTGCACGCGAGTATGGCGTTAACATCCGGGAATCTCTGAAGCAGGTTCTCCGTTACCTGAAGGCCTTCTGTTCTCTTGAAGTTCGTGGTCTGCGACGCAACGACTTCGATGTCAGGATAGTTTTCAAGTTCAATGCGCATTCCGGCAAGCCTTTCCTGAGCGTTCTGCGCTCCCGGAGGCCCCTCGAGTATGATGACTTTGCCCTTGCCGCCCAGCTTCTCAGCCACGAGCTTGGTTATTGTCATTCCGGTCTCGGTGTAGTCAACGCCCGTGCGCATGAATGTCTCGTTAGCCGCAGGAGTGCCTATGACCGCTACCGGTATGCCTGCTTCGTCGCATTTCCTGATAACGGGCATTATGCCGTTGGAATCGATAGGATGCAGAACGATGCCCTGGACTCCCTGCTGTATAGCATCTTCAATGAGTTTTACCTGGTCTTCCAGGCTGTCCTGTCTTGCCGGGGACAGAGATATGCACTCAAATCCCATGTCTTCGCCGGCTTTCATTGCGCCCGCGATAGACTTGAGCAGGAACGGGTTTGTCGTATTTTTAACGACGATCGCGATCTTGTAATTCTCGTTTGCCTTAACGTCGGTGGAAACCTGCGCTCCGATGCCGGTTATGGGCAGGTCTGCCGGATCGACCGGCGTAGGGTCAGCATCTTTGGCAAGCAGTTCGGTCGAGAACGGCGAACGTCCTTCCGCCACGGCTTCAGAACCCTGCGGCTGCTCTGTGACAGGCGCCTGTGATACTGCGGGCTTATCTGTGGGAGCCGGCGTCTCCTGCTTGGCGCAGCCGCCGAAGGCCATCGCGATTATGAGCGCCATCGAAATTACAACAACTATTGCTCTCTTCATTTTTTCCTCTTTCCTCCTTTTATTTTTCCTTTGGCCGTTTTGCGATACATGCACTTTAAGCTGTATGAAGCGGCGTATTTGGAAACCGTATATAATTGCCGCGTGCGGCATTATTAACTTATTTATAACTGCAGTTTTTCCGATACTGCCTTCAGGAACGCTATCATGGCAGTCTCTTCCACCAGTTCTGCGTTATGTTCCGCATTCAGTATCGTATCTCCCACAGCGACGACGCCGTGATCGGCGAGTATGAACGCCGGGAGACTTGGATTTTCTTCAAACAGGGCTTCAACCAATGGAAAGTCTTCTTCCCCTACTACAGGCGCTTTTATATCGAGGGCCTCTATGGAGCATCCAAATTTAAGCTGTGTATGCAGCGTTACTCCGTCAAGAGATTTTTCTATTGCCGCCCATCCGATAGACCAGGGGGAATGGCAATGCATTATGCCGTTCACTTCGGGCGCTATACTGTAGATAAGCCCGTGAAGCTTTGCCTCTCTTGTTGGCTTTCCTTTTCCCTCTATCAGATTACCTTCAAAATCAGTGATCAAAAGATTATCCCTTGTTGCGTCTGCAAAAGAGCCGCCGCTCGATTTAAGCAGCATCTGCTGCTTTCCCGGCACGCGTGCGCTGAAATTTCCGCCGCTGCCTGTCTGTATCCCCCGGGTATATGCGCGTGACGCCGCAAGTATCATCTCGTCTTTGATCTTGTTAATACTGCTCATACGCTCGTGCCCCCGCCTTTACAGCTTGTTTTTTGTTATTAAACAGCGGCAGGACCTGCCGTATTATACTGTTAAAGCTTTCCGCGTTCCATGCGCTCCGCCCTATAAAAAGACCGTCTATATCAGGCTGCGTTATCAGTTCCGGCGCGTTTCCGGGATTCACGCTTCCGCCGTATAAAACGGGGATCTCATAGCCGTCGCGTCCGTAAAGCGCTCCCAGCACAGATTTTATAAAGGAATGCTTCCCGGCTGCATATTCCGCTGAAGCGGGAGTGCCGTTTACTCCTATCGCCCATACAGGCTCATATGCGATCCACAACCTATTGATATCATCCTTTGAAAGGCCGCCCAGCCCCGCTTTAAGCTGTATGCTCAGTATTTCGTCGGATAGCCCGAGGCTTTTCTGCTCCCCCGTCTCTCCGATACACAGCAGCGCGGTAAAACCGTGTTTTATTGCCGCATGCACCTTTTTATTCAGCTCTTCATCCTTCTCGCCGAACACATGCCTGCGTTCCGAGTGCCCTATCTCGATGATTTGGGCGCCCACCTCTTTGAGCATAAGCGGCGAGATCTCGCCCGTATATTGCCCTTCGTCTTCCCAGCACATGTTCTGGGCTCCGAGATGTATATGGCTTCCCATATTGCTTTTCATTGCGCTTTCCAGCGATGTGAACGAAGGTATAACAAAAAGTTCTATCCCCTTGATATCTTCCGTCAGAGAGCGGAGCTGCCCAAGGTATTCGACAGTCTGGGCTATCGTTTTATACATTTTCAGATTTGTGCCGATATACAGCTTTTCAAGCCTGTTCATGTCTTTCGCTTTCTTACCGCAGATTTGCGGCGTCTATTTCCTTTATAGCGTTAACCTTGGGGGTGGAGCTGCAGTCCGTAAATTCGAGCGATATCCATTCGTTCACTATCTTTTTTGCAAGCTCCGGGCCTATTACCCTCGCGCCCATGCAAAGAACATTTGAATCGTTGCTGAGCCTCGCGCGTTCGGCTGAAAAATTATCGTGGCATACTGCGGCGCGTATGCCTTTAAATTTGTTTGCCGTCATTGCCATGCCGATGCCTGTTCCGCATATCAGTATGCCGTCCTTCTTATAACCGCTCTTAATAATGCTTTCGCATACTTTCTTGGCGACAAGCGGGTAATATGTGTGGTCATCCAGGCCGTTAACGCCCAGATCCTCAACATTAATCCCCTTCGCCTTCAGAAGCGCAATGACAGTATTCTTCATGTCCATTGCGGCATCGTCGCACCCGATCACTATAGTATCCGCTTTCATATGCCCTCCTGTCAGATCCCGAATATCGGCGTCGCCTTAACGCGCTCTTCAAGCTGCTTGTCATGGCACAGCAGGAGCTTGCTGCTGTCCTGCGCCCTTGCCTTCTGATATTCGATGCTTTTCCATGCTTCAACGATGTTGTAGAAACGCCCCGGAGGCGTGATATTATAATGCAGCTCAGGTATCTCATTTAAGTTTCCGAGCACGAATATAGAATCTCCGGCGCAGATATAGCTGCCGTCCTTTGTATCGACTTCAACGGAAATATGGCCTGGCGAATGTCCGAAAGATTCAAATACGCGTATGCCGGGCATTATCTCCGCCTCGCCCCTGACCGTCTTGAATTCTTTGCCTTCAAACGGGCGGACAATGCCGAGAGCCGGATGCTCGTACGATTTGTAATAAAGCGGTATGGGATCCAGCGCAAACGCCACTTCCCTTTCATGGGCTATATAAGTTGCATTTGTGAACTTGTCCATGTAGAACATGTGATCCCAGTGTAAATGCGTAAATACTACAATATCTATGTCTTCAGGCTTATATCCTATCTTTTCGAGCTGTTCGTGGATAGCCATGCCGGGGTCCTGCCAGGAGCCGGGGTGATGATATTTGTTAGCTCTTTCCGTCCAAGCCATTCCGGTATCGATAAGCAGCAAGTCGTCTGCTCCCTCAACTAAAAACGTAAATACAGGCAACGGAACCTTTTCATTCGGCACATTCTTTAAATAAGGCGCACATGAATGATGGTAGTGGTATTGCAGTGGATATGTCGGTACATATCCTGTGTTTATAGGTCTGATAGTAAGATTCGCCATTGTCTTCTGCCCCTTTTCTTAATGTTATATAATTTAATTGCTTTTCGTATCAGGCATGTCCATTATGAATATCTGATTCTGTATCTGATATATTGTATCCATTCATTGTCCAAAAAATCTCCCGTATTTATTTATCTTTTGTATTATGTATATGTGATATTGGATACAATATCACCATAGCAGACTTTGAATACAGTGTCAAGCCTATAAATTTTATTTTTTAAGTTAAAGCATATACCTACCTTATATAAACTGTTACGGTATATTCACATTGCTTTTTAGTTCCTGCTTCGTATACTTTTATCTTTCCGGCATTATATCAATATTTTTATTGACCTTAAGCATAGCCATGGGGTTTATTATTGACTCCAAGTTTTGCGGCCGCATCGTCTCTTCTTTTTCATAAAACCGACTGCCAACATCT
>CAZJOS010000036.1:0-15179 GCA_964547655.1 uncultured Christensenellaceae bacterium
CGATATATTCCACGGCATGAGCGAGGAGCACGTTTACGACTTCCGCCTTACGGACAGAAAGGAACAGCTGTTTAAACAGAAAGAGAAGGACTGGCTGCCGTTCGGGTATAAGAAGGAGTATCTCGATTCCATGAGAAGCCCCGGGTTCTGGGAAGACGAATACGATAAGATTGCTGAATACGACGAGAAGATAAAGAATATGCGTTAAGGGGGACTTATGGGGTCTCATATTAAGGTCGTGATTGCGCTCGGGGGCAACGCGCTCGAGGAAAAAGGCATGGAGCCTACAGCCGAGGCGCAGCTCGAGGTAATAAAGAAAACGTGCGAAATAATGGCCGATATTAAGAGCATATTCGGCTACGAGATGGCAATAGCGCACGGCAACGGGCCGCAGGTAGGGCGCATCCTGCTCGCGTCGGAAATGGCGGCTGGCGTTATGCCGCCTTTGCCGCTCGACGTCTGCACTGCCATGAGCCAGGGTTATATAGGATACCAGCTGCAGCAGGGCATGCGCCACGCGCTGGAAAAGCGCGGCAGCAGGCTGCTGGTCGTAACGCTTGTTACGCAGGTCGTCGTAGACGCAAAAGACCCCGCGTTCCAGAACCCCACGAAACCCATAGGCCAGTTCTACAACGAGCAAGAAGCAAAGAAGCTTATTGAAAAAGGCTTCGTCATGAAGGAGGACGCAGGGCGGGGATGGAGAAGGGTAGTGCCTTCGCCACAGCCTAAGCGTATAGTCGAGATACACTCCATAAGAGAGCTTTGGGATTCGACGATAGTCATCACCGTGGGCGGCGGGGGCATACCGGTGATCGAGAGAAGGGACGGCACCCATGAGGGCGTGCTTGCCGTGATAGACAAAGACCTCGCGGCCGAAAAGCTCGCGGAGGAAGTGGAGGCGGACATACTGCTCATACTTACCGAAGTGGAGAAGGTTTGCCTCGATTATAAAAAGCCCGGCCAGAGAGAGCTCGATTTCATGAGCCTTGAGGACTGCGAGAAGTACATGGCGCAGGGACAGTTCGCGCCCGGAAGTATGCTGCCAAAAGTTAAAGCCGCGGCTGAGTTCGCTAAGAGCAGCCCCGCGAGAAAGACAATAATCACGTCACTCGATAAAGCGGTAGAGGCGCTAAGAGGCAACACCGGAACAGTCATAATGCTGGAGTAACTATGGACAAGATAATAAACTTAAAGTGCGTAAAATGCGGCAGGGAATACGACCACGGCGAGATCGACTACACGTGCGCGGATTGCGGTATCGACGGCATACTCGATGTGCAGCATGATTATAATGTTATCCGAAAACAGCTGACGCGCGAATCGCTGCAAAGCGATACGAACTATTCGCTGTGGCGCTATCTTCCCGCCATACCGCTCGAGGGAAAGCGGGGCATACAGCCGCTTATGGTCGGGTGGACGCCGCTCTACGAGACGGACAGGTTTCAGGAAGAGACAGGCCTCAAAAGCATATATATAAAGGACGATTCTAAGAACCCGACCGCCTCTCTCAAAGACAGGGCGAGCGCCGTAGGCGTAGCCAAAGCTATAGAGCTTGGCAGGAATGCCATATGCGCGGCGTCGACAGGCAACGCCGCTTCGTCGCTCTCAGGGTTCGCGGCGAGCGCCGGGATAGAGACGTTCATATTTGTGCCGAAAACCGCGCCGGAGGCAAAAGTAACGCAGCTTCTGATATACGGCTCGCACGTATTCCTCGTGGACGGTACGTACGACGAGGCCGTAGAGCTTTGCTTCGCGGCTGCCGCCGAGTTCGGCTGGTACAACAGGAGCTGCGCCATAAACCCGTATCTCGTGGAAGGCAAGAAGACAGTAGCGTACGAGATATGCGAACAGCTTCATTGGGACGTGCCCGACATAGTCGTTGTCGCAGTAGGCGACGGCTGCTCGATGGCGGGCGTTTGGAAGGGTTTCTCGGAGTGTTACAGGCTGGGATTGACAGACAGGCGCCCCAAAATAGTCGGAATTCAGGCCGCTAAATCTAACCCCGTTACAAGGGCTTTTAATAATAAGTCATATCAGTTTGAATATAAAAAGCCCGAGACGATAGCGGACAGCATTTCCGTCGGCATACCGCGCAACGGCATAAAGGCGCTCAATGCCTTAAGCGAGTCGGGCGGGTACATGATAGACGTTTCCGACGAGGAGATATTGGCCGCCATGAAGCTGCTTGCCCGGCGCACGGGCATATTCGGCGAACCCGCGGGAGTTACCGGCTTCGCCGGAATACTGAAGATGCATGAAAAAAACCTGCTCAGGGGAAATGAGCGCGTGGCCTGCATCGTTACGGGCAGCGGGCTTAAAGACATTAAGAGCGCGGCGCTGGCGGCGGGCAAACCGCACACGATAGCGCCGAAATTAAGCGATATACAGACGATAGTAAAAAAGTAGGGGGCAGCTATGGATTATAAAACAATACTCGAAGCGGCTGAAAAATATAAACCTCAGATGTCAAAATTCCTGCGCGATATGATAGCTATCCCCAGTGAGAGCGCGGGAGAGAAAGGCGTTATCCAGAGGATAAAGCAGGAGATGGAATCAGTCGGGTTCGATAAAGTTGAGATAGACCCTATGGGCAACGTTCTGGGATACATCGGGCACGGCAAACATCTCATTGCGATGGACGCGCATATAGACACCGTGGGAATCGGCAACAGGGCGCTGTGGAATTACGACCCGTACGTGGGTTCTGAGGATGATGAGACTATAACCGGTAGAGGCGCGAGCGATCAGGAGGGCGGCATGGCCGCCATGGTGTACGCCGGAAAGATAATAAAGGACTTGGGGCTTGAAGGAGATTATACGCTGCTCGTTACAGGAACGGTGCAGGAGGAAGACTGCGACGGCCTGTGCTGGCAGTACATAATAAACGAATCGAAAATAATACCGGAGTTCGTTGTTATAACGGAACCGACGTCGTGCAACATATACCGCGGGCACCGCGGCAGGATGGAGATAAAGATAACGGCTCAGGGCGTAAGCTGCCACGGCTCTGCGCCCGAGCGCGGAGACAACGCCATATACAAGATGGCTGATATACTGCTCGACTTAAAAGCGCTGAACGAACGTCTCATATCGCACCCGTTCCTCGGCAAAGGCACGCTTGCGGTTTCCGAGATTTTCTTTACGTCGCCTTCGCGCTGCGCGGTGGCCGACAGCTGCTCGGTATCGGTAGACCGCCGGCTGACAGCGGGCGAAGACAAAGAGTACGCACTGGGTCAGATACGCGAGCTTCCGTCCGTGAAGAAAGCGGGCGCGGAAGTAACGATGTACACGTACGAGAGGCCTTCGTATACCGGGCTTGAATACCCGACCGACTGCTACTTCCCGACGTGGTTCATAGAGCAAGGCCATCCGGTATGCGGCACGCTTACAGAGAGCTACAAGAGGCTTTTTTGCAGTGAGCCGCTGCTCGACAAGTGGACGTTTTCCACAAACGGCGTGTCTATAATGGGCATGCACGGCATACCGTGCATAGGATTCGGGCCGGGCCATGAAGACCAGGCGCACGCGCCTAATGAGAAAACATGGAAGGACGAGCTTGTAAAGGCTGCGGCGATGTACGTGGCGATCCCGCTCATATATGTAAACGAATTCTCAGGCAATATGCCCAAATCGACACAGAACTTAGCCAAATAACCCGAAAGGAGATCAGCGTTTGCCGGACAATATTAGCGTTCCCGTTAACAAAACGGACAACAATGAAAAGATAAACGGTACGGCGTGTTATATAGACGATATGCGCCTTCCCGGCATGCTGTATGCCAAAACGCTGCGCTCGGACAGGGCAAGGGCGCGGATAAAAGCCGTCAATATACCTCAGATGCCTGACGGGTATTATATCGTAGACAGAAACGACGTGCCGGGCTTGAACCGCGTGAAGATAATACTGGACGACCAGCCGTTCTTCGCGGAGGATACCGTGAACTACATAGGCCAGCCGATACTGCTCGCAGTCGGGCCGGACAAACAAACGATACTCGATATCATTTCTGGAATCAAAGTCGAATATGAAGACATACCTCCTATACTGACCATGGAGCAGGCGGAGGGCGCTTCGCTTGCGCCCATATATGAGGGCAAAAACGACTTTGCCGATTACAGTTATTCCAAAGGGGATGCACAGCAATGCTTCAAAAATGCAGCAAAAATAATCGAAGCTGAGTATACGACCGGGTATCAGGAACAGCTTTACCTTGAGCCTCAGGGTATGATAGCGGAATACAAAGACGGCAAGGTTACGGTATTTGGCTCGATGCAATGCCCGTATTACGTGAAAAACGCAGTAATGCAGGGCTTTGGGTGGAGCGCGGATAACGTAAGGATAGTGCAGAATACCGTCGGTGGGGGATTCGGCGGCAAGGAGGATTACCCGTCCCTGCTCGGCGGGCAAGTTGCATTCGCCGCGTATAAGACGGGCAGGCCCGTAAAGCTGATACTCGAACGTGCAGAAGACATGGAGGCCACTCCCAAGCGGCATCCTTCAAACATCAGGCTCAAAGCCGCTTTGGACGCGGCCGGGCGCATAGCCGCCCTTTCCGCGGATATTAAGCTCAACGCGGGCGCTTACGCGGGCATGTCTCCCGTGGTGCTTCAGCGGTCGATGTTCAACATAGCGGGCGTATACAGCATACCGAACATCGAAGTAAAAGGCAGGGCAATAGCGACGAACACCGTGCCCAACAGCGCTTTTCGCGGCTTCGGAGCGCCGCAGGCTTTATTTGCAATAGAAACGTTCATGGACAGGATAGCGAAGGAGCTGGGCGAAGACCCGCTCGAATACAAGCTAAGGCATATTGCGAAGAAGGGAGACAGCACCGCGACCGGCGGACTGTTCCGCCATCACGTGCCTCTGCCTGAACTCGTTAAAGCTGTTGACAAGATGTCCGGCTACCGCAGGAAGACCGGCGAATACAAGGATAAGCCTTTTAAGGGCATCGGCGTATCGCTGTTCCTGCACGGCTGCGGGTTCACGGGCAGCGGCGAGCGAGACCACATTAACGCGGTCGTTAAATTAAAAAAGCGGGTTGACGGAACAGTAGAAATACTCGTCGCCGGAGTGGACATGGGGCAGGGCCTCCGGACGACGCTGAGGAAGATCGTCGCTAAAGCATTGGATATACCGCTCGAAACAATAGTTTACGATTTCCCGGACACCGATATTGTCCCCGACTCGGGGCCTACGGTCGCATCGCGCTCGGTGATGATAGTGGGCAAGCTGCTTCACGACGCCGCGGAGGAACTGAAACGCACATGGAAAGACGGCGAAGCGCAGGAAATAACGCAGCGGTATAAGCATCCGGAGTTTATGGAATGGGAAGATAAGGGGACTACATTCAGAGGCGACGCTTACCCTGTGTATTCGTGGGGCGCAAGCGCGGTGGAAGTGGAGATAGACCCTGTAACGTACCAGATCGATATAAAGGGCTCGTGGGCGGCGTTCGACGCGGGCCGTGCGATAGACGAGCGAATAATGAAGGGCCAGATAGACGGCGGAGTACTGCAGGGCCTTGGCTACGGCTCTATAGAGGTAATGGAATGCAAGCAGGGCAGGATTCAGCAGCGCTCCGTTACCGATTATATCATTCCGACTTCGGTCGACGCGGTGAGGACGCAAAGCGTGCTTATAGACAACCCGTACGAGCTTGGGCCGTTCGGCGCGAAAGGCGCGGGGGAGCTTACGCTGCTTGGCGCGGCGCCTGCGCTGGCGGCAGCCGTAAGCAACGCTCTCGGAATAGAGATAACTGCTTTGCCTGTAACGCCGGAACGATTGATACGGGGCCCCCAAAAAGGTACGGCTTTTTGGGGCAGTATGGAGGCAAGCTGCGATGAGTAAAAAGATATCGTTCACACTTAACGGCAAAGAAGCCCACATAATCGCCGACCCGCTTAAGCGGCTGCTCGACGTGCTGCGCGAAGACTTTGCGCTTACCGGCCCGAAGGAAGGCTGCGGCGAGGGCGAGTGCGGTGCGTGCTCGGTGCTCGTGGATGGCAGGCTCGTAAATTCCTGCCTTGCCGCCGTAGGGACCATTGAGGGCAAGAGTATAACTACCATAGAGGGCTTGAGCGGAACAGAGCAGTTTGCTGTGCTGGAAAAGGCATTTTCCGACGCGGGCGCGGTGCAGTGCGGATTCTGCACGCCGGGCATGATAATGGCGGCGCAAGCGCTATTGAGCGTAAATCCCGATCCGGATGAAGACGAAATAAGAGAGGCCATATCCGGCAACTTGTGCAGGTGCACCGGGTACGGAATGATAATAAACGCGATAAAGCTGGCGGCTAAGAAGGGGCGTGGCTTATGGTAGATACGTTTATACCTGAAACGCTCGAAGAGGCGCTCGAGTACCAAGCGCAGCATAAAGCCGTACCGTTCGCGGGCGGCACAGATCTGATGGTGAAAAGGAAGAACTGGGCGGGAACGCTGCCTGAGTTCGACGCTCCCGTGATCATGATCGGCGGCCTTGGCGAACTGAAAAACATCACATCGAAAAACGGTTTTCTGCGTATCGGCGCGGCTGCAACGCTGGCGGACATTGCGGCTAACGAGTCTGTTCCTGAAATACTCCGGCTTGCGGTAAAGCAAATGGCCTCGCCCGGCATACGTAATATGGGGACGATTGGAGGCAACATATGCAACGCCTCGCCCGCGGGCGATACTCTGCCGCCACTGTACGCCCTTGACGCGAGCGTAAAGCTGAAGAGCGCAGGCGGAAGCCGGGAAGCTACTGTCGCGAAGTTTATAACAGGGCCTGGGTGTACGGGTCTTAAAGAAGGCGAATTGCTGACGGAGATAAGCATGCCGCTCACGCGTTTTTCGAACGTATATTACCGCAAAGTCGGGACGAGGAAGGCGGACGCGCTTTCGAAGCTGTCGTTCGCCGGGCTGGCTGACGTTGCGGAAGGAAAGATAGAAGACATACGCATAGCGTTCGGCGCGGTCGCGCCCACGGTCGTGAGGAGCGTTGGAGCGGAAAACCTGCTGACAGGCGTTAAACTGTCTGACCTGCCTGCTCTTTTGCCGCAGGTGAAGGATATATATTCGCGGTTCATACGGCCGATAGACGACCAGCGCTCGAGCGCTGTATACAGGAAAGAAGTCAGCTTAAGGCTGCTTGAAGATTTCCTGCTCGGACTGAAATAAAGGAGATAACAATATGCTGCTTGTGGGAAACGGAACGGTAATAACCCGCGACGAAAACGATACGGTACTGCCGGGCGGCTGCGTAGCGGTTGAAGGCGATACTGTAATTGATATCGGAAGCGCCGCCGATATGCTGAGCAAATACAAGGAAGCTGAGTTTATCGACGCGGACGGCAAGGTGATAATGCCGGGGCTAATAAACACGCATATGCACTTTTACAGCACGTTTGCCCGGGGAATGGCGCTTAAAGACGCTCCCCCCTCAAACTTTAAGGAGATACTGGAACGCCTGTGGTGGAGGCTCGACAAGGTATTGACGCTCGAAGACGTCTATTACAGCGCTCTTATTCCCATCATCGACTGCATAAAGTGCGGCGCGACGACGGTTTTCGACCACCACGCGAGCCCTTATGCCGCGGCGGGAAGCCTGTTTAAGATCGCCGAAGCCACGAAGCAGGCCGGGCTTCGCGCCTGCCTTTGCTACGAGGTGTCGGACAGGGACGGGGAAAGAATAGCGCAGGACGGCATAAAAGAAAATTCCGACCTTATAAAGCGCTGTGAGAACGATAACGACCCCATGCTCAAAGGCATGTTCGGGCTGCACGCGCAGTTTACGCTTTCAGACAAAACGCTGGAAAAGTGCGTGGCCGAAAACAACGGCAGGACAGGGTTCCACATACACGCGGCTGAGGGCATAGAGGATAAGCGCGACGCCCAAAATAAATACGGCATGGGCGTCATTGAGCGGCTGCAAAGAAGAGGCATACTCGGAGAAAGAAGTATCGCGGTGCACTGCATACACATATCCGAAAAAGAGATAGATATCCTGAAAGAAACGAAAACGAACGTAGTACACAACCCCGAATCGAACATGGGAAATGCGGTGGGCGTATCGCCTGTGCTCAAGATGTTCGAAAAAGGCGTGAACGTCGGGCTCGGTACCGACGGATACACAAGCGACATGTTCGAGTCGCTCAAAGCAGCTAACTGCCTTCACAAGCACGCGAGCGGCAACCCCAGCGCAGCGTGGGCGGAGCCGCCCGCGATGCTGTTTCAAAACAACTCGCGCATAGCCTCAAAATACTTCGATAAGCCTTTGGGGCAATTGAAAAAAGGCGCTTACGCTGACGTGATAATAGTTGATTACGATCCTCCTACCTGCATGGACTCAGGGAATATAAACGGACACATACTGTTCGGCATGAGCGGCAGGGCGGTGGATACGACGATAATAGGCGGGAAGGTCGTTATGAAGAACAGGAAGCTTACCACGCTCGACGAGCGGGAGGTATGCGCGAAGAGCAGGGAGCTCGCGGAAAAAGTTTGGGAGCGTTTCTGATCAAGCAAGGCAATAATTTGGAGGTCATACATGAACGACAGAATGCAGCCTATACCGTTTGATAAGTTGATGGAATGGATACTCTGCGAGTACAAAAACGAGGGAAGCATATTCGGCGTACCGTCAGCTAAGTTCTATAGAAAGAATAACAGCAAAAACCTGTTTTTTTCAGGCGAAACCATAGAGAATCCTGTCGGCCCGGCCGCCGGGCCGCACACGCAGCTTGCACAGAATATTATAGCGGCATACCTTAGCGGGGCAAGGTTCATAGAGCTCAAGACCGTGCAGATACTCGACGGCGAAGACCTGCCTGTATCCAAGCCCTGCATACTCGCAAGCGACGAAGGTTACAACGTCGAGTGGTCTACAGAGCTTACCGTGCCTGACGCGTTTGCCGAATATATAAAGGCATGGTTCGCGGTAAAGGTATTGTCAGAAGAATTCGGGCTCGGCTCGTGCAACGGCTTTGCGTTTAACATGAGCGTGGGGTACGACCTCGCCGGGATCCAGTCGCCCAGGATAGATGCGTTTATAGAGGGCCTGAAGGACGCGTCTGATACGCCTGTATGGAACGAGTGCAAAGGATGGCTGACAGACAATACAGAAAGATTTGAAAATATAGACGGTAAATATTTCGAGGAGATATCGCCGAACGTCTGCTCGTCTATTACGCTTTCCACTATGCACGGCTGCCCGCCGCAGGAGATAGAGCGCATAGCGAGATACCTTCTTGGCGAAAAACAACTGAATACGTTCGTTAAATGCAATCCCACGCTTCTGGGGTATGAATTTGTCCGCAACACACTCGACAGCACGGGTTTTGACTACGTGTCTTTTGACGAACACCATTTCAACGACGACCTGCAGTTCATCGACGCCGTACCGCTCATAAAGCGGCTTCAGGAGTACGCGAAAGAGCTGGGACTTACGTTCGGAGTAAAGCTCTCAAATACGTTCCCCGCAAACATATTGAATGGCGAGCTGCCCGGGGAAGAGATGTACATGTCGGGAAGGGCGCTGTATCCGCTCACAATAAACCTTGCCGCGAGGCTCGCGGAAGCGTTCGGCGGGGATTTGCGGATATCATATTCGGGCGGAGCTGACATATCAAACATCGGCGATATATACGAGACGGGCATATGGCCCATAACGTTCGCTACCACGCTGCTGAAGCCGGGTGGGTATATGAGGATAAAGCAGCTTGCGCAGCTGGCGGAAGAGAAGTTCAGCGGTTCATCATTTAAAGGAGTAGACATTCCCGGATTGAAGGCTCTGGCGGGGAACGCGTTGAAAAAGGTTTGGTATAAGAAAGAATTCCGGGAAACGGAAAACAGGAAGATAGATAAAAATGTGCCGCTGATCGATTGTTTTATAGCCCCATGCAAAGAAGGCTGCCCCATAGGGCAGGATATACCCGAGTACATAAGGCTGACAGCGGAAGGCAGGCTTTCCGAAGCGTTTGAACTTATAACAGCCAAGAACCCTATGCCGTTCACCACAGGGACGATATGCAGCCACCCGTGCATGAGCAAGTGCACCCGGGTGGATTATGACGAGCCGGTCGATATACGGGGAGAAAAACTTAAGGCCGCTTCCTGCGCTTTTGAAAAATATATAGATACGGTAAAACCTCCTGCAAAGAGCGGCTGCAAAGTCGCCGTTATAGGCGCGGGCCCGGCGGGACTCTCGGCGGGGTATTTCCTCTCAACGAGCGGTTTTGACGTTACTATACTTGAGAAACGAGATAAAATCGGCGGTATGCCCGCGTATGTGATACCGGAGTTCAGACTGTCCGAAGAAGCGCTTGAAAAAGATCTGGAGCTTATAAAGAGATCGGGCGTTTCATTTAAACTCGGAGTGAGCGGACAATTCTCGATAGACGCGCTGAAAAGCGACGGTTATAAATACATTTTCATAGCCACCGGTGCGTGGAAACAGCATGAGCCTCACTTTGAAGCGGAGGGAAATGTATATAACGTGCTCGATTTCCTGTCGGGTTTCAAAGACAAACAGGCACCGGGTCTGGGCAGAAGCGTTGCGGTCATAGGCGCGGGCAACTCGGCCATGGATGCCGCGAGGGCCGCAAAGCGCGTGCCGGGAGTGCAAAGCGTTTCTATTGTCTACAGGCGCACGATGAAGTATATGCCCGCAGACTTAGAAGAGCTTAATGCCGCGCTCAGCGAGGGTATAGAGTTCAAGGAGCTGCTGTCTCCTGAGTCCTTTAAGGACGGTATATTGAGGTGCCGAAAGATGGCGCTCGGCGCACCCGACAAGTCGGGCAGGCGAGCTCCGGTGCCGACGGACGAGACTGCCGATATCACAGCGGATTCGGTAATAACAGCGACAGGCGAAAGTCCGGAAGTTGATGTCCTCATTAAAAACGGTATAAAGACGGATGGCAGAGGCAGGATAACGGCTACCACTGAGACAAATGAAACAAATATAGAAAATGTCTATATAGGAGGCGACGTGCTTCGCGGCCCGGCGACGGTAGTCGAGGCCATTGCCGACGGGCGCAGATTCGCGGAAGATGTTATCCTCAAAGAAGGGCTCGGGCCTATCGGCTTACGTTTGGCGGATTTCGATGAACAAAAGCGGGCAGAGGATATAACCGCTAAAAAAGGAATACTGAGGTGCGGAGGAGAGATTGGCTCGGGTTGTCTGGAATGCAGCTGCCTTTGCAATGTGTGCGCCGAGGTTTGCCCCAACAGGGCAAACGTAGCCGTCAAGGTAAACGGCATGAAAGATATTAACCAGATACTGCATATCGACGGCATGTGCAACGCGTGCGGCAATTGTGAGGCGTTCTGCCCGTACAAAAGCGCCCCGTATAAAGATAAGTTCACGCTGTTCTGGAACGAGAGCGACTTTAAAAACAGCGATAACGCAGGCTTTGTTTTAATTGACAGGGACGCAAAGCGCGTTAGAGTACGGCTCGGCGGCAGCGCTTGGAAAATTGAACCGGACAACGCTGATATATGCGTGGCGATACCGAAGGAAATAACCGAGCTTATAAAAGCAGTTTTCTATAATTACGGATATCTGATTATTTGACTATAACATAACTGATAAAAGGAGGCCTGAATGATAACCATAGGCGAATATGTAAAACCGAAAAGCGCCGAAGAAGCGTACGCCCTGATCTCCGGCAGGAAGGACGCATACGTTATAGGAGGCGGCCTGTTCCTGCGGCAGGGGTCGAGGAAGATAGGGCTTGCGATAGACCTTTCCAATGCCGAGCTTGACTTCATTATTGAGACTAAAAGCACAATAGATATAGGCGCGATGGCAACGCTCGGCGATATGCAGCGGAGCGCCCTGCTGAAAAAGCATTTCAGTGGCGTGCTGCCCGCTGCGGTATCGGGTATAGTCGGCACGCAACTGAGAAACATGGCTACCGCGGGCGGCTCGGTATACAGCAGGATAGGCTTTTCTGAGCTGATCACATGTCTGCTGGTCCTCGACTGCGGCGTAGTGCTTCACGGCAAAGGAGAGGTAGCCTTAACAGATTTCCTTAAGATGGGCATTAAGAGCAAAGACATACTCGAAAAGATAGTTATAAAGAAAGAGGATATAAGGGCAAACTACCAGACGTTCAAAAATACATACGGCGCCCTCCCCATATTGTCTGTTGCCGCTTCGAAGGGCGAAAGAGGATATAAGATAGCGGTCGGGGCGCGCCCCGGAGTCGCGCAGCTCGCCGGGGGCGCTGCAGAGTTTCTTTCGGGCAGGGACGTAAACGAAGAGACGCTTGAACAGGCGGCCGATATGGCCTCTGATGAACTTGCGTTCGGCAGCGACAGAAAGGCGTCAAAAGAATACAGGAAACAGCTTGCGAAAACGCTCGTAAAACGGGCGCTCGCGGAGGTGGAGAAATGAACATAGAGATGAATCTGAATGGTCTTCCGCGCAAACTTATAATAGAGCCTGACGCTTATCTTCTGGATGTATTGCGCGATAAGGGCATATTAAGCATCAGGCGCGGCTGCGACACCAGTTCGTGCGGCTCGTGCACGGTGCTTATGGATGGAAAGCCCATACTGTCCTGCGCGATGCTTGCCGCCAGGGCCGACGGGCACAGCGTGACTACCGCGGAAGGCTTGAGAGAAGAGATAAGCGCGCTCGCGGAATATATGACCGCGGAAGGGGCTGAGCAGTGCGGCTATTGCAGCCCAGGCCTCGCCATAACGATACTGGCTATGAAAAAAGAACTGAAGCACCCGACCGAAGAGGATATAAAGAACTATCTTGCGGGCAACCTGTGCAGGTGTTCCGGGTATGTGGGGCAGCTCCGAGCTATAAAGAAGTTTATGGGGGTGGAATGATGAACGAGGTGAAAAGACCGATCCGTAAGTTTGAAGGCAAAGGGCTCGTTATAGGGCGGCCTGTGTACACGGACGACGTCGCGCCCAAAGACGCACTTATAATAAAGGTACTGCGAAGCCCCCACGCATATGCGAGGATAAAGAGCATAGACACCGTAAAGGCGATGAGTATACCGGGAGTTGCCTGCGTGCTAACATATAAGGACCTTCCGAGGAACATACATACGAGAGCGGGGCAAGGGTACCCCGAGCCGTCGCCTTACGATAAATACACGCTCGACGAGTATGTGCGCTATGTGGGCGACGAGGTGGCGGTAATCGCCGCCGTTACGGAAAAGGCGGCCGCACAAGCCATTGAAGCTATACATGTGGAATATGAAATGCTCGAACCTGTGCTCGATTTTGAAAAGGCCGAAGGGAACGCTTCCGTTATACACCCTGAGCCCGAGGCCCATTCGATGTTCGAGATAGGCATGGACGCATCAAAGAACATAGCCGCGTTTTATGAGATGAACTTAGGCGATGTAAATAAGACGCTTGAGGAGTGCGAGGTTGTGGTGCGTCAGAGGTACTATACACAGGCGCAGGCGCACATGATGATGGAGCCGCACGCGTGCGCGACTTATCTCGACATGCACGGGAGACTCGTTGTCATATCGTCAACGCAGACGCCGTTCCACTTAAGGAGGATAATAGCGGCGGCGCTGGAGATACCTATAAAAAACATACGCGTTATAAAACCGAGGATAGGCGGAGGCTTTGGGGGCAAGCAGGCAGTGCACGGAGAGCTGCTCGCGGCCGCGGTAACGCTGAAAACAGGCCGCCCGGCGAAGCTCATATATACGAGGACCGAAGTGTTCGAAGCTACGTATACGAGGCACCCTATGCGCTTCGATATTGCTATAGGCGCCTCAAAGGACGGTTCGATACGCGCAATAGACATGGTCGTTCTCTCCAACACCGGCGCTTACGGAGAGCACGCGCTTACGGTGCTTATGGTAGCCGGCTCGAAGACTCTGCCCATATACAACAAGGCGGAATCGGTGCGGTTCAAAGGCACCGTGGTATACACGAACCTTACGCCCGCGGGCGCCTACAGGGGCTACGGAGCGATACAGGGCAACTTCGCGCTCGAATCGGCCATAGACGAGCTTGCGGCCAAACTCGATATGAGGCCGGAGAACTTAAGAAGAAAGAACATGATGGCCGAGGGTGAGACGTCGCCTATATTCAAGATAATGGGCGAGGGCACCGAGGGCGTGGATATGGTTATAGAGAGCTGCAAGCTCGAATATTGCATAAAGAGGGGCAAAGAGCTTATTGGCTGGGATGAGAAATATCCGCGGAAGGAAGTTTCACCGGGCAAAGTGCGCGGAGTAGGAATGGCTATAGCCATGCAGGGCTCGGGCATAGCCGCCATAGACATGGGCGCGGCAATGCTGAAACTCAACGACGACGGCTCTTTCAACCTGATGGTGGGCGCTACCGACATAGGCACCGGGAGCGACACCATACTCGCGCAGATAGCGGCGGAGGCCTTAAAGGTAAAGACGGAGGATATGATAGTATATTCTTCGGATACCGATTTAACGCCTTTCGATACGGGCGCATACGCTTCGAGTACCACGTTCGTGTCGGGAAATGCCGTGAGAAAAGCCGCCAAAAACATGCGCGCGCTTATAATAAAAGAGGGCGCTAAGCGGCTTGGAGTAACCGTAGATAAGATAGAATATGACGGGAAAATACTAAAGGGCAAAGACGGCGGGGAAATAACTTTAAAAGAACTCGCCACCGGACTTTATTACAGCGCGAACCAGAGGCAGCTCGTATCTTCCGATTCGTATGTGGGCGAGCAGTCGCCGCCGCCATACCTTGCGGGCTTCGCGGAGGTCGAAGTAGATATTGAGACCGGAAAGGTGGAAGTGTTAAAATACACAGCGGTAACGGACTGCGGCACCGCCATAAATCCGAGCCTTGCAAAGATACAGGTAGAGGGAGCTCTCGCGCAGGGAATAGGCATGGCGCTGTTCGAGGAAGCCGGCCGTTCAAGCCTTGGGCATCTGCTCAACAACAATCTTATGTACTATAATATCCCGACGAGAATGGATATACATGAAATAACAGTGGAATTTGCGGAAAGCTATGACCCTTCGGGGCCGTACGGCGCCAAATCCGTAGGCGAAATAGGAATAGATACCCCGCCCGCCGCGATAGCGAACGCTATATACAACGCGGTTGGCGTAAGGATGACAGAGCTGCCTTTTACTCCCGAAAAGGTATTCATGGCTATCCAAAAAGCAAAGAAGGTATAAGCGGGAAAAATAAGGCTAAGGAGGCTTTAAGCAGCCTCCTTTAATAT
>CAZJOS010000037.1:0-11920 GCA_964547655.1 uncultured Christensenellaceae bacterium
TTGACATAACAAGATGCCCGGTCTCGGCAGCGGTTATTGCGGTGCTTATTGTCTCCAGGTCTCTCATTTCACCGACGAGTATTATGTCAGGGTCCTGACGCAGCGAAGCTCTTAAGCCAACGGAGAAGTCATTGGTATCGGCTCCGATTTCACGCTGGTTAACGATGCATTTTTTATGCCGGTGCAGATATTCTATAGGATCTTCGAGTGTTATAATATGCTTCTTTTTCGTCTTATTGATAAGATCTATCATCGACGCCAACGTAGTTGATTTCCCGCTGCCCGTCGGACCTGTAACGAGTATAAGGCCCCTGTTATAATTACAGAACGAACTGAGTATAGGGGGGAGGCCAAGCTCATTGATATCCGGGGGATTGCTTTGTATAAGCCTTAAAGCTATAGCAAGGCTTTGCCTTTGATTATAGACGTTGACACGGAAACGGTATTTACCGGGCACCGATATGGCAAAATCGCATTCCCCTTTTTCCATAAGCGTCTGCCATTGCAGATCGTTCATTATTTCCCTTGCGATCTCGCTTGCTATTTCGGTTGTTACTACCGTTTCGCTTATCGGCCGCAGATCGTCGCTTACCCGAATAGTGGGGGGGATGCCCGCGCAGATATGAAGGTCGGAAGCTCCCGCTTCCGCAGCGCTTTCAAGCAACGCTATAATGTTCATTCGGTCTCTCCCTTGTTGGTATATGATGTTTTGATAACTTCCTCAATGGTCGTTTCGCCCTGGGCCATGAGAGATATACATTCAGCAGCGAGTGTATTCATATGCTGTACCGATATGGCGTAATCGCGTATCTCGTCTATGTTGGCTCCGTTGATTATCATCTCGCGGACTTCCCTGTCTATAATCAGCATCTCATGGACGGCGGTCCTGCCCTTATAGCCCGTATTGTTGCAGTTGGAACATCCTTTGCCGATAAATATATCCTTATTGTAAGACGGGGGGAGGCCGGCTGCGCCCAATTCAAATTTATTGGGCGTATATCTCGTTTTGCACGAGGGGCATATCTTTCTTACCAGCCGCTGAGACATTATTCCCACGAGAGAAGCGGCAAGCATATAAGAAGGCACTCCCATGTCGATAAGCCTCGATATGGTTCCCGGAGCGTCGTTGGTATGTATCGTGGAAAGAACAAGGTGGCCGGTTATGGCCGCCCTTATAGCGATTTCGACAGTCTCCTGGTCTCTTATCTCGCCTATCATTATTATGTCGGGGTCCTGACGGAGTATAGAGCGCAGACCTGAAGAAAACGTAAGGCCGGCTTTTGAGTTTACCTGCACCTGATTTACTCCGGCAACTGTGTACTCGACAGGGTCTTCAACGGTTATTATATTTTCAATGCCCCTGTTGAGTTCTGTGAGCATTGCGTAAAGCGTCGTGGATTTACCGCTTCCGGTAGGGCCGGTAATAAGTATTATCCCGTTCGGGTTATTTAGCAGGGCGTCGAACTTTTTAATGTTGTCTTTCGAAAAGCCTAGCTGTTCCTTCGATATGAGGAAATTCTGTTTGGCAAGCAGACGCATGACAATTTTCTCGCCGTGAACGGTAGGAAGAGAAGATATACGAACGTCGATCTCGTCGCCGTTTACCGTTAACCTGTAGCGCCCGTCCTGAGGAACCCTTTTTTCGGCGATGTCCATATTTCCGATTATTTTTAGCCTGGTTATTACGGCTGACTGGGCTTTTTTCGGAATAGTAAGTATGGGAAGCAATTGGCCGTCGATCCTCATACGCACCCTTACGTTGTTTTCACTCGGCTCCACGTGAATATCGCTTGCCTTTGCCTTTACAGCCTGTTCAAATATCGAGGTAACCAACCTAACTATGGGGGCGTTAGATATATCGGTCGTACTTTCGGCTTCCTCGCCTGTTTTCTCGGCGGCAGATTCTTCTGAAAATTCCTTGATAGCCGTTTCAGCGCCCACGTTGCCGTACATCTTATTTATAGCGGCTTCTATCGCCTGTTCAGAAGCTATCCTTGGTACTATTTCCATACCCGATACAACGCGTGCGTCTTCAAGCGCAATAAAATCAAGGGCGTCTTCCATCGCAATGTACAGCGACTCGTTTTCTATCTTTATCGGCACCATTCTGTGTTTTCTTGCAAGAGATACGGGAATATACTTGCTGAGCTTGGGCGAAAGAGTTGTCAGGTCAAGGCTAACCGACGGTATACCGAGCTGAAACTCCAGTATCTCCATAAGCTGCTGCTCGGTTACAAATCCTTTTTCCTTAAGCACTTTGCTAAGCTGTTCGCCGGTGTCTTTTTGTACTTTAAGACATTCGTCGAGCTGTTCGTGCGTTATCATGCCTATGTCTATAAGCAGGGCGCCGAGATATCTTTTCTTTATTGCCATATCATTATCCTTATAACAATATTATTGAACTATATAAATAGTATCTTATCAATTTATATAAACAGTAAAGCAACATGTAAAACAGGATAATAGAAAAAGTGCGCAATCAGTTTAGCATTATGATGTTTTTTCTTTACATGCGAGCGGGTTTTATGTATACTTGAGTACGATGATTTTTAAAAGAGGTATCAAATGCGAAAGAATAGCTTTAAAATAATATCCATATGTATATTTCTGACTGCGGCCGTACTGTTTTTATCGGCTTGTTCTGCGCCGCAGCTTGCAAGGCCTACTATTGCTCCCGGAGCCCCGATATACGATATAACCGGTGAATGCAGCATTTCGATAAAAGGCAATGTTATAACCGTATCCGGTAAAACGAACTTCGACAAAGACGTTGTGCTCTATATCTCGGTGGAAGGGCAGGACGGCATGACGATAGATTCCGTGACGATAAAACAAATAAGCCCTGATGAGCCGATATCACAGGACTTTACCATAGGCAGTAAATATGACGGCATAGATAAAGTGATCGGGCATATTACTTGCGCGCCCACACTGTATGGGAAACAACTAGACGGCATCTATCAAAAATACGGCAAAAGATTTGAATGCATTAAAACCGATAATGATAATTATATCTGGACAAATGACGGGAATGTGGTGGTTTTCGCTTCGGAAGAGGCAGTACTGCCATAATAGAAACGGAAATCGGACAAGCACGGCCGCGCAATATTCAGCGCGGTTTTTCGTTTACAGATATACATAGTAGCGAGCGTTAAACCTATAGTAAACAGGAAAAAGCAAAGGCTATAAACCTCCGCTCCGCCATAGAGCGATCAAAAGGTCGACCATCCTTCCGTAGCTTTTTACTCCGTCGGCCTGCATGTTTGCCTGCAGAAAAGTATTGTTTACCGCTTTTGACGTCTCCTTAACCGGGCTTTCGTAATTCTGCCAGTATAAATAGTTAAAATGGAGGTCGCGGCCGATCCCTTCGGAATATTTTTTTCTAAGTTTAAAATAAGAGTCTTTATCCTGCTCGTAAAGTTTATTCATCGATTCCACCAACGCAAGCATTGTGCCCGAATATTCTACAGAAACGTCATCAGAATATTGCGAAACATAGAAGGCAAGAAAGTTTGCTTCGTCTTCCCGGGCAAACCCGCGTTGGTGGGCGGCTTCGTGCAGGCAGGAAGACGGGAAGAAGAGCATCGGCTGGCCGATATTTATATTCGCTTCCCCGGTGAAAGGGAAATATATACCGGATATGTGGGCGTAAGAAAGGCCGGTCGAATATATTACGGGCTTTACCGGGCCGTAGCTTCCGCCCAGAAAATTATTTTTAGTTTCTTTGGCAGCCATATCGTAATACGATGATACGCTGTTCATCATATCCTGCCGGGTGAAGACGGGCGAAAAAACGCCATTTTCATTTTCAGGGACCAGTGATCTTAATTCGTTGGCTTTATCTAAGAGTGCGTCGCAGGTCGAATACAGTTCTGTAAGTTTTGCGGGGGAAGTATCGAGGCTGAGCATGTTACCCAATGTGTTTCTGGAATAATTGAATCCCCAGAGACCGATAAAAAGCGCATAGATGCAGGAAACGACCGACAGAAAAATAAGCGTCCTGTTTATCAGTATAAACCACCATGACCTTTTTGCAGTCACGGCCCTGATAAACATCAGTACCATGTAAACGATTATGAAAAGAATAAACCCGTAAAGCAGGATCTCTCCAAGCGAAAAAGGCAGCAGCCCGGTAAAAGTTGAAAGCCCCTGGCTTATAAGGCTGTATATCGTGCGTGAATATACATTCTCAGTAAAACCGGGCCAAAGGGATGATAGCCGGAAAAGCAGGTAAAAAAAAGGCCCTGAAAGGAGCCAAGGTATTTTTTTAAGCAGCACTTTGGCTTGAAAATCATTATTCTGCAAGACCCGATCCCCCTAATTTATTGTATATATATATGCATCGCAGGTCAATGATAATATAATGGGCATAAGTGAAGTAAATGTAAACGTAATTTAAATAAAGTAAAAACTATCCTTTTTGGAATCGCTGTTTAGATTCTTTATAATATCTTCTGAGCTTAATAATAGATGTGATCCACAGGTATGCCATAAACGGTATTACCGCGAGCGAAAGCAGGGGAAGCTCTGTCATCAGCATAAAATCGAAAGCGCCGTGAAAAAGCGCGGGTATATAAAGCGATTTATTGTAATACGACCTGCATCGGGGCGGATCAGAGCAGAATTTTGAGAGCGACAGGTAATAGCCCATAGTAACGCCTAAAAGCATATGTACGGGAACGCTTAAAAGCCCGCGGATTATCCAGATATTCGGAACGGAAGAGGAGTAGGATATGATATAAAAAATATTTTCCAGCGTTGCGAAGCCAAGAGCGGCAATGCCGCAGTAAACTATGCCGTCAAGCTTTTCGTTAAAAGCCGGGTAATTATAAGCAAACCTGAGAACTACAAGGCGCTTAAAGAATTCCTCGGCAAAGCCGACAACGATAACGGCTTCAAAAAGCTGCCCTAATATACCCGAAAAGATATTAAAATTCTGGCCGATTGTTTCGACGATAATCGTCGGGACAGTTGCGAACATACCCAATAGAAATATCTTGAGCAATAATTTTAAAGGCTCCCTGTCGAACCTGTCCTGTATTATTATGAATAGCGACAGTATCATACCGGGCAGTATTGCCAGTAATATCAAATAAACCTGTTCCATAAATACCCCCTGTAATATTACTCTTTTATCTTTTCCAGCGTTGACAGTTAAATTCCGCTATATTATAATTCTACCACAGCAATGACAAAGAGGAGTACTGCAAATTGCAGCCGCTTTAGAGAATAGGCCCCTTTGGCTGAAAGGGCCTTGCGGAACGCTTGCGGGAAGTCGCTTTACAGCTCCCGGTATGAACAAACAAGAAGTAGTCTCGGGCGCAGCCGTGCGTTAAAACGGCCAAGAGCAGGCAGATGCCTGAATTAAGGTGGAACCGCGGAATACCGTCCTTTTACGGATGGTTTTTTTATTTTATGGAGGAACGAATAATGTGCGCAAAAGAAATGAGCAAAGTTTACGACCCTAAAGAAGTGGAACAGCGCCTTTACGACGAATGGGTAAAGGCCGGTTATTTCCGGGCCGAGACAGATAAGAGTAAAACGCCCTACACTATTGTTATACCGCCGCCCAATATAACCGGGCAGCTCCATATGGGCCATGCGCTCGACAATATGATGCAGGATGCGATAATTAGGACAAAGAGGATGCAGGGGTACGCGGCCCTGTGGATTCCGGGTACCGACCACGCTAGCATCGCGACCGAGGCCAAAATAGTCGAGAAGCTGCGCGAAGAGGGCACGACGAAAGAAGATATAGGCAGGGAAGAATTCTTAAAGCGCGCGTGGAAGTGGAAAGAGCAGTATGGCGGAAGGATAGTGGAACAGCTTAAAAAGCTCGGCTCTTCCTGCGACTGGTCGCGCGAGCGGTTTACTATGGACGAAGGCTGTTCGAAGGCGGTCAACGAATTCTTTGTGAGCCTTTATGACAAAGGCCTGATATACAGGGGAGACAGGATCATCAACTGGTGCCCCGGATGCGAGACAGCGCTTTCCGACGCAGAAGTGGAATATACCGAGCACGATTCGAACCTCTGGCATATACGCTATCCCGCCGAAGATGGGGGAGATGGAGTCGTCGTGGCAACGACGCGGCCTGAGACGATGCTGGGAGATACTGCCGTAGCCGTAAACCCGAAAGATAAACGTTATAAAAACCTGATAGGCAAGAATGTAATACTGCCTTTGATGGAGCGCGTGATACCCGTCATAGCCGACGAATACGTTGATATGGAGTTCGGCACAGGCGCAGTAAAGATAACGCCCGCCCATGACCCTAATGACTTTGAAGTAGGAGAGCGGCACGGCCTGCCCGTTATTCGCGTAATGGACGACAGAGGGTTTATAAACAGCCTCGGCGGTAAATTTGAGGGCAAAGAAAGATACGAAGCGAGAGAGCAGATAATAACAGAGCTTACCGGGCACGGCCTGCTCGTTAAGATCGAAGACCACAAACATAACGTCGGGCACTGCTACAGGTGCGATAACGTTGTGGAGCCCATAGTCTCAAAGCAGTGGTTCGTAGCGATGAAAGACCTTGCGCAGCCTGCAATAGACGCGGTACGAAGCGGAGATATAAAGTTTATACCCGAACACACGCAGAGCATATATTTCAACTGGATGGATAACATTCGCGACTGGTGCATCTCAAGGCAGCTTTGGTGGGGGCACAGGATACCTGCGTATTACTGCGCTGACTGCGGAAAGATGACAGTTGCGAGAGAGATGCCGAAAGAATGCCCGTGCGGCTCGAAGAGATTCACGCAGGACGAAGACGTTCTAGATACGTGGTTCAGCAGCGGGCTTTGGCCTTTCTCGACTTTAGGTTGGCCGGAAAAGACACCCGATCTCGAATACTTCTATCCGACAAATGTGCTCGTAACGGCCTACGACATTATATTCTTCTGGGTGGCGCGGATGATAATGTCAGGGTTCGAGTGCATGGGAAAAAGGCCATTCGAATATGTTAATATTCACGGCCTTGTGCGCGACGAGCAGGGAAAAAAGATGAGCAAGTCCGCCGGGAACGGTATAGACCCTCTTGATATAGTATCCGAATATGGCGCCGACGCGCTCCGTTTCAGCCTTGCCGTAGGCGTAAGGGTAGGAGGCGACATGCGTTTTTCAACTGAAAAGGTTTTAAACGCGAGGAACTTCTCGAATAAGATATGGAACGCCGCAAGGTTCGTTCTCATGAATACCGGGGATACGGTAAAGCCAATAGATGAAACCAGGCTTGATATTTCAGACAAGTGGATATTGTCGCGTCTTTCGGATGCGGTAACAAGCATCACTGAGCTGATAGAGCGGTTCGAGCTTGGAATGGCAGCGCAGAACGTTCACGATTTCCTGTGGAACGAGTACTGCGACTGGTACATAGAGATGGCTAAGCCCAGGCTTAATTCAGACGACGAAGCGGACAGGAACACCGCGATATCAGTTCTAAATCATGTTCTTATGGAGACCTTGAAGCTGCTTCATCCTTTCATGCCGTTTATAACTGAAGAGATATATAAGTCGCTTCCTGAGGCGAAGGGGAGCATAATGGTCTCGGATTGGCCGAAACCGGGCAAAGTCTATTCCGCTGAAGAAAAGGCTATGGAAAAAGTGATGGAGATGGTGCGGGGCATAAGGAACATGCGCAGCGAGATGAACGTTCCGGCAAATAGAAAAGCGGCTTTAAGCATTATTGCAATGAAACAGGCAAGGTACGATTATGAAATGTGCGCCCAGTATATCGCAAGGCTTGCCTGCGCTTCGGAAATAAAGTTTATCGAAAGCAAAGCCGATATACCCGAAAACTCCGTTTCCGTAGTCGGCACGGGCGCGGAGGCTTTCATACCCTTGGGAGAGCTTATAGATATTGATAAAGAGATAGCGAGGCTCGAGGGTGAAGCAGGAAAGCTCGAAGACGAGATAAAGCGTTCTGAAGGGCTGCTCTCCAACAGTAAATTCACAGACAAAGCGCCGGAGAAAGTAGTTCAGGAAGAGAAGGAGAAGCTTAAAAAGTACCGCGATATGCTTGAGACTATAAAAGCAAGGCTTGGCGAACTGAAGAAATGAAATACGTGCATATAGCGGGCACGAACGGAAAAGGCTCCGTTTCCGAATATATAGGCAACATACTTACGGCGGCAGGTTACAGGTGCGGATGCTACACTTCGCCGCATCTTATATCTCCGGCGGAAAGAATAAGGATAGACGGGAAAAATATAGCGGAGACTGCCCTTAGCAGCCTGCTTGACGAAGTAAAACAAAAGAGCCTCGCGGTAAACGATACGCAGTTCGCGGCGTACACCTCCGCCGCTCTTCTCTGGTTTGAGCGTAAAAAAGCCGATTTTGCCGTAATGGAAACCGGACTTGGGGGAAGGCTGGACCCGACTAATTGCATACAGCCTGCGGTAGTTGTGCTTACTACGATCGATTACGACCATATGGATCTTTTGGGAGATACTCTTGAAAAAATTGCTGAGGAAAAGTGCGGTATCATAAAGCCGGGTGTTCCCGTTGTTTCCGCCATGCAGCGTGAAGAGGCTGTTAAAGTGATAGTCGGCCGTTGCATAAGGAATAAAGCTCCGCTGAGATTTGTCCATCCCGCGCAGACGGTATCTCGCTCCGCTCAGGGGCAATGCTTTGAATATGGCGCAGAAAAATATAATATCGACGCTATAGGTTCTGCGCAGCCGCAGAACGCTGCGCTCGCCATACTTGCGGCAAAGGAACTCGGCATAGAACAAAAAGCAATAAAAGCGGGCATTGCTTCGGCCAGGCTGAAGTGCAGGGTAGAGTACGTTCCGGGCAACCCCGGTATGATCATCGACGGAGGTCATAACGCCGGAGCGATAGACGAACTTATGAGCACAATGGATGCACTATTTCCCGGCAGCGAAAGAGTTCTGTTGTTTGCCTGCATGAAAGACAAAGACTATGGCGCCATAATAAATAGTTTTAGAGACGTTTATTCAGAGGTCATCGTTACACAGCTTGACGATGTGCGGGGCGCTTCACCGGAAACATTGTACGATCTGTTTTCAGAATTCACAAAATGTTCCGCCGAAGACGACCCGGAATATGCATTTGATAAGGCAAATCATATCGCGATAAAGAGAAACGCGCTGCTCGTGGTAAGCGGCTCTTTTTACCTTGCCGGTCTCGTATATAATCTGATAAATAAAAATGCCGCCCGTTGACTTGAGCGAGCGGCATTATATATCATATTTTTAATAGGAAACGCCCTGGCTTATCATGGCGTCGGCTATCTTCATGAGGCCGGCAATGTTAGAGCCCAACACGAGGTCGTCCGGGTCGCCGTATTTCTTCGCCGTCTCCGTTGCGCTGGCGAATATGTCCTGCATTATCTTCTTGAGCTTCGCGTCCACTTCTTCAAACGTCCACGAAAGCCTCTCGGAGTTCTGGCTCATCTCGAGTCCGGATGTGGCTACGCCGCCCGCGTTTGCGGCCTTGCCGGGAGCGAAGTATACCTTGTTCTTTTTAAACAGCGCGACAGCCTCGGGAGTGCTGGGCATGTTGGCGCCTTCCGCGACATACTTGCATCCGTTGGCAATAAGCGTCCTGGCGTCGTTTTCGTCAAGCTCGTTCTGGGTAGCGCAGGGCAGAGCTATATCACATTTTACCGACCAGAGGCCTTGGCCATCCTTGTATACGGAGCCGGGTACGAGTTTTGCGTATTCGCTTATGCGTTCGCGCCTTACTTCCTTTATATCCTTCGCTATCTCCAGGTTAATGCCGTTCGGGTCGTATATGAATCCGTTTGAATCGGATAACGTGACTACTTTGCCGCCCATCTGAGCAGCTTTTTCTATAGCATAAATAGCTACGTTGCCGCTTCCTGATATTACGACCGTCTTGCCTTGCATAGTTTCGCCTTTTGCCTTGAGCATCTCTTCAACGAGATAGCAAAGGCCGTAACCTGTAGCTTCGGTACGGACCAGCGATCCGCCGTAGCTTAGCCCCTTGCCGGTAAGAACTCCGGTAAATTCATTCCTTATACGCTTGTATTGCCCGTAGAGGAATCCTATTTCCCTGCCGCCGACGCCTATATCGCCCGCGGGAACATCGGTAAACTGCCCTATATGCTTTGAAAGCTCAGTCATAAAGCTTTGGCAGAAACGCATTATCTCGCGGTCGCTCTTGCCTTTGGGGTCGAAGTCGCTGCCTCCTTTGCCTCCGCCCATCGGCAGGCCGGTCAATGAATTCTTAAAGCACTGTTCGAATCCTAAGAATTTGATGATCGAAAGATTTACCGAAGGATGCAATCTTAAGCCGCCTTTGTATGGGCCGATCGCAGAGTTGAACTGAACGCGGAAGCCTCTGTTTACCTGGACGTTCCCCTTGTCGTCCACCCAGGATACGCGGAACTGAATAACGCGCTCAGGTTCAACGATCCTTTCGATTACCCCTTCTTTTTCAAGTTCGGGGTGAAACTCGATTATCTTCTGGCAAGATTCCAATACTTCGTTTACAGCCTGAAGAAACTCCGGCTCGTTGGGGTCTCTTCTTTTTACTGCGTCATAAACGCTTTTGAGATAAGAGTTTGTGATTGCCATGATAAACCTCCAAAAAATACTGCCCTTAAGCTTTTGGCTTACGGAACAAAAAATTACATATTATAATTTAATATAATAGCACAATAAATAAAAAATGAAAATAGCAATTTAATAAAAAATGAAATTTTTATTTTTCAATTATGCAAAACGGCTTAAAAATAACCATAATATACCATATTATTAGTGCACTAAATTTCAGGCTGTACATTTAGCGGAGCTATTTTAAACAGAAAAATATTCGAAATTTTGTTCGATTATCTATTGCGCATAAATGTTCGATTATTGTATACTGTACTTTGGTTAAGCGAGGTATATATGGATTTTAAACTGTGTGCAAAATATAAACCGGCGGGCAGCCAGCCGGAGGCGATAGAAGCCCTGGTTCGCGGTATCAAAGAAGGCAAAAGGGCGCAGGTATTACTGGGGGTTACAGGCAGCGGAAAGACGTTTACAGCCGCCAATGTAATAGAGCGGCTTAACCGGCCCGCGCTTGTGCTTGCGCATAACAAAACGCTAGCGGCGCAGCTCTGCGGAGAGTTTCGCGAGTACTTTCCGGAGAACGCGGTGGAGTTCTTCGTGAGCTATTACGATTACTATCAGCCCGAGGCGTATGTGCCGGGGCAGGACCTTTACATAGAAAAAGACTCAAGTATAAACGACGAGATAGACCGCCTTCGCCACAGCGCGACTTCGGCGCTTCAGGAGAGGCGCGACGTGATAGTCGTGGCATCCGTTTCCTGCATTTATTCCATCGGAGACCCGGAAGAATATCTTAAGATGAGCATATCGCTGCGCCCCGGTTTGGCGATATCGCGCGACGATCTGCTTGTCCGGCTGGTGGACAACAACTACAACCGGAACGATATAGATTTTAACCGCGGAGACTTCCGCGTACGCGGCGACACCGTTGAGGTGTTCCCGGCAAGCACGCTTGACAAAGCGGTGCGTATAGAGTTTTTAGGAGACGAGATAGAGCGCATACTCGAGATAGAAGCTATAACAGGGCGGGCGCTCGCAACACGTTCGCATGTCGCAATATTTCCCGCGACGCACTACGCCATAGAACACGATGCAATGCTCGAAAAGCTCGATGAAATTAAAGAAGATATGATAAAGCAGACTGAGAAGTTTGAAAAAGAGGGCAAGCTTCTCGAGGCCGAAAGGATACGGCAGAGGACCACATATGATATTGAGATGCTGCGCGAGCTTGGATATTGCAGCGGAATAGAAAACTATTCAAGGTATTTCGACGGCAGAAAGCCCGGCGAGCCGCCGTTTACGCTGCTCGACTATTTCCCGAAAGACTTTATAATGTTCATCGACGAATCGCACGTGATGCTTCCTCAGGTAAGGGC
>CAZJOS010000037.1:12020-15069 GCA_964547655.1 uncultured Christensenellaceae bacterium
AAGATGGCCGAACGTTTAACAGATTATTATAAGGAACTCGGGATGCGCGTAAGGTATATGCACTCGGATGTGGAAACACTGGAGAGGATGGAGATAATACGCCAGCTTAGGATGGGTGAGTTCGACGTGCTCGTGGGCATCAACCTGCTTCGCGAAGGGCTTGACCTGCCGGAGGTTGCGCTTGTGGCGATACTCGACGCGGATAAAGAAGGCTTCCTGCGCAACGATACTTCGCTCATACAGACCATAGGCAGAGCGGCGCGAAACGTGGAAGGGCGCGTAATAATGTACGCCGATGTTATCACGGGTTCTATGCGGCGCGCCATGGATGAAACCGACCGCCGACGCGAGACGCAGATAGCCTATAACAAGGAGCACGGCATAACTCCAAAGACGATTGTAAAAGAAACGCGCGCGATGATAGAAATAACCAAGCCGGTAAAGGACAGCGAACACCTCAACGCCGACGAGGCGGCAAAGAAAGCCGCCATTGTGGAAAAGCAGATGAAGCAGGCTGCTATGGAGCTGGAATTCGAGGCCGCGGCAGCGCTTCGCGACGAACTGTTTAAACTGAAAGAAATAATACGTAAGGGTAGCAAATGAAGTATATAACCATAAAAGGCGCAAGGGAACACAATTTAAAAAACATAGACGTGCAGATACCGAGGGATAAGCTCGTGGTAATAACCGGGCTTTCGGGCAGCGGGAAGTCTTCACTAGCGTTCGACACTATATACGCTGAAGGGCAGAGACGCTATGTGGAGTCGCTCTCCGCTTACGCGCGCCAATTCCTGGGCCAGATGGATAAGCCGGACGTCGATTCGATAGACGGGCTTTCTCCCGCCATATCCATAGACCAGAAGACGACGAGCAGGAACCCGCGATCAACTGTGGGCACCGTTACAGAGATACACGACTATTTGAGGCTCATATACGCGAGGGCGGGAATACCTCACTGCACGAAGTGCGGCAAGAAAATAGAGCGGCAGACAGTAGACCAGATAGTTGACGAGATACTTAAGATGCCCGAAGGCGCTAAGATAATGATAATAGCTCCGGTCGTTACCGGGCGCAAGGGCCAGTATACCAAGGTGTTCGAGGACCTCAGCAGGTCGGGATATACCCGCGTAATGGTTGACGGAATACAGTATACGCTTGACGAGGAGATAACGCTCGACAAAAACAAGAAGCATTCAATAGACGTAGTTATCGACAGGCTCGTGCTGAAGGATAATATTTCAGCGCGCCTGCACGATTCCATTGAGACCGGTCTCGGCCTCGGCGACGGGGTAGTGAAGGTGATCGACCTTGCGGACAACTCAGAAAAACGGTATTCGCAGAATTATGCCTGCATAGACTGCGGCATAAGCATAGACGAGATATCGCCGAGGATGTTTTCGTTTAACGCGCCTTACGGCGCGTGCCCGCACTGCCACGGTCTGGGGACCATAATGAAAGTGGACGAAGACCTCGTAGTTCCCGATAAGACGAGGTCGCTCGCGCAGGGCGCGGTGCACGTATCAGGCTGGAACAGCGGATCGACAGACAGCTGGGGCACGCAGTATTTTAAAGGCATGGCAAAGCACTACGGCTTCGATATGAACACACCTTTTGAAAAGCTCGGAAGGAAGGTACAGGAAAAGATACTTTACGGAACTAACAGCGAGCGGTTTGAGGTGGACTATTCGTCGGATTACGGGCAGGGAACGTTTCTGAACAGGTTCGAGGGCATAATACCCAACCTTGAGCGCAGGTATATGCAGACCGATTCGGAGATGATGAAGGCCGAGATAGAGAAGTATATGACGACTCTGCTGTGCCCGGCCTGCGGCGGTACAAGGTTCAAGCCCGAGCCTCTTGCCGTAAAGCTGGGCAACAAAAACATAGCGCAGATATCTGAAATGCCAATAGACGAAATACTGAAATTTTTCGACGGCCTTAAGCTTTCAGAAAAGCAGATGATAATAGCCGACAGAATATTGAAGGAACTCCGCTCCCGCCTCAATTTCCTAAAAAACGTCGGGCTTTCCTACCTTACGCTGTCAAGGAACGCGGGCTCGCTTTCCGGCGGTGAGGCGCAGAGGATAAGGCTCGCGACGCAGATAGGCTCGGGGCTTACGGGAGTCCTATACATATTGGACGAGCCGAGCATAGGCCTTCACCAGCGGGACAACAAAAAGCTTCTCGACACTCTGCACGCGCTTCAGCTTCTTGGCAATACGCTCATAATAGTTGAGCACGACGAAGAAACGATACGCAGCGCCGATTATGTTATCGATATAGGCCCGGGCGCTGGCGTGCACGGGGGAAACATAGTTTCAGTAGGAACGCCGGAAGAGATAGCAGCAGACAAAAATTCGATAACGGGGCAGTATCTTTCGGGTGAGAAGACTATAGAAATACCGCAAAGCAGGAGGAAGCCTACAGGTTTCTTTACAGTCGTGGGCGCGAGCGAGAACAATTTAAAGAACATAAACGTTACTTTCCCGATTGGTGTGATGACTGCGGTTACCGGTGTCTCGGGCAGCGGCAAATCGACGCTCGTGAGCGAGATACTATACAAGGCGCTCGCAAAAAAGATATTCCGTTCAAAGGATAAGCCGGGAAAACACGAGAGGATAGACGGGGCAGAGGCCATAGATAAAATAGTTGACATAGACCAGAGCCCGATAGGCAGGACGCCGAGGTCTAACCCTGCCACGTATACCGGCGTATTTACGCCCATACGCGATCTGTTCGCGTCTACCAAAGACGCGAAAGTAAGGGGTTTTGGCAAGGGGAGGTTTTCTTTCAACGTAAAAGGAGGCCGCTGCGAAGCGTGCGTAGGTGACGGCATAATCAAAATAGAGATGCATTTTCTGCCAGACGTATACGTGCCCTGCGAGGTCTGCAAAGGGGCGAGGTACAACCGCGAAACACTCGAGGTGCGGTATAAGGGTAAGAACATACAGCAGGTGCTCGATATGACGGTGGAAGAGGCGGAAACCTTCTTCGCGAACATACCTGCGATACACGAAAAGCTGGAGGTATTAAACGACGTAGGCCTCGG
>CAZJOS010000038.1:0-6880 GCA_964547655.1 uncultured Christensenellaceae bacterium
TAAAGCGCGGCATCGCCGACGGCTGCCCCGACCTCATCGCAATGTCAGGCCTCGGCAAAAGAGCTTTGATCGTCTCCGACGGGAATACGTACGACATCGCCGCTAAGGCTATAGAAACGCGCCTTAAGGGTGCGGGGTATTCGTGCCGGGCCTGCGTGCTGCCCGGCGAAAAAATAGAGCCCGCGCCGGAAAACGCGGACTATATACTTTCCGCCGCAGGCGGCGCGGATTTTCTGTTGGGCGTAGGGTCGGGTGTAATAACCGACCTCACAAGACGCGCTGCGCGCCTTGCCTCTCTTCCATTTGCCGTATTCGGAACGGCCGCCTCGATGGACGCGTACACCTCCGTGACCTCCTCTATGCTTCAGAATGGAACGAAAGTGTCGGTATACGGCGGCGCGGCGAAGCTGCTGATGTTCGACCCCGCGGTGCTCGCATCCGCTCCCCCGCTAATGCAGGCGGCGGGCGTGGGAGATATGTTCGCGAAATACAACGTGCTCGCCGACTGGAAACTCGGGAATGCCGTGGCAGACGAGATATTCTGCCCCCTGTGCGAAGAGCTTTTGGTTGCGGCGCTTGAAAAATGCTCTTCAAACATAGACGAAATAACCAGGCGTACCGAAGCGGGAATGGAGGCTCTTATAGAATCGCTGCTATTAGGCGGCCTCACTATGCTGATAGTTGGCAATACGCGCCCCGGCTCTTCTTTTGAGCACAACATGGCGCACTACTGGGAGATGTGCCATATAGCTTACGGCACTCCCGCGCCTTCGCACGGCCTCGGCGCAGGCTTAGCGCTCATATACGCTCTGCGGCTTCACGATATCTTAAAAAACGTCGATCTCTCAAAGATAGATAAACATAAGATAGAGCAGGGCAGGATATCAAAACAGCGGAAGGAAGCTTTCATCATGGGCTCCTTCCCGCCCGGAGTGGGCGAAGAAGTTATGAAAACAAACCAATATTGGTATCTCGAATGGCCGGAGCAGGAAAAGCGCATCGACAGGCTCGCGGGTTTTCACGAAGAGTATAGAAAAATAAGCGAAGCGCTGCCCGGCCACGATTATGTTGGGAATACCCTAAAAGGCTTGGGCGCCCCCGCAAGCGCAGCCGAAGCCGGTATAAGCCTGGGGCTGCTTGAAAGAACGCTTCTGTGCGCCAAAGATTTCAGGCCGAGGTATAACTGCGCGGCAGCGCTTTCCGAGCTTGGGCTGCTCGAAGAAAGCGTGGAAAAGATACTCGATATCGAAAAGCAGCCGGTTTAAACGGGCCGTATCACTATGCGCTCGGCGGCCGTGTCGATATCCTCCAGCAGCAGCAGCGCTTTATAGTTGTCTACCCTCTTCTTTTCGGGCTGCCGCGTCGCTATCGCCACGCCGCAGCCTACTACTATGATGCTGAGTTCCTTCATCATGCCGCAGAGCGCGTTCAATGTCCCGCCGCCCGATATGAAGTCGTCTATAAGCAGCGCCTTCTGGCCCGTCTTTAAAGCGCGCCGCGATATCGACATCGTTCTTATCCTTCTCGACGTGCCGGTCATATAGTTTATAGTGACTGCCGACCCTTCCGTTATTGTGGAATCGCTTCTCGCTATTACAAGCGGTTTTGAAAGGGCGCGGGCCACCTCGAACGCGAGCGCCACGCCTTTGGTTTCCACGGTTACAATAAAGTCCGGGTTTGTCCTTAAATACATGCCCGCGAGCATCTCCGCCATGGCGCATACGTATTTCGGGTCGGAAAATATATCTACGGTATAGATATACCCACCGGGGAGTATCCTCGACGGTTCGGAAAGCTTCTCGGCCACTTCACCTAATACGCCTTTTTTCGTATCTTGCGCAACCGAAGGAATGTATTTAACCCCTCCCGTTGCGCCGAGAGCCACATCCAGATCCCCCAGAGAATAATTATGCAATATATCCCTTATCATCGAGATGTCTTCGCTTATCGTCGATTTCGCGGCGCCGAACATGTCGCAAAAAAACTGCAGGGGATAAGACTTTGAAGGGTTCTTAGTCAGTATTCCCGTGATCACAGTTATCCTTGTTTTCCTGTCTGCCTTTTCCACGATACACCTCCCGCATCTGATCTACATATTATTATAGGGGTTTTTGCTGTATTTTTAAATAGCATCGGGCCATTTTTGTTGATATTGGACCTTTTTATGGAGTATAATGCATTGCGGACGATATTTGTTTTGCGTGTTGAGGGCTTCTGACAAGGCCCGGTATATGCAGTATAAACGGAATCTTGCCTCACATCGCACATCGATGAGGGGACCCCATATTTAAGCGAGGTATGTATGATCGATCTTAATCAATACAAAGGCAAAAGCATTCATTTTATAGCCATAGGCGGGTGCAGCATGAGCGGCCTTGCGGTTATACTTAAAAACCTGGGGTATAGCCCCAAGGGCAGCGATATAATGGAATCCGCCTTTACTAAAAAACTTGAAAGCGAGGGCATACCCTTCAGTATAGGCCACAAGGCTGAAAATATAGGCGATGCATCCCTTGTGGTATATTCCGCGGCGATAAAACCGGGAAACGTTGAATATGATAAGGCCAAAGAGCTTGGGCTGCCCATGATCACGCGCGCCGAGCTGCTGGGGCTAATAAGCAGGCAGTACCAGACCGTGATAGGCATAGCCGGCTGCCACGGAAAGACCACGATAACTTCTATGACCGCTCTAATTTTGCGTGAGCTTAATATCGACTTAACGGTCCATGTGGGCGGCATGGTCGATTTCCTGGGGGGCGGCGTAGCCATAGGCAATTATCCGGCGTTCCTTACCGAAGCGTGCGAATACGTTAAAAGCTTTCTGGAGCTGCGCCCGACGCACATACTCGTTAACAACATAGACGACGACCACCTCGATTATTATAAAAACATAACCGACATATACAAAGCGTTCCTTAAGTTTGTCCGCCTGATGCCGCAGGACGGTGTGCTGTTCGTATACAGGCAAGACCCTCTTGCAAAGAATCTCACCAAGGACTGCAACTGCAGATATATCACATACGGATTTGAAGACGCTGATTATATCGCGGATAAAATCAGATACGACAAAAACGGCTGCCCGTCGTTCATTGTTAAGTCTCCCAGGGGCAAGGCAAAGATAAAGCTGTCGGTGGTCGGCAGGCATAACGTTGCGAATGCGCTCGCTGCGATAACGGTATGCAGCGAAGTGTTCGGGCTCGACCCGAAAAACATGGCTGACGCGCTAATAAAATACCATCTCGCGGGGCGCAGGTTCGAGGTCGTGGGCGAAAAGAACGGAGTAAAGATAATACACGACTATGCGCACCACCCCACCGAGATAGAGGCCTGCCTCGAGGCGGCGTCGAGATACCCGCATAAAAAGCTTTGGGCTGTGTTCCAGTGCAATTCATACACGCGCGCCAAAACGCTTAAATATAAATACGCTTTATGCTTCAAGCATGCGGACATGGTGCTCGTGCCCGATATATTCCCCGGCCGCGATATAGACAGGGGCGAGATACACGCGCGAGACCTCGCAGCGGCGATATCGAATAATACTCCCTGCGAGTATATACCCACATTCGAAGAGATAAGCAAATACCTTGAGAAGAACGCTTCCCCCGGAGACGTCGTTATAACCTTAGGCTCGGGCAGCGTAAACAACGAAACGAAAAAACTCCTTTGATATAGTGTCAACCGGCATACGAAAACGTATTATATACAAAGGAGTTGTTTCGCTTGCCCGGTGAACTGCACACGCACGAATTCAAAGGCGTCACGGTATATGTGGACGGACATGTTCACCTGTTTTCGGGAGTCTCGGGAGCGAGCCCTAATGTGCCGGGGCACACTCATACTATAAGCGGAGTTACTTCGGTCAACGGAGGCCATTCGCATGCGTTTTCACTTAAGACCGCAGGGCCGACATACGTTGACCGCGAGCAATACAAACACTATCACTATTTCGAAGGCGTTACGGACACAGCGCTGTTTCACAGCCACCCGATGAGCGCCACAACATTTGTACTGGGCGAATAAGAGCAAAAAAGCTGAACCTCAGAGGTCCAGCTTTTTTTGATTTATACACCTGTTCCATCAGCTGTTAGTTCATACTTTTATCTGCCTGCGGACCTGTCTGAGCAGGCGTGTTTTACTGCTGCGCGCCGCCCTGCTGGCCGCCGGCCTGCGTTCCGCCCTGCTGGCCCTGCGATTGCTGGCCGCTCTGCGCGCCGCCGCTCATACCGCTTAATATCTGCGGTATCTTGTTTAATACCTGAGTCATACCGCCGCCTGCCTGGGCGTTTACCGGCGCCATCAATACGTTATCCTTATCGATAACGATCACGGCGTCGGTGCACAGCTTTGCGCCGATACCGAGAGCGCCGCCCATGACGCCGCCGCCCATAGACGCGTTATTTCCCGCGTTTGTCTTGCTCTTCGACTGCGTATCGCCGCCGCCATATCCCAATGTTATCGACATCACGGGCAGGAATGTCTTATCGCCCTGCATTACCGGTTTGCCGATAAGCCCGTCCTTCTGAGAGAAATTTTCCATGTTGGTAAACAGCGTATCTACATACTGGTTTATGTTTTGATCCATTCGTTATTCCTCCATTGCTTTTTTCTTTTATTTTTAACGTAATTGACGATAGTATTCCCGAGTATTATTTCCGCAGAGCCCTCCGCGCGCAGATAGTCTTCCGTCGAAAAGAAATCCGGGTGCATGTTCATCTCTTCCAGGTTTAATATGCCCGCCGCTATCCCCAGCGCGCCGCTTGCCATTCCCGCCAAAAAAGGATTTTTCATACCGTAATAGATATCCGCTTTTTTGTTCAATATCACGGCCGATTTCAGCCAGGCCAGTGAATTTGAAGTCTCTTTTTTCTTTCTCAGCCTTGTCCTGTATATACTGTTGTTAAACAGATAAACATTAAGCCATGCGGCGCCGTCGAAGGTTATGTTTATTCTCAATATCTTTAAGAAAAGGACTCGGACGGATTTCCCCGCGCTGCCAAAGTTCGCAAATACGATGAATTTAAGAGGCAGCATCAACGCCAATATTATTAAGATCGCTAAGATCAATAAAAAAAGAATAAGGCCCATAACAATAGTTTGGGTCTATTCTCCGTTAATATGCTCTTTTATATATCTGTCATAATATGCTATGTTTTGATAGTTTTGCGTTTAAGCTCAAATTCTTCATTGCAGTCAAGCGTCGCAAAATAATCATCCGGCGTTTCAGCGCGGCGTATCATCCGCGTACTGCCGTCCTCTTTAAGCAATATTTCGGCGGATTTTAACTTGCCGTTGTAGTTGTAACCCATAGCGTATCCGTGCGCCCCGGTATCGTGGATATATATGAGGTCTCCTATGCCGATCTGCGGCAGCATCCTGTCTATTGCGAATTTATCGTTGTTTTCGCACAAACCCCCGGTTATGTCGTACTTGCAGTCATGCGGCATGTCTTCCTTGCCCATCACGGTTATATGGTGATAAGCCCCGTATATCGCCGGGCGCATAAGATCCGCGGCGCAGGCGTCGAGGCCTATATATTCCTTGTAGATATGCTTTTTGTGCACCGTCTTCGAAACAAGGCAGCCGTACGGCCCCAGCATAAACCTTCCAAGCTCGGTATATATTGCGACGTCTCCCATTCCCGCCGGAATGAGCACCTCTTCGAAAGCTTTTTTTACCCCCTGCCCTATCGTAAGGATATCCGCCGCCTGCTCTTCCGGCCGGTACGGTATGCCTATGCCGCCGGAAAGGTTTATGAACGATATATGCGCTCCCGTTTCGTTTTTCAACTCCACCGCGGTCTTAAAAAGCGTTTCCGCCAGAATAGGATAATAATCGCCGGAGACCGTATTGCTTGCCAAAAACGCGTGCAGCCCGAAACGCTTTACGCCTTTGCCGATTAGTTTTTTAAACCCTTCTCCGAGCTGTTTGCGGGTAAATCCGTATTTCGCGTGTTCGGGAGTATCCATTATCGCGTTCTCAAACGCGAAATCCCCTCCGGGGTTAAAGCGGCAGCAGATTGTCTCGGGTATTCCCGCTATTTTCTCGAGATACTCTATGTGCGTTATGTCGTCGAGGTTTATTATCGCGCTTAATTTCCGCGCGTATTCAAAGTCCTCTTTTGGCGTAACGTTGGAGGAAAACATGATATCGCCGCCGCCGAAGCCCGCAGCTTCGGCAAGCATGAGTTCCGTATACGATGAGCAGTCTGCTCCGCAGCCTTCTTCTTTAAGTATCTTGAGTATGGAAGGGTTCGGGTTGGCCTTTACCGCAAAATACTCTTTAAAGCCTTTGTTCCAGGAAAAAGCGTCCCGCAGCTTGCGGGCGTTCTCGCGTATGCCCTTTTCGTCGTACAGATGAAAAGGAGTCGGGTATTTTTCCGCGATCTTCCTCAATTGCTCATGGCTCACAAATGTTTTTTTCATCGGCCTTTGCCTTTCGTCTGTTTTATCATCTCTTCAAACCGCTTCTCGTCTATAACCGTTATTCCCAGTTCCCGCGCCTTGTCCAGTTTGCTGCCGGCTTCTTCCCCCGCGAGCACGTAATCGGTATTTTTACTGACCGAGGACGAGACCTCTCCGCCGAGAGATTCTATAATATCCGAAGCTTCCTTGCGCGTGTACTTTTCGAGCGTACCGGTGAGCACTATCTTCTTGCCCGAGAACGCACTGTCCGTTACGATCTTGCGCTCGAATACAGGCTCAACTCCCGCGGCTTTCATACGCTCTATTATCCTTTGGGCGCGCTCGTTGCCGAAGAATTCGACCACATTCTGCGCGAGCGTCAGGCCTATGCCCTCTATAGCAATGAGGCCCTCTATATCCGCCTTCATCAATTCTTCAATTCCGCCGTATTTGTCCGCCAGGTCTTTAGCGGTCTTCGC
>CAZJOS010000038.1:6980-15008 GCA_964547655.1 uncultured Christensenellaceae bacterium
TCATCAATTCTTCAATTCCGCCGTATTTGTCCGCCAGGTCTTTAGCGGTCTTCGCGCCTATTCCCGGAATGCCGAGCGCGTATATATAATTCGCGAGCGGCCTTGTCTTGCTTGCCTCTATCGCTTTTCTTAAATTCTCCGCTTTCTTTTCCCCGAACCCCGGAAGCTTCTTTATTCTGTCATAGTCGAGGTAATACAGGTCTGAAACGTCGCTTAGCCCAAGGTTGTCGTAAAATGTTTCCGCCGTTTTATCCGAAAACGTCGTTATATCCATGGCGTCGCGCGAGGCGAAGTGCGCTATGGAGCGCGTAAGCTGCGGACGGCAATAAAGCATGTTCTCGCAGAATATGTGCGCGCCCTTTTCCGCGAGGTGATACCCGCACGCGGGGCATTTATCCGGCGGCGTTATGTCTTCCGACCCGGGCAGGTATTCCGCCACGCCCATTATCTCGGGAATAACGTCGCCCGAACGCCGCAAAAACACGCGGCAGTTCTTTTTTACGCCCTTCTTTTGTATGTCTCCGAAATTGTTGAGCGTCGCGCGGCTCACCGTAACGCCCGCAATATCCACCGGCTCCAATAGCGCGTTGGGCGTCAGCTTGCCCGTGCGCCCCACCTGCCAGACTACGTCGCGTAGCAGCGTGGTCTTCTCGTCCGCCGCAAACTTGTAGGCTATAGCCCACCGCGGGAACTTCTGCGTAAACCCGAGCCTTTCGCGTGCGGCAAAGCTGTCTATTTTTATAACGACTCCGTCTATGAGGTAATCGAGCCCGCTCCTGCCCTTCTCGGCCTCGTCGACAAACCGCATTATTTCATCTATGCTGCGGGCCTGCTTTATATACCCGCTCACCGGAAACCTGTTCTTCCGCAGGAATTTCACCATTTCAAGGTGCGTATCGAGCCGCTCTCCCTCGATATAACCCACGCTGTAGCAGAAAAGGCTTAAGTTCCTCCTCGCAGTTTCCGCCGGGTCGAGGTTGCGCAAAGCCCCGGCAGCCGCGTTCCTCGCATTTTTGAGAGGCTCGTCGGCAGTCTCGTTATACTGGAGCAGCGCCGAGAGCTTCATCATTCCCTCGCCCTGCACTTCGAGCTTGCCCTTAAATTCAATCGAGAGCGGCACGCTCTTTATCGTCTTCACCTGCGCGGTTATCACCTCTCCGGTCACGCCGTCTCCTCTCGTCGCCGCCGATACGAGCAGGCCGTCTTCATACCGCAGGTTTATGGTTAGCCCGTCGAACTTATACTCGACGATGTACAGGAATTCTTCGTTCGTGAACTTTCTTGCCCGCTCTTCCCACGCCGCAAGTTCTTCTTTCGTGCGCCCCTTGTCGAGGCTGAAAAGAGGCGAGAGGTGCCGTATCTTCGCAAAGCCGGGCAGTATTTCTCCGCCCACGCGCCTCGTGGGCGAATCCGGGCGGATATATCCCGTCTCGCCCTCCAGCAGCATCAATTCGTCGTAAAGCTCGTCGTATTCCGCGTCGCTGACAGTCGGCGCGTCCAGCGTATAGTAGCTATACATGTGCTTTGTCAGCTCTTTGACGAGATAGTCAATCCTCTTTTCCCTGTCTTCCATACTATTCACCTTAATATCCAAGGCCCAGCTTAACGAGCCTTTCTTCTGCTTCGTCAAGCACGGCCGCTTCTTCCCGCTCGTCCTTTGCTTCGAACGTCACCGATATGCGCAGATACGCGCCCACGTCGTCCCACGGCACTGTAGATATAAGCGCTTTTTTAAGAATGTATTCGGCGCACTCCTCCGCGCTGCCGAATACCGTCCCGTCAGCCGCTGTTTTGGGCGCTTCTACGTAGCAATAAAACGTTCCCTTTGGCTTGCGCGCCTTCAGCCCCGCGCTGTTTAAAACTTTCACGAGACGATCGAACCTCCGCGAGTACCGTTCGCAGTTGTCCTTTATTATGTGTCCCATATTTTCAAGTGCATATACCCCGGCCTTCTGAATCGCCCTGAACTGGCCCGAGTCGGTGTTGTCTTTGACCGTTGCCAGCGCACTCACGGCCTTCTTGCTGCCGGCTACGAATCCCAGCCTCCAGCCCGTCATGTTGAATGACTTGGAGAGCGAGTGCACCTCAACGCCCACCTCCTGCGCGCCCTCCGCCAAAAGAAAGCTCAGCGGCTTTTCCCCGTCAAACGTTATCGCGGAATACGCCGCGTCTGATACTACGAATATGCCGTTTTTGTACGCAAACTCCACTGCGTCTTTATAAAATCCTGCCGTAGAAACCTGCCCCGTCGGGTTGTTTGGATAATTTATATACAGCATCTTCGCTCTTTTAAGTATATCCCGAGGTATGCCCGAAAAATCGGGGTAAAAATCGTTTTGCTTCAAAAGCGGCAGCTCATACGTTTCACCGCCGAGGTACCTCGTGTACGTGCCCATCACCGGGTATCCCGGCACTGTTATCAGCGTTACGTCGCCGGGATCTATAAAGCATAAAGGCAGCATAGCGAGAGCGGGCTTCGAGCCTATAGTGTGCAGCGCGTTTTCCAGCGGGTCGTCAAGCTTTACGCCGTACATCCGCTCAAGAAAGCTTGCGGCCGCCTGCTGGAACTCGGCTATGCCGTTATCGGCGTAAAACCTGTTTTCGCTTTTTCCCGCTTCGCGCGCCAAAACATCGACTATCTCTTTATCAGCCGGCCTGTCGGGCTCGCCGACGCCCATGTCAATAAGCCTTAAGCCGGGGTTTTCGCTCCGCACTTTCGCCTTAAGGCTCTTTATCTTTGCAAACTTGTAAAGCCCGGCCTTGCCGAAATCGGCGCCGCCGAGGCGCTGCGCTATAGAATGCTGCAGAAAACCGTCCATCATTACCCCTTTATCTTAAGCGGCGCAAACGCGACAAACATCTTTTTTTCGCCCGCGTCCTCGAAATTTACCACCGCTATCTTTTCTTCGCCCTCGCCGTTTGTGGACACTATTACTCCTTTTCCGAACCTGGGGTGCTCCACCCTGCCGCCTGCCGCAAATTCGTCAGGCATATGTTCTTTCGAACGCTCTATTTTTTTTGGCAGCTCGAACTTCGGGAACTGGTAAGCGCTGTGGCCGGTTCTTTGAACAGCAGGCGAAAAGCTGCGCTCCTTTACCCCCGCTTCCTCGAGGCAGCCTTTGGGTATCTCGCCAAGAAATCTCGAACGCACGCCCGGAACGTAGTTGAAACCGCCCGACGTGCGCACCAGTCTTAAGGCGCTCCACGTAAGGTAAAGCCTCTTCTTCGCGCGCGTCATGCCCACGTAGCAGAGCCGCCTCTCCTCCTCTATATCGCCTTCCTGTATGCTCATCTGGTGCGGCAGCAGCCCTTCCTGTATTCCCGATATGAACACTATGGGAAACTCGAGCCCCTTGGCGCTGTGCAGCGTCATAAGCATCACCGCGTCGTCGGTATCGCCTATCGCGTCTATATCAGAAAGAAGCGCGTTCCTCTCCAAAAACGCCTCCAATGTGGGCTGGGGAATGTTCTTCTCAAAATCAGCCACGCTGCGCAGGAACTCCTCGATGTTGAGCATGCGCATTTTCCCTTCGGGAGACGTATCTGAGGCGTACTCCGCCCTAAGGCCGGATTGTTCAAGCACGTCCTCCACCACTTCGAATACCGTTTTTTCCTTTATCTCTTCCCTCAGCCTGTTTATCATCCCGGCAAAGCCATGGAGCGCCGCCGCGGCCCTTTTAGGCAGGAATTCCCCGGCGTCTTCCGAGGCCTGCAGCATAGTCATATTTTTCTCATAAGCAGCCGCCCGCAGCTTCTCGAGAGTAACGTCGCCTATGCCCCTCTTAGGCTCGCCCACCGCGCGTATGAAGCACAGGTCGGCGTATGGGTTGCACAAAAGGTTGAGGTAAGCGAGTATGTCTTTTATCTCCTTGCGCTCGTAGAAACTGAGGCCCCCGTATATAACGTAGGGCACTCCGCGCTCCTTTAGCTTGTTTTCCAGCATGCGCGACTGGCTGTTCATGCGGTACAGCACCGCCATGTCGCTCGCTTTATATTTCCCTTCGCTTATCAGGCTTTCGGCCTTGGCGGCAATGAATCGCGCCTCCTCGTCGTCGCTGCGGCCTTCGAACTCCAGCGGCTTCTGGCCCGACTCTGTCTGCGACCACAGCTCTTTGCCCATGCGGCCCCGGTTGTTGCGTATCACCGCGTTTGCCGCGTCGAGTATATGCTGATGGGAGCGGTAGTTTTGCTCGAGCCTTATTACCTTCGCTCCCGGAAAGTCCTTTTCGAATTCGAGTATATTGGTTATGTCGGCACCGCGCCAGCCGTATATCGACTGGTCGTCGTCGCCTACCACAAATATGTTGCCGCTGCCTTTGGCGAGCATGCTCACAATATCGTATTGTACTTTATTGGTATCCTGATATTCGTCAACCATTATATATTTGAACCTGCGCCGGTATTTTTCCAGCACATCCTCGTTTTCTTCAAACAGCATCAGCGTTTTTAGGAGCAGGTCGTCGAAGTCGAGCGCGTTGCTTGCTTTAAGCCTGTCCTCGTATTTCGCGTACACCCTCGCCGTCATCCTGTTTATATCGCCTTCCCCGTAGACCTTAAGGAAACTCGCGGGGGTCACCTTGCCGTTCTTCGCGCGGCTTATCACAGCTCTCGCGGCCTTGGGATTAATAAAATCTTTGGAGACGTCCATCTCCTTCAGTATCTCTTTTACTACGGTCAGCGAGTCGCCCGAGTCGTATATGGTGAACCCGGGCTCATACCCGAGCCTTTCGCCCTCCACTCGCAGTATCTTCGCGCACATCGCGTGGAACGTGCACACCCACATGTCCCTTACGTCGGCACAAAGCGAAGAAATACGTTCTTTCATCTCGTCCGCAGCTTTGTTGGTAAACGTTATGGCGAGTATGTTCCAGGGCGCCGCGCCCTTTTCCAGCAGATAGGCCGCCCTTGTAGTGAGCACCCTCGTCTTTCCGCTTCCCGCCCCGGCCAGCACCAGCACGGGCCCTTCGGTAGCAAGCACCGCGCTACGCTGCATTTCATTCAAGCCGCCAAGATCCATCAGTCCATGCCTTCCATACGCCTGAGTACCATACCGTATCCGCCCGTGCCGTACTGCAGGCATTTATTCACGCGGCTTATCGTCGCCGTGCTTGCGCCGGTCGATGCCGATATATCGTGGCACGTATGTTTTTCTTTAAGAAGCTGCGCCACCTTCATCCTCTGCGCTATCGATTTCAGTTCGGATATCGTGCAGATGTCTTCAAAAAACATGTAGCACTCTTCCCTGGTCCTGAGTTTGAGTATAGCCTCGAACAGCATGTCCATCTCTTCCGATTTTAGCATCGATTCGTACATATTTCCCTCCCTAAACCACTGTATTCCGGAGCGTTTCCAGCCCCTCTATCCTTATCTCTATCATATCGCCTCTTTGCATAGGCCCTATGCCCTCCGGCGTTCCAGTCGCTATCACGTCTCCGGGCAGCAGCGTCATGCACTCGCTTATAAAGCTTACTAAAGCGTGAACGCCAAACAGCATATCGCCCGTATTCCCGTCCTGCATCACCTTGCCATTAAGAACGCTTTGCACCCTCTTGTTCTCAGGGTCAAATCCGGTGTCTATATACGGCCCGAACGGACAAAAAGTATCGAACGATTTCGCCCTTGTCCACTGCGTATCTTTTTTCTGCAGGTCGCGCGCCGTTACGTCGTTGAGCGCCGTATAGCCGAATATATAGCCATTGGCCTCTTTCGCTGAAATATTACGGCATGTCTTCCTTATTACCACTGCCAGTTCCGCCTCGTAATCCACGCGCGAAGAGGCTTTTGGGTATTCTATGCTTTGCCCATGGGCTAAAACGGCCGTCGAAGGCTTGATAAACAGTACAGGGCTGCCGGTAAGCGTCTCCTTTAATTCTCCCGCGTGTTTGGCGTAATTGAGCCCCACCGCTACAATCTTTGACGGCTCGCACGGGGCAAGCAGGCCGATATCTTCAAGCTGATACTCTTCGCCGGTAAAGCTTACTTCGCTAAAAGGCAGCCCCATTATCCGCCGCGCCGTTCCGTCCTTCAATTCCGCATAGAATATCTGCCCGTCTTTGAGCGCCCTCAATATTTTCATAAAACTCTCCGGCATAAAAAATAAAAGAAGCTTTTGCTTCTTTTATTTTACCACATTAGCATGTGAACTTAAAAGAGCCTATTCTTCTTTTTGGAGCCGCGATATTGATACCTCGTAAGCTATCCTCGAAACTTTTTCTCCCGTTTCAAGCACTTTTTCGTATTCCCTCGACTGCACCCTGCCGAACACGGATATCTTGTCTCCCACCATAAAATCTGCCGCGTACCTTGCGTTCCTGCCCCAGACGATGCAGGGTATGTAGTCCGATTTGTTATACGCCCTGTTTACCGCCACGAGCATATCCGTTATCTCCCTGCCGAAAGGCGTGATGCGGTATACGGGAGGCTTGCAAACGAACCCTACGAGCTCGATCTCGTTTACCTGAAGCGTTTTCTCTTCTATTTCGCGGGCAAATACGGTGAGATATAGCCTTACCTTTCCGTCCACCAGCTTGTTATAAGAGCGAAGCTGTCCTTTAACGCAGACTTCGCACCCTTCGGATAGCGGATGCCTCATAAGCAGCCTCTCGGATATCGTTACCGGCAGTATATCCGCTTTTTCGCTTAGTCTTCCGCACTCCAGATAAAACGTGTAGAACGCTTCCCCGAATATTTTATGCGAAAGAGAAAGGTCACGAAGTTTCCCCGCTATGCTGACGCTGTTTGTAGATTCATTCATATCTTTTCCTCGAAAAACCGCCTCCCATGGCTTAAGCCCCGGAGGTTTTGTGATAGGTGCTAATCCTGGAATACTCTCTGCGTGCCCTGCGCGTCGACAAACGAGCCTTCGCCCAGCAGCATTTCAGACAGAGTAACTAATTTATATCCGTCTTCCCTGAGCCCCAGTATTATCGCGCCGAGCGCTTCCGGAGTTGCCTCCATGTTGTTCTGGAACATTATTATGTCTCCGCTCTTTACATGGGAGAGCACTTCGTCTTCTATTTTTTTAGCGTCGTACCCTTTCCAGTCTTTCGAGTCTATGCTCCATTTTACAGGGGTATATCCTTCGTTTTCGAGCGCTGCTATGCTTTCCGTGTCAAATGCTCCGAAAGGCAGCCTTATAACCTTCGTGTCGTATCCCGTAAGCTGAAAAATAAGGTCGGCTGCGTCGCTCGCGTCGGTAACTATCTCGTTTACCGACATATCGGGGTATCTTAAATGGTTCATGGAATGGCTGGCTATCTCATGGCCGGCCAAGGCTATATCTTTCGTGGCATCCTGATTTTCGTTAGCCCACATCCCCATTACAAAGAACGTGGCCTTTACCCCTTCGTTATCCAGCACACCTAATATCTGCTGCGTATAGTCGGTATCGCCGAAAGCCGTATCGAACGTAAGCGCCACCACCTTTTCTTCGGTAGCTACCCTGCTGACCGGCATAGCCTCCGAAGTGCTCGATACTGGCTCGGAACCTCCGAACGCCACCTGTGTATAAATGATCGCTCCTATAACGAGAAGCACGAATACCGCCGCCCTGATAAGAGTACTTTTTTTAACAACGAATATACGCATATCAACACCGCCCTGATTACTTAAATAGATATAATAATTTGTATTTTTGAAACGGTGCAAATATGCGTGCCTTAAGGCAAAAAGGCGGACTCGTCATAGTATCACTGCGGCAGTACAACAGACTCCTGCCGCCAAACGGCTTTATCTAGAGGGTAAACTCCGGCAAAGCTTTTATTCCGGCCCTGAGAAGCCGGCGGCTGATCTGCTTCTTAAAATGTTGCTTTTGTACGACACATCTCAATTTTTCATCTGCATTTTCGCGTGCTGTAATCCCCGCAGTTCCATTAGCTTATCGTAAAAAAAGAACGCCTTCTTCAAGCGTTCTTCCTCGTTGCTTCTATTCCTCCGGGTCTTTGTGTCCGTCCGGGTCTTTATGCTCTTTCGGAGCGCCGCCCTTCTTGTCTTCGGGAAGCAGGCCTTTTCTTGTGAGGTTCACCCTGC
>CAZJOS010000039.1:0-5261 GCA_964547655.1 uncultured Christensenellaceae bacterium
TTCCCCGATGCTTGTCACGCTGTTCGGTATCTCGATGCTTTTTAAGCCGGTAGTACGCATAAATGCTCCATAACCGATATAGACCAGTTTATTCGATAACGTAATTTTTGTAAGGTCATGGCAATCGCAGAATGCGCCCATACCGATGCTGGTGACGCTATTGGGTATCACTATTTTTTTAAGTTTTGATGAATTAAACACATTGATGCCGATCTCCGTCAGATTATTTGGCAGATTAATACTTGTAATACTGCTCCCGTAGAATGCCCCTCCCCCAATGCTTGTTACGCTGTTTGGTATCGTTATACTTTCTAAACCGTAAGTATACCGAAACGCCCCGGCGCCTATGCTGGTAACAGTATTGGGTATAGTAATGCTTACTGCTCCGCAGTATGAAAACGCGCCTTCGCCTATAGCCGTCACTGTTTTGCCTTCTATTACCGACGGAATAATAAGGGCGGAGTCGCTCCCCATGTAGTCGGTAATAGTTAATGTATTATCAGGATTCAGCTCATAAGAAAACTTAGGCGCTACAAAAGAAAGAACATTTGAAAATTCAGAATAGATATCATTTGAGGTGGTTGTCATAAATGCTCGCGCTTTATAATAATACGTCGTTCCTCCGGAGACAGAAGCATCCTCATAAGTTGTTTTCCAGCCTCTGTCCAGCGTCGCAATATTCTCGTATGTTCCGCTCGCAACAGTAGCTCGCCACACTTCGTAACCCGTCGCGTCCTCCACCGGCTCCCATGCAAGTTTGACAGAATCGGAACCAGCCGAAGTTACGTTTCTGATCACGGGCGCCGCAAGGGCTGGAACCGCCGATACTGCATTCGATTTCTCCGAGTAGAACTTATCACCGTTATAGGTTGCATATGAAGAAATTTGATAATAATATCTTCTGCCTGCTGTAAGTCCGGAATCAATATAGCTTATAGGGCTATTATTTATAACCTCAGAATCGGATACGTCAAATTCCACATGATCAGTTCCATCCGCATGTTCAGAACGGTAAACCTTATAACCATCGGTGTTGGGAACAGGGTCCCATGTAAGCTTGACCCTGTTATAACCGCACGAAGCCGCGCTCATAACAGGCGTTTGCAGACAAGGCCCCCCGCAAAAATCGCACTTGCAGTCGTGACCAATATCGTCGTCATCATCTTTACAAATATGATAACCGTTGATTACATAAACGTCCCTAAAAGGTCTGGCTAGGGATGTAATGATATCAAGCTCAGCAGTATCATCAGGATATGAATAAGTATATGGGCTTACATAGTATTCGGGGGACATCAAACCCATAATCACATTACCCATTGGATATAATGTGATTTCATCGCCTATTGCATCACGGCCATTTGGTTTTTTTGGCCAATCCGGTAATTTCGAGTAGTGTATTGATTTTCTTTGAAATCTCTCATAATGAATTTTACCTCCATCTTCCGTATGAATGTAAACAACTTCCTTTTCAACATTATACTGAACGCAATCATCAATTATGATTTTATATTTATACTTATATGTAGCGGTATCAAGAATCCATCCTTCCCCCGGATCTACTAATTTACCGACGCCTTCAACAATCGCAAGAGTGGAATCAAGTAATTCTAAACACCCCAAAAAAGTCAATATCTCTCCTGTAACAAAAAGTTTTATTACGCTTGCTGCGGCCATTCCTAATGCCAACCCATCTGTTACACCGAAATAATCGATTACTGTATACTTTCCATAATCCACAAATTCAACCGAACGTTCTATCTTTACTTCCGGTAACTTTATTACTTTACCATTGTATGCACATAATTGTTCAGGTACTGTTCCGATAGGGCAATAGCCGACAGGGGCATATAAATCGGGAGCCAACCATTGACCATCTTCTTTAAAAGTAGCTACATCTGTATCGAGGATATCATTACCGCTAAGATAGCTCATATTCCCAATATCTATTGTATTACCATTTAAAGTACCTCTAATAGCATTATTACAGTTTATTCCATACTGGGAACCATCATAAACTTTAAATTCAGGTATATCCCCGAAGTGACCGGAGTGAAGTGGAATATGCAGTGTACATGTGGCCTGTTCTCCATTATAAACCCCATTGACATATTCAAGTGCTATAACGGTTCTCGTAGGCCTATCAACATATATGTCATATGAAAGCCGAGTAGTGGGGGCAGTTGGAGGGTAATAAAAAAATTCTGTTTGTTTTGCTTCCAATTCAAACCATTCAGGAACATCGGCATCATCGGGCACTGGATAGTCTTCCGCTGCCTTCGCGGCCAGCCCTACTATCGAAGGTATTATATTAAATACCATTGTGAATACCATTATGAATGTTAACAACAATGCTATGCACTTCTTCATTTTCTTATCCTCCGTAAAATTAGTTGAGGGTGTGCTGTATACCAAACATTTATTATAATTATACCTTTATGTTTATATAAAATCTTCACCTGAAATGGGTGATTACGTCATTTTTAAGATATTTTTTACTGCTATACTAAAATGTTTATTCATATTATCATATTATATTACAATATACATCATAATATGGCTCTATATGCAGCGGTTATATGCAGCGGCAGGGGGAGAAGGCTATCATTTGGGGATAATATAAGGCAACATGGATATACAAAAATACACTGAAAATTGCATGGAATTTTCCGCACAAAAAATACGCCGGATCCTCTCCGGCGTATCATCGTTTCAAATCCCTCTTTTAGTCTCCGTCGTCCGCGCTGTACTTAAAGTATTCGCCCTTATCGGTCTTCTCCGTGATTACGCCTTCCATAGTCGTCTTATACCCTCCCCTATAGAGCAGCGTTCCGTCGGCCGCCGAGACTGAAAAGTCGAAGGTTATATACCCGTCGGCAACGCCGGTAAGGTTAAGCTGCATCACCTTGTCTTTCCCGAGTTTTCTTTCTATCTCGCCCTTATCGGGAAGGGTTATTATCAATGTCTGAACGTTATCGCAGGCGAAATCGGAAACGTATACCGCGCAGTCGCCCAATGTCGTAAAATAGAATTTATCAGACCCTTCGGGTATGAGCCTTTGCGACATGCTGGCGTATTCCAGCCTTACTTTGTTTGAGCCGTCTAGGTCCATCCTTGTAGTGCTCCACATCTGCGTGCCGTTTTTATTCACATCAGGGTCGTTGGAATCAACGTATAAAAAGCTGCCTATTATATCGTAGTGAAATCCCCGGATGCCAAGCTGAACGTCTTCGCTTCCGTCTGCCTTTGTCATGTGAAGAGGCGGGTCTTCGCTGTAACTTACCACCACGGGGTCGTTGATGTCCAGATAATATATCCACCCGTTATGATCCAGCGGCTGCATGTCTTCATCCATGCTTTCCGACGGCAAAGTGGGCGACGGCGCAGGCTCGGGCGTAGTCGTCGGCACGGGCGTAGGGGCGGGCGTTGGGACAGGCGTAGCCTCAGGCGAACCGGAAACGTCTGAAGACGCCGGGGCCGCGCACCCCATGAAGGCCGCTCCGCATATCATAATAATCAATAATATAGTATATAATCTTCTCATATATAAAGCTTTTTGCATATTCTTTATCATGCCTTGCCCTGGGCAATGAGAGAGTCCAGTTTCGACGCCTTTGCGAACGCTTCCATTATACAAGCCTGGTGCGCTTCATCGACGCGCCCCGACCCATGTATCTTGCTTCCCCTGAAATGCAGGCAGATCTGCCCGTCCATCCCGTTGTCGGGTATCGGGTCGGTATTATGCACATAGCCCATAAGGCCCGCGGCATAATATTTATCGTTAAACTTGACCCAGACCGGCCTCCTCGTTGGGTCTAGCTCTCCTCCCCATGCTTTTTTCATAGCCTCAGTATCGGCTTTCGTAAGCGGGCATACGTCCGCGTGCCACAAGGCTTTATTAGCTCCGAAACGTATCATCGTCCAGCTTATCCCGGTGCGTACGTCTATTACTTGAAACGGATACTGGGTAGTCCTGGTAACCTTTAATACGCTATGCATGCCGCTTGCTTTGTCCGTGTCAAACCAGTCTGCGAGCCTTACCTTACCGTTCGTCCGCACGCTTTGCGCGGGCATCTCCGACCTGTAGTTATACCACAGGGTCGACGCTCCCTCAGAGCCAAGCAGCACCAGCAGCGTCTGAGGCCCGGCTATCCCGTCGTCGGGCAGGCTTACCGAAGCCTGAAACTTTTCCACCGCCGCTTTCGTGGCGTTGCCGTATATGCCGTCGGCGGCCGGGTAGAAAAAGCCTTTCCTCTTAAGCGCGGTCTGCACCTTTGCCACGGCCTGGCCTCTCATGCCCCACGACATCGTAGTCAGGTGCGACGGTACGGTATACGTTATAAAATCTCCGCTTACGAATCCTTCTTTGCCGTTACATCTGATCTTGATCCATTTATCGTGGATGCTTATTGCAGTCACCTGAGTGCCCCGCCTCAGTTCTTCGATGATCTCGCCCGCCGTACTGGGCTCTTTCCTGAAGTTGACTCCGGAAGAGTTTACGGTTGCCTTTAAGTTTATACTCATTATCCTGTGTTTGTGTACGCTTGTCTTGGGAACGTATCCGGTATCGGAACCGGCCTTTATACGGTACATCGTCCCGTATGTTCCGGTCACGGTGACCTGGGTATTATACACAAGCGTTGCGATAACATTGCCGGAGCCCGGTTCGTCCGTAATGGAACAATCGGCGATTATGACTGCGGAATCGTTCAAACCGGTCACGAGCACGTCCACAAAGCTTGCCCTGACATAGCCTGTAAAGCTCTGGCCGGCCGGGTCCTGATATTTTACTTTGAACCAGCCTTCGTCTCCGTCGTCCAGTACGCTTACCTCGGCGCCCTGCTCCATTTTAGCTAAGGCCGCCGAAGCCGTGGTAGGCTCTTCCCGAAGATTTACGGCGCCATTTATAGCGCCTTTCTTCGCGGCCGCGTTAGCGGCGGGCGCGCCAGTAACGAGTATCGAAAACATAATCGCGACAGCCGTTATAACATATATGAACTTTGATCTTCTTATAAACATCTATCTATTTCCGATTCATTCTATCCGTGAAACTTGTCATAATTATAGTATCAATGAAGTATCTTGTCAAAACTTAACTTTATCCAATTTAAAAGATGGCTGTTTTAAGGCGCTTAGTTCTCTTTTATTCCGGATAAAAAATACCCTTTTGAGTATTTATTACCATAGTTTTATAAACTACTCCGTTGGTATCTCGGCTTCCGTATAATATCCGGAGTCTACAAGTACTTCCTTCCAGTTAT
>CAZJOS010000039.1:5361-14899 GCA_964547655.1 uncultured Christensenellaceae bacterium
GGTATCTCGGCTTCCGTATAATATCCGGAGTCTACAAGTACTTCCTTCCAGTTATCGGCATCGACGAGCTTGATCCCGCAGTTGTATGATGGAACGTCGATAACTCCGTTGCTGTAAACGGCATTTACCGGCACTTCCTTTCCTAATAGTATAGCTTCCGCCATCGCACACGCATGATAAGCGAGCACGCGGTCATCCCTGAATATTGACATCGACTGCTCTCCGCGTATTATCCGGCCCACGCCTGCTTTATCGCAGCCCATTCCGGTAAGTATAGGGAAAGGCTTGCCTTCAGCGCCGTATCCGTGTTTTTTAAGCGATGCGGCGATACCCTGTGAGAGGCTGTCGCCGGGTGAAAGCACGGCGTCTATGTTCCTGTCTGCGTAAAAAGCCGTAAGCAGGTTGTCCATCCTGTCCTGGGCTCCCTGAGATTTCCAGTTCGGTATCGCGATCTGATCAGGCCATGAAGTCTGTCCGGATACGACTATGAGCTTGCCGCTGTCGATATACGGCTGCAAAACTTCCATTGCGCCGTCGTAATAATAGGCGGAATTACTGTCGTCCGGGTCGCCGCCGAAGCACTCCAAAGTGAACGGGCCTTCCGCTCCGGCGCTTATCCCGAGCTTATTGACGATGTACTGCCCCTGTAATCTGCCCGCGGTATAGTTATCGAAACCCACGTAATAATCGCATTTATCGGTATTCGTCGGGAGTTTATTGCAAAAGATAACCGGAATGCCGGCTTCTTTTGCTTTCTTGAGCACTTCGCCCAGGGCGTTGCTTTCTACCGGGGTAATCACAAGAATGTCGCAGCCTAACTTTATCTGGTTCTCGATCTGGCTGTTCTGTACATCCTGCCTGTTATCCGCATACTGGAGGTCGACCTCGTACCCCAGATTCTCGAGACCGCGTTCTATGCTGTCAGTATCCGAGCTCCATCTCGAGAGCGTTTTAGTGGGCAGCGTAACGCCCACGAGTCCTTTGGCTTTATAGGTTTCCGTATTGCCCGTTTTAAACACCGCGAAAACCAGTACAGCCGCAGTAACTAAAAGAATGACGGCACCTGCCGAAATGAACAGAACCGTACGTCTTTTGCGCTTTTCAGTATTCATACCGCGCCTCACTTTCTTTATGGATACGCGGAACTACCGCCCGGCCAAGTCTTTTATTACTTCGGCGGCAATAATGAGCCCCGCGACTGACGGCACGAACGCCACGCTCCCCGGAACCTGCCGCTTAACGCCCTCGGTATCTTCGGAGCGGCTGCTATCGTCTTCGATCGGCTTTAACGGTTCCTCTTTCGAATACACGACTTTGAGAGAATCTATCCCCCTTTTTTTAAGCTCACGCCGCATCACCTTGGCGAGCGGGCATATTGACGTTTCGTATATGTCCGCGACCTCGAACTTTGCGGGGTCGAGCTTGTTGCCTGCGCCCATGCTGCTTATTACAGGAACATCAGCCTTTTTCGCCTGCTCTATTAGCGTAAGCTTTGACGATACCGTATCTATCGCGTCCACGATATAATCGTATTTCGACAAGCCGAACTCCGCGGCGTTTTCGGCGGTGTAAAAGCAATCGAAAGCCTCGACCAGGCATTCGGGGTTTATATCGAGCGCGCGCTCTTTCATTACCTGCGCTTTCTTCTTCCCCATCGTACTGTGCGTCGCTATGAGCTGCCGGTTGATGTTTGTTATCGATACGATGTCGTTGTCGAACAGAGCGATGCCGCCGACGCCGGAACGCACTATTGCTTCCGCGGCAAACGAGCCTACCCCGCCTATGCCGAACACCGCTACTTTCGAGCGTTTGAGCTTGTCCATCGCCTCTTTTCCCAGCAGCATCCGCGTCCTTGAAAACTCGTTCATTCGGCCTCCGCTATTGCCTCAATTTCTATGAGTACGTCTTTGGGCAGCCTCGCGACTTCCACGCACGAGCGCGCCGGGTAGGTCTTGGTAAAATACCCTGAGTATATTTCGTTTATCTTTGCGAAGTCGTTCATATCTTTAATAAATACCGTAGTTTTGACCACGTCGCAAAGGCCGGCGCCCGCTGCTTCGAGTACGGCCTTTACATTTTCTATAGCTTGTTTCGCCTGCAGCTCTATACCTTCTGGTATCGCCCCGGTCGCGGGATCTGCGGGTATCTGCCCTGACGTAAATATAAGGCCGCCTGTCCGTATCCCCTGGGAATACGGCCCAATGGCCTGCGGCGCTCTATCCGTCTTTATCGATTGCTTCATTATTTCACCTCAACAATATTATTAAATATATGGTAGAACCTTCCGCCTGTTATGTCAATGATTTATAGCAAAGCAGCCTTAATGATTAAGGGTTTTTAGTATAGACTTGTATACCATTATATGCTACCATTGATACGATCCCAAAAAGCCATCAGCTTTTAGAGGACCCCTTTATCAGATATTAAAAACCGGTTTTCGATTTCCCGGGAGGCAAAATGGCCACGATATACGATATCGCGAAAATATGCGGGCTCTCCCCCGCCATTGTCTCAAAGGCTTTATGCGGCGCGGCGGACATAAGCGTCGCTACCCGCGAAAAGGTCAGGGACGCTGCCGGCAGTATTGACTATATGCCCGACGGCAGGGCAAAGGGCATGATCCGGAACCGTTCGTGGATGATAAGCATACTGTGTCAGGACCGCTCTGAAATGGGCCTTACTCATTACCTGTTCGCGCAGATCATAGAAAGCTTTAAAAGCGCGGTCGAACGGCACGGCTACGATATCAACTTCATCTCGAACAATTCGGGCATGACCGGCCTTTCGTATTACGGCCACTGCCGCTGCCGCAGGGCTGACGGCGTCTTCATAATAAACACGGATTACTCGTCTCGATACGCCCGCGAGCTAATAGAGAGCGATCTGCCGAAGATAGCGTTCGATTATTCAGATAAGTTTATCTCCTGCGTCACGACCGGCAGCGACGAAGCTATGTCGCTTTTGTACGGCCATCTTTATAATCTCGGGCACAGGTATATAGTATATATGCACGGCGAAGACAAATACATCACGCGCGCCCGCATAAAAAGCCTTAAAAAGGCGGCGGCGGCGAAGAGCGAGAAGTTAGGGGAAGACTGTTTTATACAGTCGAAGTATTATTCGATACAGGGCGGCTACGATTCCATGAAGAAGCTCCTGGGCCGCAGCCCCAGGCCGACGGCAGTAATAGCGAGCGACGATTACAGCGCCGTCGGCGCTATAAAGGCGGCATGCGACGCGGGGCTTACAGTCCCCGGCGACGTTTCCATAGCCGGCTTCGACGGCATAGAGATAACGCAGCTCATATCCCCCAGGCTTACCACGATAAAGCAGGATACCTTTGGACTTGGTGTAAAGGCCGCCGAGAGCCTTATAAAGCAGATACTCGGAGTCGATACAAAAAAACCCGAAAATATAATACTTGAGCCGCGGCTGCTCACAGGCGACAGCTGCAGGCCGATAAAACAGGAAGGTTATATATGGAAAGATTCAATGACCCGGATTTAAGCGCGCAGCAGCGCGCAGAAGACCTTGTGTCGCGTTTGACGGCTGAGGAAAAAGCCGCCCAGCTCAAATACGACGCCCCCCCGGTTGAGCGGCTCGGCATTCCCGCTTACAACTACTGGAACGAAGGGCTCCACGGCGTAGCCCGGGCAGGCACAGCCACAATGTTCCCGCAGGCAATAGGGCTTGCCGCCATGTTCGACTGCGGCATGCAGGAGAGAGTGGCGGAAGTAGTATCAACAGAAGCTCGGGCGAAATATAACCAAAGCAAGAGGCGGGGCGACCGGGACATATATAAGGGCATTACAATATGGTCGCCCAATATCAATATCTTCCGCGACCCCAGATGGGGGCGCGGGCAGGAGACGTACGGCGAGTGCCCTTACCTTACCTCGCGGCTCGGCGTCGCTTTCGTACGCGGCCTGCAGGGCAGCGGCAAATATTTAAAAACGGCGGCGTGCGCCAAGCACTTCGCGGTACACAGCGGCCCGGAGTCTACAAGGCACAAATTCAACGCGCGCGCATCGGAAAAGGACATTAACGAAACATACCTGCCGGCTTTTAAGGCGCTCGTGGAGGAAGCCAAAGTCGAGATAGTGATGGGCGCGTATAACCGCATTAACGGGGAACCCGCCTGCGCGAGCCAATACCTTATGAAAAAGCTGGCCGATTGGGGCTTCGACGGGCATTTCATGTCGGACTGCTGGGCAATATGCGATTTCCACACCAACCACATGGTAACGTCCACCGCGTCGGAATCGGCGGCTCTGGCATTGAAAACCGGCTGCGACTTAAACTGCGGCACGGTATACTTAAATCTGCTCACAGCTCTGGGCGAAGGGCTCATTACCGAAGACGACCTCACAGAAGCGGCGGTGCGCGTAATGAGGACGAGAGCGCGCCTCGGCATGTTCGACGATATAGAGCCTTACGATGATATAAAGTACGACGTTGTTGGCTGCGCCGGGCACAAAGCGCTGTCGCTCGAATGCGCAGAGAAGTCGATGGTGCTGCTGAAGAACAACGGGTTGCTTCCGCTCGATAAGTCGAAGATAAAATCGATTGGGGTAATAGGGCCGGGCGCTGCCAGCATAGACGCGCTGCGCGGCAACTATTACGGCACTTCCGACGAGTATGTCACTTTCCTCAGCGGGATAAAAGAGGCTTTCCCGGGCAGGGTATATTACGCGCAGGGGTGCCATCTCTTCAAAGACAGGCTGCAGCCGCTCAGTAAACCAGGCGACGGCATATCCGAAGCGGTCACAGTCGCGCTGCATTCCGACGTTGTGGTGCTCTGCGTGGGGCTCGACGCCACAATAGAGGGCGAAGAGGGCGATACGGGCAACGCGTTCGCGGCGGGCGATAAAACGACCCTTTCCCTGCCCGACAGCCAGAAGCTTCTCATAGAGAAAGTGCTCGAAGCCGGGAAGCCCACCGTAATAGTCGTCGCGTCCGGCAGCCCGATAAACCCGGAAGCCGATCCGGACGCTATTATTGAAGCGTGGTATCCCGGCGCTTTGGGAGGAAAAGCGCTTGCCGCTATACTGTTCGGTAAGGTCTCCCCCTCCGGCAAGCTCCCGGTAACGTTCTGCGAGACCGCGGACCTTCTGCCCCCGTTCGAAGATTATTCGATGGAAAACAGGACTTACCGGTACGCTAAAAACAACGTGCTTTACCCGTTCGGGTTCGGGCTTACGTACTCGAAAGCGGAATTAAGCGGGCTCAAATACGATAACATAAGCCACACCGCTTCGGTTAAAATAAGGAACACCGGCAACTTCGATACCGACGAGGTGGTGCAGTTTTACATACGCGACAACGAATCGAAGTGGGCCGTGCCCAACCACAGCCTGTGCGGTTTTGCGCGGGTTAGCCTGAAGATAGGCGAAGAAAAAGAAGTGCTTACGGTACTGCCGCAGACTGCATTCGAAGTTGTGGACGATAAGGGCGCTCGTTTTATTGACAGCGCAAGCTTTACGCTTTACGCCGGGGTCTGCCAGCCCGACCGATTGAGCGCAGAGCTTTCAGGGTGCGAATGCGAGAGCATAGAGATATGATGCGGCGCCTGCTCTGAAGCCCGACGCCCGCGCGCTTTTGGAAGGGGATACGCTATGAAGAAAATGATTGCCCTGCTTCTGGCCGTTCTCACGGCCGTTTCGGGCGTTTCCTGCTCTGCGCAGGAAACGCAGGACGGTTCGGAGCAGATTACTCTTACGCTGTGGAGCATCGCCACCGAAAGCGACAACTATCATCAGCCGTATCTCAACGCTATAGCGGATTTTGAAGCCGCCCACCCGGGCATTAAGATCGACTTCGAAACGTTTGAAAACGAGACCTACAAGATAAAGCTCAAATCAGCGGTGGCCGCAAACGAGCTGCCCGACATCTTCTTTACCTGGGGCGGCGGTTTTTCGCAGCCCTTTGTCGAGGCGGGGCGCGTGCTGTGCGTCGACGACGCTTATCAAAACTACAAAGACGCGCTGTCTGAGATAATGCTCACAAACCTGACTTATGACGGGAAGAAATACGGGGCGGTGTATACCATGAACGTTTCCATGCTGTTCTACAACAAGGTGATGTTTGACTGGTATAATCTTAAGCCGCCCGCCACGTTCGACGAGCTTAAATCGATATGCCAGACTTTCGTAAACAACGGTATAACGCCTATCGGCATAAGCGCAAGGGATATCTGGAACCTCTCGATGGTCAACGACCAGCTTACCCTGAAATCGGCGGGCCCTGCCGCCGTAAAGAGCGTTCTTACCAAGGACGGCGCTCTAAGCTACGATTCGCAGGACTTTTTAATAGCTTCGACACATTTCGCGGAGCTTGTAAATATGGGAGCTTTCAACGAAAACGCCCTTATGCTCACTAACGACGAAGCAACGCAGTTCTTTTATGACGGAAAAGTGCCAATGTATATAACCGGCAGCTGGATGGTGAGCGATTTCTATCTGAAATCGCGAATACCCGATAATTTCGACTGCGTGCCCGTACCGGTAGTCAACAGTGCAAACGCGTCCGCAACCGATTTTATGGGCGGCCCGTCTGACTCGCTGATGGTATCGGCATCCGCTAAGCACCCTGACGAAGCCGCCATGGCTATGTTCGAGATATCGAGAAACATCTCGAAATACGCGTACCTTTCCGGCAGCGGGATAGCCGCGTGGAACGTGGATTACGACGCGAGCACTGTAAAGCCGCTTACCCGGAAAATAGCTGGCCTCGTGCAAAACGCGACGTCGCTGACTCTCTGGTTTGACACGCTTATGCAGGCTGAAGACTCGGGCGTGTATCTCGATAAGCTCCAGCAGCTCTACCTCGGCAGTATAACTCCCAGCGAGTTTACGGAGGCTATGGCTGCCCAGCTTGGGACGTAAACAATTGGCCGCGCCTTTTGTTTTACATAAGCGGCGGGCCTTGGTATAATAAAGAAGAAATCTCTCTTTGCTTTATCGCAGGGTGGTACGATGGACAAAACCGGAAAGGTGAAATCAAAACACTATCCGCATTCGCTTAAGCGAAAAACGTGGCGTTTTTTTCTTGTTGTGCTTTCCATCTTCTGCATCGTACTGGTTGCCTCGTACACCGTAACGGTATTCAGGGCGGCTGTAGATAACGAAGTATCGAGCAGCAGGATAGCAATGACAGGCATCAGCAAAAACATATCGTCCATACTCTCCCGTTATACTGAGATGTCGCGGCTTATCATGCTCAACAGGGACGTAGTCGATTTCCTTCGCGGTTCGGGCAGCAACATAGTCTATAACGCGACGAAAGTGAGAGACGGCATCATCGGCGTTACGCACATATACAACCACGTGGATACCGTATACATATTCAGGCTCGACAGGCAATATATAAACACAGGCGGCGGAATAACGCTGGTAGACATGGGCCTCATGGCGTCGCCCGAGTGGTATAAACCGCTGGAAGACGCCAAAGGGTCTGCCGTGATCTCGATAAACGGCGGCGGCGCTTTCAAGAGGAGAAGCGGGGCGCCGGCGATAACGATAGCCCGATATATCTACGACATTGATACGCTCAAACCCGAGGGCGTCATGGTGATAAACCTGTCGACTGGCGTTCTCGATACTGCTACCAAAGATATAGGAGGAAGCGGCCGGCAGTTATGTTTTTTTGATACGGAAGGAAACGTGCTCTGGGGCGACACAGACATCGAATCTTCTTTCAGCAGTGATTATATAGGCAAGGGCTTCGTGTCGAAGGAGCTTATGGACGGCACTAAAAAACAGATACTTTCGGCGTACAGCACCGGCAGCCTCCCTATAGTGCAGCTCAGCGTAAGCAACGTTGTCATAACGGGGTTCGGTTCGTGGGAGGCCGCTTGGATAGCCATAATACTTATTGCGGCGGTGGTGCTCTCGGTTTTCGGCAGCGGCGCCTTTGTGACGATGAACATAGCCAAGCCAATAGACATGCTGACCGAAGCTATAGACAACACAAAATCGAACGGCATGCTGCACGAGATACGGCTTACGCTGCCCCACAACGAGATACGCAGGCTCGCGGACAGCTACAACAACATGATAGCGCATATCAACAGGCTCATAACCGAACTCATAGAAAAAGAAAAGAGCCTGCAGAAAGCGGAGATGCGGACTCTTCAGGAACAGATAAAGCCGCACTTCCTGTATAACTCGCTCGAGACGATAAGCTATATGGCTTTGCAGAGCAACGCGCCCAAGCTGCACGACGCCCTTGAAACGCTGGGCAGCTTTTACCGCAATTTTTTGAGCAAGGGCAGCAGGGATATCCCCTTGCGCAATGAGATACTGATAGTGAAAGACTACCTTTCGCTTCAGAAGCTCCGATACGGCGACGCGTTTGACGACGAGTACGTACTTGACGATAACGTTATGGATACGATGGTGCCCAAGCTCGTTTTGCAGCCCCTCGTGGAAAACAGCCTTTACCACGGCGTGCGGCTGAAGGGTGAAAAGGGCGTAATACGCGTAAGCGCCTTCGAGAAGGACGGCTCGGTTCACATATCTGTATACGACACCGGAGTCGGTATGGCGCAGGAGCAAATAGACCAGATACTGTCGGGAGACGGCGGCGAAGACACCCTGGGGTTCGGCCTTAAAGGCACGATAGAGCGCGTACGGTATTACTGCAACCGCCGCGACGTCGCAGCCATAAAAAGCGTGCCGGGGGAATATACGGAGATAGAACTGATTTTTCCTAAACAGGAGTAAGGAGGGCGGATATGTTCAGGGTAATGCTGATAGACGACGAAGAGCCCGCAAGGCTGCTGCTTAAGGATTCTATCGACTGGAAATCGCTCGACATGGAAGTGGCGGGCGAAGCGGGCAGCGGCATTGAGGCCATTAACATGATAGACGAGGTGCTGCCGCACGTGGCATTCGTGGATATAAGCATGCCGTTCATGGGCGGCATAGAGTTTTCGAAGATCGCCATAAAACGCTACCCCGACTTAAAGATAATAATACTCACGGCTTTCGACGAATTCGAGTACGCGCGGCAGTGCATAGGCATGCCTATATGCGGCTATATATTAAAGCCCATAGTGCGCTCTGAGATATACGATAAACTCAAGGAAGTAAGGCAGTCTCTGAGGACCATAGAAAACGAAAGCGAAGAATATCTCGAGATAGAGCCCACCATGATAAAGCGCATAGAGAAGTACGTGGAAGAGAATTATACCGACTCAAGCATAAACCTGACTTCGACTGCGCAGACGTTCGGATTCAACGCGAGCTACTTAAGCCGGCGCTTTAAGGCGGAGACAGGCAGCTCGTTTATAGAGCACCTTACGGCGTGCCGCATGAAAAAGGCCATAACGCTCGCCAAGAAAAACGAAAAGATGTTTGCGGCCGCCACCGAGGTGGGCATACCCGACCCCAATTACTTCGGGCGCTGCTTTAAAAAATACACCGGAGTTAACTATTCGGAATACTGCAGGCAGGTGCACAACCATAAGCCGGAGGGTTAAGGCAGGTCGTAGTAATAGCCGCGGCAGCGGAAGGGGTTGGCGGAGCCGAGCGAAGCG
>CAZJOS010000040.1:0-14433 GCA_964547655.1 uncultured Christensenellaceae bacterium
TTTGACCGTTCGAGTACATGAAAAAACGGATTAAGCGGTCAAGTCAGGTTCTAAAAACGCAAAATCTATTGTAACGGCTGCGCAGTGCTTTGTCAATGAGACAGCCGACCGATATTAATATTTGAAAGGAATCAGTTTCGGATGCCCTGCAAAGGCGCGGGTATCCTGCCGCCCCGGGCAATGAGGCGCTCGCATCCGCTGCGCCCCGCGTCCATCACGACCGCTTTGCCCAAAAGCCCGCCGTATTCCACGCAGTCGCCCCTCGCAGCTCCGGGAACGGGTATTATGCGTACGCCCGTCGTCTTGCCGTTTATTACGCCTATCGCGGCTTCGTCCGCGATTATGGCCGAAATAACACTTGCGGGAGTGTCGCCTGGGACAGCGACCATGTCGAGGCCAACCGAGCAAACGCACGTCATCGCTTCGAGCTTGTCGAGCGACAGCGCGCCATTTTGCACGGCGCTTATCATTCCCTCGTCTTCGCTGACAGGGATGAACGCGCCCGAAAGCCCGCCGACATGGGAGGAGGCCATTACTCCGCCCTTTTTTACCGCGTCGTTTAGCAGCGCGAGAGCGGCAGTAGTTCCGTGCAGGCCGCAAATATCTACGCCTATCTCTTCGAGTATACGCGCTACGCTATCGCCTACGGCCGGGGTGGGTGCGAGCGACAGGTCTACGATACCAAAACTAACGCCCAGGCGCTCGGAAGCTTCCTTTGCGACGAGCTGTCCTACGCGCGTCACTGAAAACGCCGTTTTCTTGATTGTTTCCGCAACCACGTCGAAGCTTGCTCCCCTCACTTTTTCAAGCGCCGCTTTTACAACGCCCGGCCCGGAGACGCCCACGTTTATAGCGCACTCGGGCTCGCCCGAGCCGCAGAAAGCGCCCGCCATAAACGGGTTGTCTTCGACGGCGTTTGCGAACACTACGAGCTTTGCGCAGCCTATGCCTCCGTCGCGCTTTGTCAGCATCGCCGTTTCTTTTATTATTTCGCCTATTTTTGCGACCGCATCCATGTTAATGCCGCTGCGGGTGCTGGCGACGTTTACGAACCCGCATACGCGCTGCGTGGAAGAAAGCGCGCAGGCCAGCGAGTCGAGCAAGACCGTATCGCTTTTCGTTTCGCCTTTATGCACGAGCGCTCCGAAACCGCCGATAAAATTGACGCCGGTACTCGAAGCAGCGTCTTCGAGCGCCCTTGCAAACATCGTGTAATCTTTTTCACCGCTGCTCGCCGCTATCTCGGCGATAGGCGTTACGGAGATACGCTTGTTAACTATCGGCACGCCGAACTCGCGCTCGATATCATCGCCTACTTTAACGAGGTCTTTCGCTTTCTCGCAGATCTTTCTTCTTATCTTGTCGCAGCAGCTTTTGGCGTTTGAGGATATGCAATCGCGTATAGAAATACCCATGGTTATAGTGCGAACGTCAAGGTTTTCGGTGTCTATCATCTTTATGGTATCCAGCACCTCGTATTTGCTTATCAAACGGAATTCCCCCTGTAAAAAGCTTAAACAGATTATACCCCGAGAAGCCGGGCTATGCAACGCAGCAGTTTGATTACTAATTAAATACACTTATTAAGCATCGGTTAAGTAAGCTACCGTTGTATGAATCTAGTATTAAGTAACGTATTTGACTGTTTATTTCAGAAAAATAAGCCTTATCATATATACAGATTATGAAGCGGAGGTGATGCCGGATGAAGAAGCTGCTTGCTGCGGGAATGATAGCGTTATTCCTGGTATTATATATCATAGTAGGCACCGGCTATGCCGGAGGCTGAAATACCAAATAAAACGAAAGAGCTGCCGCATCGGACAGTTCTTTTTTTGATATTCCAAGATAGGTTAGCAAATATAAAGGGGACCCTTTGGATACCGGAGATCCCCTTATATAGTAAGGGTAGGTATTCGCACGATATGACCTTAAGCTTATTTATCCCTGTCTCTGTCCCTGATCCTCGAAAACAGCATTATGCTCCACAGCCCCGCGAGGCCGACTACAGCATAGATGATTCTTGAAACCACTGATGGGTCATGATTTGTCGTACCGAATATGGCATTAACAAGATTCCAATCGAAAAATCCGACCAGGCCCCAGTTGATTGCGCCTATTATTACGAGTATCCATGCCAGTATATTCAAAAAAATCAACTCCTTTCGATGGTTATTATCCGCAATAATCAAAGGAGTTATTATTTTTTCTTAGTAGCAATTTTTTCAATCTCAAATGAATCGAAAAAGACGCTTTCCACAAAATCGTCGGGATAAAAAACAGTCCTGCAAAAAGAGGCTGTCTCGTTTAAGTGTTTATCGAGTATAATAGGCTTCGAAAGGTCGAATTCATCGCATATTGCTGCAACGGCTGCTTTAAGGCCGTCGGCGCTTACTAATATATCTTTTAATATCCTGTCTTCTGTTTTCAGCTTGCCCCAGAATTTCATCGTTAAAGCGAGCAGAGTTTGATAATGGCGTCCGCTATTATCTCCGCGTTTTTGTAAAATGCATCTATCTCGATATACTCGTCAGGGCCGTGCTCAACGTTAGGCTTGTCGGGAAAAAGCGGGCCGAACGTGACTGCGTTTTCAAAGGCGCGCGCGTATGTTGCTCCGCCTATGGATATGCAGTAAGCCTTTTCACCGGTCATCTCCTCGTAAGCTTCTTTCAGCGTGGAAACAAGAGGGCTGTCTTCGGGCACGTAATGCGTGGGCAGCGCGTGGATATGGCTTATCCTGAACATATTAAAGTGCTTCGCGAGTTGTTCGTCTACAAACTCAAGCGTGTAAGAAATAGGATACCTTATATCCATCTTTGCGTTGAAATGACCGCCCTTTATAAAAACGCAGCCTATGCTCAGCGTTAGTTCCCCCGAATTGTCGGACACCTGAAGGCCCAAACCTTCGCCGTAATAATTCAACCCTATTTTTTCAGCAAGTATATTGAGCGCATCCTCCACGCCGCCTTGGGCGAGATCAAGCGTACTGAGATACCGTATAAGCGACGCCGCCGCGTTTACGCCCATCCAGGGCTTTGAGCCGTGGGCGCTTTTGCCTTCGACTTTTATATGCACATTTCCGTCCGGCAGCTCTTCGCACTCATATGAGGCGCCTATAGGGCATTTGTAGTTTTCAACGCTCTTCTTTATCGTTTCATACGAAGCTGCCAGTACGCACTCGGCCTTATTGGGCACGACGTTGGGTTTGGTTCCCGACTCAAAGCTTACGACCTTTACGCCGCCTGCTTCGGCGGGCCCGTACTCTTTAATGAACTCGAAGTGCAGAGCGCCTTTTTCCATGTTGATTATGGGGTATTCCCCGTCGGGGGAAAACGCTATGTCGGGAGTTTCCCCGCCGTGGCTCTTGTAAAAGTCCATGTCCTGCCACGTCGTTTCTTCGTCGGTGCCAAACAGCAGCCTTACTTTTTTATTAAGTGAAACGCAGTTGTCTTTTATTGCTTTAAGCGCGTAAAGCGCGGCAATTCCGGGGCCTTTGTTGTCTATGGCGCCGCGGCCGTAAAGCTTGCCGTCTTTTTCGGTAGCCTCAAACGGAGGCAGAGTCCAGCCGTCGCCCGCAGGCACTACGTCGACGTGCATAAGCACACCGAGCGTTTCGTCGCCGAAACCGTAATCGACGTATGCCATCTGCCCAAACATATTGACGCATTCAAAATCCATTCTTTCGGCCGTGCTCTGGACGAACATAAGCGCGTCGAATATTCCCTTGCCGTAAGGCATATTCGGCTGGCTCTCGCTGCGAACGCTTTCTATCGCGATAAACTTCTTTAATGTGTCCAGCATTTCCTGTTTGTATGGCTCAAAAGAAAAATCAAGCATAATCATTGCTCCTGCGTTATTCCGAAATAATTTATGTCGATATATCAATATTATTTTTCCGTAGTCTTTGTGCTTTTAAGCAGAAGATTATACGGAACGAAATATAATAACATAATCCGTTTACATCAAGTTAATAACACCAAACTGGTTAAGCAAAACAAATACGCCTAAAAGAGCGGCGTATACCGCAAAACCGTAAAGCCTCTTTCGCTGTATGAGGGACAACATGAACTTTATCGCGATATACCCGGCGATTGCCGCGCAGACCATACCAATAATGGCGGGCGCCCACTGCACGTCTACGCCGGTCTTTAAAAGATCGAGGCCTTTAAACATATTCGCTCCTATAATAGCGGGTATAGACATTAGGAACGAAAACTTCGCGGCTTTTTCGCGGTCAAGCCCGTAAGCGAGGCCGCCGGCGATAGTCGAGCCCGACCTCGATACTCCGGGGAAAAGCCCTACTACCTGCATTACGCCCATAGTAAGCGCCGCGCCCGATTTGAGTTCGCGCCTTTTGGCAAGACTTTTCGCAATGACTTCCGACAGCCAGAGTATCAACGCGGTAAGCAAAAACGCGTAGCCGAGATATTCGCCGCCGAAGGTCTCGTCAATAAAGTCTTTGAAAATCAATGCGAATATAACGGCCGGTATGGTGGCTATGACGAGATACCAAAGAGTATGGAACGGCTTTTTGAACAGGTCGATTATTTCCCTGCGCATAACTATTACAACTGCGATAAGAGTCCCCAAGTGAAGCATGGTATCGAAAAAAATGAGCCAGGAGCCTCCTGCGCCCTCGGGGCCGGAAAGCCCGAATAATTTTTGAAGCAGTACGAGATGCCCGCTGCTCGATACGGGCAGGAACTCAGTCAGTCCCTGTACTATTCCGAGTACTATAGATTCTAATATATCCATAGCGACTTCCTTTCATAAGTAATCATGTATGCAATTACGCCGCCGCCTTAGCTGCCATGCTATTATATCAATTAACATATGATTTGCAAATATATGATATGCGCCTTTATAGATTTTAAGATCAAACATAAAACAGGGCAGCTTCACCCCATAAAGACAGAAAGCCCGCGTATTGGCGGCAGGTGAAAACAAAAGGCTTTTTAAGGTAAAATATTGACTATGGATACGCTGGGGTATACAATTGTTGCACTATAGTTTTTGTAATTTTGAAAGGGAGGGGCTGTTATGGATCTACAGATCATAAAGGCGCAGTCGTTGAAACCGAAACCAAAGGACAGCGAGCTTGTTTTTGGCAGAGTGTTTACCGACCATATGTTCACAATGCAGTACGAGACGGGAAAAGGCTGGTTTAATGCCCAGATACGTCCGTTTGAAAACTTTTCACTTTCTCCCGCGTGCAGCGTGCTTCATTACAGTCAGACTATATTCGACGGCCTCAAAGCATACCATACCGGCAAAGGAGTCAATCTTTTCAGGCCGTGGGACAACATTGCGCGCATCAACGTATCCGCCAGAAGGATGTGCATCCCCGACATAGACGAAGAGTTTGCGCTCGAGTGCTTAAAAGAGCTTGTAAGGACAGACAGGGGCTGGGTGCCCAAAACGGAAGGTACGTCGCTTTATATTCGCCCCACCATAATAGCCGTCGACCCGTATCTCGGCGTAAAAACGGGAGACCAGTATCTCTACTATATAATATTGTCGCCGGTAGGAGCATACTATTCGTCTGGGCTCGCGCCTGTAGACATATACGTTGAAGACGAATACGTCCGCGCCGTAGTGGGCGGTACGGGGTTCGCGAAGACGGGCGGAAACTATGCCGCAAGCCTGCTCGCGGCCAAGGCAGCGCACGATAAAGGTTATGACCAGGTGCTCTGGCTCGACGGAGTGGAGCGTAAATATGTAGAAGAAGTGGGCTCGATGAATATATTCTTCAAGATACGCGGGGAACTCTATACCGCGCCGCTTGCGGGCAGCATACTTCCGGGCATAACGAGAGATTCAGTGATCAAGCTCGCAAGGGATATGTTCGGCGTTAACGTAAGGGAAGAAAAAATAGCGATAGCCGATATATATAAGGAAGCCGAGAGCGGCGGGCTCGAAGAAGTCTTCGGAACGGGGACAGCCGCCGTGGTAAGCCCGGTGGGCGGAATGAATTGGGAAGGCAAAAAGATCACGGTAGCCGGCGGAAAGATGGGGCCGCTCACCTCAAAGCTGTACGATAAGCTTACGGGCATACAGTACGGCAAAGAAAAGGATGAATTCGGCTGGATAACGACAATATGATAAAACAACAAACGATATGATAAACGGGGGACCGATTCGGTTCCCTGTTTAACCCTACCTGACTTTCTCACTTTTTATCATCGATTCTATCCAGCCGGCCATAGTCATAAGCGCGAGCTTAAGGTTCCCGAACTGGCAATGGTTTTCCGCATGCTCCGCACTTGTAAATATCCTGCCGGTAAAGGACCTTGCGTTAACAAGTTTTTTCGCCTGCTTATGATATGTTTTGAGCTCGCAGAAATGGTCTTCCGCCCCCGCTAGCAGGAAAAAGTCCTGTGTTACCTTAGGAGATATTTTTCTCATGGAAAACTTCTTAAGCGCTCTAAAATATCTGTATGGAGTCGATACTCCCATAACATGCATCCCATGATCGACGCCCCAGAATATATAAGCGTCCACCTTCATCATGAATTTAACACATAGATTTATGACCGGCGCCAGCCTTAACGCCATAAACACATCGATAAACGCGGCAAGAACAACGCCGCGCCTTGTGGAGACTACCCTGTAAAAATCGTACATGGCGCCCCACGCTATAACGCGCTTTATTCTGCTGTCGTATACCGCCGCCCTGGGCGCGAGATACCCTCCCAGAGACAGGCCAATAAGCGTAACGTCTTCGAGACCGAAACGATCGAGCACGGCTTTGACCGGCCTCTCCCATTCATGCGTCATCGGCAGCTTCGACTTCAGTAAGGCTTCGCCCTGCCCCGGCCCTTCGAAATAATATGTGTTAAAACCTTTATCCGCGAAAAACAATATTGCGGGTATAAGCTCTTCTTTATAGCAGTCGAACCCTCCGGTCATTACAACGGCTCCTTTTGATACGCCGTTATTATGCTTAACGCGCCATACGGGAATAGAAGAGCTTTCATACCGGACCCTGTATTCTTCGATAACTTTATTATCAAAGTATTCCTTATAACATTCCCTGAACAGGCCGGCGAGCTTGTCGTACAGCTCGGGCTTTTCAGGGTCGTCGCAGGGCATGAAAAAATCGGCCGCTCTGCAGGCGCAAGCTTCCCGGAGCTTTTCGCCCGTTGAATTATACTTGTCGGCCAACAGGAGAAATTCCCGTTTCCAGTCGCCGAGCGTTTTGATATTCCGGGCTACGCCCGCGATATCTTCCTTTGGAATATTGCCAAACGCCATCCACCTGTTCATCTGGTAATTGAAGTTGGGCTCGTTGTGAAACTTATAAGTACCTGCCGTAAATTTAAACTCCATTTTCATTCCTCCATATAGCGCTTGACTCTCCCCGCATTTCCGCCGTAAGGCTGTGCGCGTATATTGGAATACGCAGGGCTTTTTTATCAAGCTGCTTTTTTAATTCTTCTATGAATATGCCGCTTCCCGCTTCGGAACACATTGCATACAGATCCCTGTTGAACGCATCTCTTTTAAGGCACTCCGTTTTGCTCTCCAGCATAAACTCGAAGCATCTGTTCATGGCAAGCCTCGTATCTACCCCGCATGAAGGGGAGCCGTCGACGCCTGCCACGCCTTTGACCGCAAACCCCGATCTTATATAGCCCCGTATGTCTTTTACGAGCGACGCCGCGACACGCCTGTATACAAGGCGGGTATAACGTATAAACAGGGGATAGAGCAACCGGAAGAAAAACGGGTGTTTTGAATCGAAAGGCATCCACATATATTTTTTAAGCACGCCTCCCCATGCCCGCTTTTCGGGGCACTCGATCTGGACGATACCGACGCCTTGCTTCATAGCGCCTTCGATTATCTCGTTTACCGACCCGCGCCTCCAAGCTCCTCCGAAATATCTTGTGTTTGTATTCAGAAGGCAGTGAGACAAAAACATCACTTCTGTGCTTCTTTCGTCTTGAAGCTTTCCCCTTATTTGCTCGATCCCCTTCATTGCTCGACACTCCTTTATTGGTTTAGTAGCTAAACCATAGTATAAAAAAATTACAGGTTTTTATTTTTCATATTTATAAACTTCTCGGCGTAAGCGCTCATCAATACGAAGATCTGCCGTAACTCGTCTATTTTTTCCGAAGGGTAAGCGCTCAAAAAAATTTCAAGTTCCTGATCCATCGATTCGTGAAATTTCCGGTGCTTTTCGAATACGGCCTCGCCGCTTAGAGTGAGGCTTATATCCACCTCTTTGGGATAATCCGCGTTCCTTGTTTTTTTCACATAACCTTTGGAAACGAGTTTGCTTATAGTCTGCGATACCGCTCCTTTTGTGATGCCGAACAAAACGCATAGTTCCGTGACCGTTTTTCCTTTGCTGCATCCCAAAGCTTCGATAGTATGCATCTCGGAAGGAAAGAGCAGATTGCCGTTTCCAACTTCGAACGGCATGCTTTCAACTTTGTTGAACAGGTTTACAAAACGAGTTACCTGCACCCGCATATCTTTAATGATCGCACCGGTATCATTCATAATGGTATTCAGTTTAGCACCTAAACAGTAATACGTCAAGAGTTTTTTGTACTTTGTGTGTATTTCTATATTATTGTTAATCGGGTTGAATATGTGTTAATATATGGGCAGCACTGGAGGATAATATATGGTAAAAAAGACGGCAGCGGTTTTTGTATTGATTCTGATCGCGATTTTTACGTTACCGTACTCAGGATATAAAGCCGATGCGGCTCTCGGCAGCGTACCGGAAGCTACTGAAAAAATCGAGACGATCGCCCCTCCGAGGGCAGCTGTTTCGGCTGAAGCCGCCTCTTCCGTTTCAGATATGCCGGAAATATCCGCAGCTCCAATCGAAACAATATCCGTTTCAAGCATGCCGCAAAATACGTCTCAGATTCATATCCTGAGGATCGCTATAAAAAGCTCGTGTTTAAATAAGGATATGAATGTAAACGTGTATCTTCCCCCCGGTTATGATACGGCAAAAAGATATCCGGTATTATACTTCCTCCACGGATACAAGGGCAACGAAAACGATTGGGAGAAAAAGATGGATCTCGTAGATTCAGCGTACCATCTATTTTCAAGCGGCGCCATCAAGCCTTTTATCATAGTCACTCCCGATATTGAGAATAGTTATTGTATAAATTCGTCTATATCAGAAACTTCGGCTGCAGGGATATCCACGAGGTTTAAACCCAATTACGGGCGTTATGAAGATTATTTTATTGAAGAATTGATCCCCTATATAGATTCAAATTACAGTACTGTTGCGAACCGCGAGGGGCGGTATATAGGCGGGTTGTCAATGGGCGGTTATGCGGCGCTCCACCTTTGTTTTTCACATACCGGGCTTTTCAGCAAGGCGGGAGGACACAGCCCCGCGCTGTGGATATATACGGCAGCCCCGGCGAAGGCCACCGGTGTGACAGCATTCCTTTATCCATCCGAAAAACTGCGGGAAGAGCGGGACCCTCTGATCGAGGCCGAAAGCGCGGATCTCTCAGGCATAAAGGTATGGCTGGACTGCGGAACGAGGGATTCATACGGGTTTTACACGGGTACGAAGATACTGTATGACATCCTTGTATCGAGAGAAGCGCAGGTCGATTACCATGCGTTTTCCGGCGGCCACAGCAATAGTTACTGGAAAACGCATCTCGAAGAATATTTAAGATTCTACGGCTCATAACATGTTATGTTCGCTTTGAGATAAGGTTTTTGCAGTCTTAATACTTATTGCTTTATATATTAAGCCGATGTAATATTGAGTTAAATATATATTAACTGTAAATCCGGAAAATTCGGGTGATACAAAACGGCTTGTATTGTTTATATTATTGTTAGGGGTCGATATGGTCTTTTCATCGCTGCTGTTTTTATATGTTTTCCTGCCTGCCACCTTCCTGCTTTATTACATGTTTAAGAGTCTCAGGATGAAAAACCTTGTACTTATGTTCATGTCGGTGCTCTTTTACGCGTGGGGAGAGCCTTTCTGGGTAATACTGATGCTTTTTACCGCGATGGTAAATTATTTATGCGGAAGGGCGATAGACGCATACAGGGGTACCGCTAAGGCAAAGGCCGCGGTTATCTTTTGCGCGGTAATCACGCTGAGCCTTCTCGGGGCGTTCAAATACCTCAATTTTTTTCTTGGCAATATAGGGTTTCTTATCGGAACAAATATTGACGCTATAAATATCGGCCTGCCTATAGGCATCAGCTTTTATACGTTCCAGACGCTCACCTACACGATAGATCTGTACAGAGGCAATGTTAAAGTTCAAAAATCGTACTTTAACCTTCTTATGTACGTATCTTTATTCCCGCAGCTTATCGCCGGGCCGATAGTGCGTTATTCTGACATTGAGGGGCAGATAACATCGCGCACGGTCACATTTGAAAAGATGGCGGAGGGGATTATCCGTTTTACATGCGGTCTTGCTAAAAAGGTGCTCATAGCTAACGCCGCGGGCCTGATAGCCGTGGGGACTAAGGAGATACCGGGGATACTTGAAGGAAATCTTGCCGCCCTGCCCGCCGGAGACGCCCTGCTGGGCATACTCATGTACGCCTTCCAGATATATTTTGACTTTTCGGGCTATTCGGATATGGCTATAGGCCTCGGCAAGATGTTCGGCTTCGACTTCATGGAGAACTTTAAGCACCCATATATATCGGGGAGCATAACAGAGTTTTGGCGGCGCTGGCATATTTCGCTGAGTACGTTTTTCAGGGATTACGTGTATATACCGCTTGGGGGCAACAAGAGGCACCAGGTATTAAACCTGTTTATAGTATGGGGCCTTACCGGCCTTTGGCACGGGGCGTCGTGGAACTTTGTGCTTTGGGGGCTCTACTACTTTATTTTTCTGGTGATCGAGAAGTTTATACTGTTCAAGCTCCCCAAAAAGCTTAATGCTTTTATGGGCGCCGTATATACGCTGCCGGTGGTGCTGATGGGATGGGTGCTGTTCTATTTCACCGATACTTCGCGGATGTTTGAATTTATTAAAGCGCTGTTTGACGGCACGGGATCAGGGTTTGCCGGAGTAAATACGGCCTCGCTATGGCTCGAAAACATGCCTTTGATAGTAATAGCCGTAGTGAGCAGTACGCCTGCGTTTGCAAACCTGTTTAAGGGGATAAAGGAGAAAGTAAGGCTCCCGCTTTCATATGTGTATACTTTCGGGATATTATTTTTGTGTACTCAGGCTCTTGTCGGGCAGACTTATAACCCGTTTATATATTTCAGGTTTTGAAAGGGGTGAAAATAAGAGGCCTTATGGATAAAGAAGTAAGAGTAAATGAATATATGATGCCGGAGACCAGCATTGGGCGGAGGAGGACACAAAAAGAAAATATCACCTCAACTACACGCATAGGGCTTAAGAGGCTGCGAAAAGAAAAGGCTTATAGAGAATCCTGGTTCAAAATGTTTGTATTGAGTTATTTTATTTTAATGCTCGGGTTTCTCGCGCTGCGCCTTATACTCCCAACACCAACTATATCTCTGGCCGAAAACCGTGAACTTAAGAAAATGCCGCAGATTAGCCTTCAAAATATATTCTTCGGCAAATTTACAACTGAATTTGAAGATTATTTCGCGGATACGTTCCCGCTGCGCAATCAGTTTATAAAAGCGGGCGATTATGTATCGTATCTGTTTAAAATACCGGTAAGCGGAGTCGATTCCATAGTGGTTATCGGCGATAACATTATGCAGGGAACGGATATGTACGGAGAAGACGGCGCAGAGAACGGGCAAGACCCGGCGGAGGCCGTTCCGCCTTCCGCTCCTTCAGAAGAGGCTGTAAACCCGTATACCGGCGAGCCGACGCCCCGCCCTGAGCAGGATATTAAGGATATGAAGGATAAGGGCACATACCTGCTTACCGATACCGCTATTTATAAGGAAATCATATTAAACCCGGAGGAGTATACAAAATGGGCGGAGGGGATCGGCAGGCTTGCTAAGGCACTTCCCGGCAAGAAAATAATTGTAATGTCCCCGCCCAACAGCTATCCTTTCTATGCGGATTCAAAATATTTTAAATCAGAAAACGACCAAAAGGCGGGTATAGAAGATATGTACGGCAAGATGGCTTCCGGTATATATACCGCCGATACGTACTCACGCCTGAACGAGCACAAGGAAGAATATATATATTTTCGCACCGACCACCATTGGACGGCGCTGGGAGCATACTACGGATATATCGCCTTCTGCGAGGCTGCGGGCATACAGCCCGAGCCTTTGGGTGTGATGCAGAAGAACACATATGAAAGAGACTTTCTGGGCTCGAATTATAAACAGCTTAAAAATACTGCAAAGGCGAAACTGATAAGGCAATCCCCGGACCATGTCGATTATTATATACCTGCGGCCAAGTGCGGTATTACAATGTACGAGAAAACTCCGCTGAAAGACGGTATCGATATACCGATGTTCGATCTGGACCTGCCGAGTAAAGACTGGAATTGTTATCACATATTCCTTGGAGGAGACTACCCAAGCATAAAGATAACAACAGACACAAGAAACGGAAAATCGATAGTACTGTTTAAAGACTCGTATGCGAACGCGCTTACGCCGTTTCTTACATCAAATTATCAAGACATCTATCTGGTCGATTTTCGGGATTACAATTATAAAAGAGAACCGGATTTCAGCCTGGAGCAATTTGTAAAGGATAATGATATCGACGATATATTGCTGATTATGACTTTTGAATTAGCCAACGATCCGACATATGTCGATTGGTATCTGAAAGCGCTTCCGTAAGAAAAGACGTCCTTTATTAATTACGGGGGCAGCCTTTTTATTGGTAATGGAAGCTTAAGATCAAGATTGAACAAGAGGTAGGTATGGAAAAAGCGGTCGGAGTAAAAGAAGATATAACCCCGACGACACGCATGGGGCGGAGGAAGAAACGAAAAGATGATATAACCTCAACTACACGTATTGGGCTTAAGAGGCTGCGGAAAGAAAAGGTTTACAGAGAATCCTGGTACAAAATATTTGTATTGAGTTATTTTATATTAATGCTTGGGTTTCTCGCGCTACGCCTTATACTCCCAACGCCAACTATGTCGCTGGCCGAAAACCGCGAGCTTAAAAAAATGCCGCAGATAAGCCTTCAAAATATATTCTTCGGAAAATTTACAACTGAATTTGAAGATTATTTCGCGGACACTTTCCCGCTGCGCGACCCGCTTATGAACGTGGGCGAGTATGTGTCTTACCTGTATAAGATACCGGTAAGAGGCGTAGATTCAATAGTCGTCGCTGATAATAATATTGTGCAGGATGAAAGCCCCGAAGGCTGGGAGGAATCCGAATCGGCGCAGGAGCCGGCCGCTGATTCCACAGCGGCGGAAACCGAACCGAACCCGCTTACCGGCGAGACTCCTGCGCCGGCGCCTAAGCCTCAGGAGGCACTAAAGGAGCAAAAGGGGACTTATCTGCTTACCGATACGGCAATATTCAAAGAAGTCGTGCTCGACCCTGAGCTTTACGGAAGCTGGGCTGATGGAATAAACAGGCTTGCGGCGGCGCTTCCCGGTAAAAGGATAATGGCAATGACACCGCCTAACAGCTTCCCGTTTTACGCGGACGCTAAATATTTCAAACCGGAAAACGACGAAAGGGCGGGCATAGCCGATATGTACGGGCAATTGGATGAAGGCATAATAGCGATAGACCCCACCTTGCAGCTCGAATCACGCAAGAGCGAATACATTTATTTCAGGACCGACCTGCATTGGACGGCAAGAGGCGCCTATTGCGGCTATCTGTCGTTTTGCGGGAAGGCGGGTATTACCCCTTTGACGCTTGACGAGTTTCGGCCCGAAGCGATCTACCCCGACTTTTTGGGCGGATATTACCAGCAGGTCAAAAAATATGCAAAGGCAAAGATAATCAAAGAGTCGCCCGACTATATAGAATATTTCGTTCCTCCGGCCGAATGCGCGGTCATGATATATAACGACGCCTCGCTTAAAAACGGCAGGGAAGGGCCGATGTTCGATACCTGCGTCGAGGGCAAGGCAACTTATTATTACCTGTTCCTGGGGGAAGATTACCCGTGCATGAAGATAACCACCGACACAAACAACGGCAGAACATTGATGATGCTTAAGGATTCGTATGCCGACGCCCTTACGCCATACATGGTTGCCCATTACCAGACCATATATATAATCGATTTTCGCGATTACAACACAAAAGGGAAACCTAAGTTCAAGGCGGCCGAGTTTGCGGAAAAAAACGATGTGGACGACGTTTTGTGCATGATCAATTTTGATTTTGTAAACAACCCGAAATACGTTAATTGGTATTTAAAGGCGCTGCCGTGAAGCCTGCCACAATCAGGATTATAGTGCCCTGCGCCCCGGGCAGTAAAGCCCGGCTTCAATGTCATAGTAAATAAACATAAA
>CAZJOS010000041.1:0-6048 GCA_964547655.1 uncultured Christensenellaceae bacterium
GTCGTTGCCATACTGTGTATGGTCTTCAGCGTTTCATTCATTTTCTTCTTCTCCTTTATATCGATACATTCCATAGGCTTTAAAATGCTCCTGCATTTTTTTAAGCAGCCTTTCAAATTCCTCCCGCTCTTCTTCCGTAAAGCAGGCCAGCGGGTCGAAAGCATCTTCGGGCTTCTCTTCCAGCTCTTTTAGCTTTTCCTTCCCCGCTTTTGTCAGCCTTACTATGCGCTGCCTCGCGTCCGCTGCGTCAGTCTCCGAAGTTACCCAGCCGTATTTTCTCATGTTGTCAATAACCACCGTGGCGGTCGGGCGGTCGCAGAAGAGCATGTCGGCTATCCGCGACGGGCGCAATTCCCCTTTGGCAAGCCGCCGCAGCAGGTACTGCTGCTTGAGCGTAACGCCGTAAGGCCGAACGCCGCTTTCCAGATGCCTTCTCCACGTAAGGAACACTATGCCCAGCCGGGACATAATGGGCAGTTTTTTCATTGCTTTGCTCCTTGTTTGAGGATTAAGCCACATTAGTTAGAACTCTAACTATTATATGAGACTTGGCTTATAATGTCAACAATGAAAATCTATATTGGAATCAGAATTTATAGCCATGCAAAGCTTAATTTTTACATTCCTCCGCGATAAACCTGCCGTCTTCTATACGCACGTAATACAGCTTGTCAAATCCATCGGCTTTTTGGGGTATCTCCAGCTTCGCCGATGTCGCGGCTATAGCCACTGCCGGCACTCTTGCTTTGCCTTCCCTTGCCTCGTTGCGCTCGATACATTCCTTTACGGAACTCCTGAAATATATTCCCAATACGCTGTAGCCCGCCTCTTTCGCGGGCTTAATATACCTCGCCCTATCGGCAGCCGTTGGGTTAGTGTTGTCAACGGCAAAAGAGCTTCCCTCCGCTATGCACTTCTCCAGAAGGAGCCGCTCCTTGTTTCTTGTGTGCAGCTCGTCGAGGTTTATCCTTACGTACGCTCTCGCTAAATATTCTTTATAAAAAGCGCTCTTGCCGCTGGCCTGCAGCCCCGTGAATATCACGGCGCTTTTCCACGCTTTTAAAAAATCGATAATCATATTACCTGTATTCTATCAGATAAACATAAAGCAAAACAAGCGCCGCCCCCGCGCCCCTAATGATTGAATATATTTGTAAGTTATACTATAATGGATTGTAATACAGCAGCCCTTGTTTTAGCAGACGATATAAATAATATTGATATGAGAGGGGCACCCAAATGAAGATCTATAAAGGCAATATAATAACATGCGACAGTAAAAACACGGTGGCGAAATACCTCGTTGAACACAAGGGAAAGATAGTATACGTGGGCGATTCCCTTCCCGATAAGTATTCGGCCCATGAGATCGACCTTGGCTCAAAAGCGCTGCTGCCCTCGTTCGCCGATACGCACATACATTTCGCGAGCTTTGCCATATTTAATTCATGCCCAAATATAAGGAACGTAAAAAACAACGCCGAGCTGCTGGGTATATTGAAGGAATACGCGGCGGCTTCCAAACAAAAGTTCATCATGGCGTTTGGTGCGTCTGCGCACTCCGTAGAGGAGAAAAGGCTTATAACGCGGGCTGAACTGGACGATGTTTCTTCAACAAAGCCGATAATGATCGTTAAGTACGACGGGCACGCTTCCGTCGTCAATCAGGCGCTTATTGATCTGCTTGGCGACGATATCAAAGCCCTGCGCGGCTTCGATGCGCAAAGCGGCGAGATGAAACAGGAAGCTTTTTTCGCGATAAGCGACTTCGCTACCAAATCGATATCGCCTGTCTCCATGGTAAAAAACATGCAAAAAGCCGTCGACGCCATGGCGGAAAAAGGCATAGGCAAATTTGACACTGTAAGCGGAGTCGGCTTCCCGCGGGATATGGACGTCGACCTGGAAAGGATAATTGCAAGAAGTGTAAAAAGTGGCTTTCAGATAAGAGTGTTCTTTCAGACCATGGACATAGGTAAAGTGCTTAAGCGCAAACTGCCGAGGGTGGGCGGATGCTTCGCGACCGCGCTCGACGGCTCTTTCGGCTCGATGGACGCGGCTGTGCTCGAGCCGTATGAAGGTACCGATAATAAGGGCGTTTTATTTTACAGCGATGAGCAGGTAAGCGAGTTCTGCATAAAAGCCAACCGGGCGGGGCTGCAGATAGAGATGCACGCCATTGGCGACGCGGCTTTTGGCCAGGCCGCGCGGGCGCTTAAAGCCGCGCTGGACGACTGCCCTCGAAGCGATCACCGCCACGGCATAATACACGCGTATCTTCCTACCGCCGAGGGACTGAAGATATGCGCGGAATACGGCATCCAGCTGCCCATGCAGACGGCCTGCGTCGACTTTCCCCTGGAGCCGGGCTGGTATCTTGAAAGCATTCTGGGCAGAAGAGCTGGCATGCTCAATCCGATAAAAACGTTTTTAAACAACGGCCTCGTATTGTCGCTTGGTTCCGACAGCCCGGTTACTATACCCGACCCTTTAGCCTGGATACACGGCGCGTGCAACCGCTTAGGCCCCGGCCAGTCGATAACCGTGGCCGAGGCGCTTAAGATGGCGACGTATAACGGCTACCGGACTACTTTTGACGAGAAAGAGCGCGGCAGCCTCGAGGCCGGAAAAGTCGCGGATATGGTAATACTCTCCGAAAGCCCGTACGACGTTCCTTTAGGCGAGCTTGACCGCATAAAGGTTGAGAAACTGATACTGTCGGGAAAGCCGTATAAGAAGCAGAAGCAGAATATAGCGCGGCTGCTCGTAAAAGGTTTGCTGAGTAAAAGAAAAGTTTAGCGCCGCCGTTTATATGGACTTGATAATAAGCCGGGGTGAAAATAATAAAAGCCCGCGGTACGATAGAGTATCACAGGCTTAATGATAATTGTTTCCTATGCCGTTTCCTTTCCGCAGACCATTTCAAACTGCACCTCAAAGTATTCCTTCTTTTCTTTAAGGGCATATATCTCGGCCACTATCTCTTCGATCCTTCTGTTGCACTCTTCTATCGCTTTATCCTGCTGCGCGTGGTTATCGCGGGCCAGCCTCTTTGAATACTCAAGCTGCAGTATCTCTATTTTCCTTTCTTCCCGTTCCCTGCGCAGCGCCTCATCCTCCTCCTTGATCCTGTTCAGTATTACGGTAAGCAGGCGTTTTGCGTCGCTGAAATCAAGGTCTGAAATACCTCTTATCATTTAAGTCACTCCTTATTAATTTATATGATCCGTATGCTTTTGAATCAATTCCTGCGCCCCTGAAAATATCGTTCTTGATCCGGGCATCGCAGCAAAAGCTTTAGTATCTGGGAATCTTTATATAAACATATTATGATTTATATATACCACTATAATTTTTTACGAAACAAAAAGCGGCATGTTTCGACAAATTCAATTTGACACAGACGGGTTTCTTCCGCCGCAGTCATCACTCTACCAACCCGATATTCATATAGTAAATGAGGAGTACAAAACTCAAAACTCATATAAGAAGGTGTAATACATGGAAAGGCCTGATATGGAAATGACCCGGATAAGCTTGAATCCTATTGCCGCGAGGCGGCTTTCACATACCACCAAGAGCATGCCTATGATGGAGAGCATAACTCCACGCTGGCTGCTCAAATTCCTGCCGTGGATACCCGTCGAAGCGGGCATTTACAGGGTAAACCGGATAAGAAAGTCTCCGCGCGCGCAAGATATTAACGAATACGGGGAAAAGCTTATAGATTCGAATTACAGACACATAAACGAGGATATGATAACGCAGACATTTGCCGATTATGAAGAAGAACCAAGGGAATACATGCTGAGTCTCGTGCAGACCATACTTCGTATGAATACTAACGTTACCGATATATTCAACAAGCCTATAGACCAGAAAAATGAGCAGATAAGGCTGACTATCGAGGCGATGAAAGAGAAGCAGGAGCACGAGCTTATAAACGACGAGGAGTTCGGGCTTATCAATAACGTTTCGCGCGATATGAGGACGAAGGCGCGCCGCGGCGCTCCTACCCCTGACGACATGGACGACCTTCTGGCAAAGGTGTGGAAAAAGCCCGCGTTCTTCCTCGCGCATCCGAAAGCTATTGCCGCTTTCGGCAGGGAATGCACCCGCCGAGGCGTGCCGCCCGTGATAATTAACATCTACGGTTCGCCTTTCGTAACATGGAGGGGCGTTCCCATTGTGCCGTGCGATAAGCTGATGGTCGGGGGCAAGTCGTATCCGAAATCGGAAAGCGGCAGGACGAATATATTGCTGCTGCGTGTAGGCGAAAAAGAACAGGGCGTCGTCGGACTGCATCAGCCTGGCATACCCGACGAAACGAGTATACCGAGCCTCTCGCTGAAGCTTGCCTATATAGACCAGAGAGGGGTCGCATCCTACATCTTAAGCCTTTACTTCTCGATAGCCGTCCTCGCAGACGACGCTCTCGGAATGATGGAGGATGTCGAGGTGGGAAACTATTATGACTACAGGTGATTTGGCGCAGGGCCAAAATAAAGATACCGAAAACAGGATGCGCGACGCGATAAACCGTTTATATTGGGAGGAAGATCTAAAGCCCGTTCACGACAGTTCGCTGCTGTCCTTTCCCGGCAACGTATACGGAGACTTGCCGGAAAGCCGCGAGCCTTTTTGGGGGCAAACGTTCCCGTCTCCGGAAGCGAACGATTATTACTTTTTGGCGCACATTCCTAAAGCGAGCAGCAATTCGGATTTAAGCCCGCTGCGCAGCGATTTTCCCATACTTAAGCGGCGCGTAAACGGGCACCCGCTCGTTTGGCTTGACAATTCCGCTACGACGCAGAAGCCCAACTGCGTCATCGAAGCCGTCAGCCGATACTACCGAGAATGCAACTCAAACGTGCACCGCGGCGCGCACCAGCTTGCGGCCGAGGCGACGGAAGCGTACGAAGACGCGCGGGAGAAGATGCGCTTGTTTCTTGGCGCGTCGTCGAAGGAAGAGATAGTATTCGTCCGCGGAACGACGGAGGCGATAAACTTAGCCGCGGCGAGCTGGGGCGGGCAGAACCTGCGCGAAGGCGACGAGATATTGCTAACAGAGATGGAGCATCATTCGAATATAGTGCCATGGCAGCTGATATCCCAAAAAACGGGCGCCGTCATAAAGGCGGCCCCGATAAACGAGCGAGGTGAGATACCTTTAGGCGAGTACGAGCGCATGTTCACTCCGCGCACCCGGATAGCTGCCGTGACCCATATTTCCAACGTTTTGGGGACGGTAAACCCCGTGCGGGAAATGGCGGACATCGCGCACATGTACGGCGCGATGGTCCTCGTTGACGGCGCACAGTCTGCGCCTCACCTTCCTATCGACGTAAAACTCATGGGAGCCGACTTCTTCGCGCTTTCCGGCCATAAGATGTACGGCCCGACAGGCATAGGCGTACTTTACGGCAGAAAAGAACTGCTGTCTCAGATGGCGCCGTACCAGGGCGGAGGCGGCATGATAAGGAACGTGCGTTTTGACAGGACGCTGTATACGGACACGCCCGACAGGTTCGAGGCCGGGACGGTAAATATCGCCGACGCAGTGGGCCTCGGGGCCGCGGCCGATTACCTTGGCGCTATTGGGATGGAAAAGATATACGCGCACGAGAAGGAACTTACCGAACACCTTATGAGCGGGCTTTCGAAAATACCGGGGCTTAAGCTTATAGGCGCCGCTCCCGGCAAGATGAGCGTGGTATCGTTCGTACTCGACAACATGGAGCCTGACATGATAGCGAAGCTGCTCGACCGGAGAGGGATAGCGATAAGGGCGGGACAGCACTGCGCCCAGCCCACGCTGCAGCGTTACGGGCTCAAGAGCACGGCCCGGGCGTCGATCGGCCTCTACAATACTCATGATGAGCTCGACCTGCTTATAAACTCCGTCCGCGAGCTCTCAGGTAACTGATCCTGCAAGGGAGGACAGACCTGTCCTCCCGCTTATTTTATTGTTGCTTTTAGCATATCACCTGCCAGCTTACTCCGAATTTATCGAGCACCCAGCCGTAAAGCGGGCTGAAGAACTGCGGC
>CAZJOS010000041.1:6148-11356 GCA_964547655.1 uncultured Christensenellaceae bacterium
TGATATATCCAAGATGCTTGTTTTATAGTCTTTCTGTGCTATAATAAGGAAACAAAATCATTAAAGAGGATGCTATGAACATAAAACTGATACGGCAGCTGCCCGCGCCCGAAGAGATAATGGGGCAGCTCCCGTTACCCGAAAAACTGAAGAAATTCAAGGATAAGCGCGACGCGGATATACGGGCGATATTCGAAGGAACAGACAAACGCTTTTTGCTCATAATAGGCCCGTGCTCCGCCGACAGCCCGGAGCCCGTCTGCGAGTACCTCTCGCGGCTGGCAAAGGTGCAGGAAAAAGTAGCGCGGAAGATACTCATAATACCGCGTATATACACCAACAAGCCCCGCACTACGGGCGAGGGCTATAAGGGCATGCTGCACCAGCCCGACCCCGAGGGCGACAGCGACCTCGTACGCGGCATCAAGTCTATACGCAGCCTTCATATAAAGGCGATAGGCGACTTCGGGCTGCCTGCCGCCGACGAGATGCTCTACCCCGACAACTTCGCGTATCTCTCCGACGTGCTCGCCTATCACGCTGTAGGAGCGCGCTCCGTCGAGAACCAGCAGCACCGCCTTACCGCGAGCGGCATCGACGCGCCAGTGGGAATGAAAAACCCCACGAGCGGAGATTTATCCGTCATGCTCAACTCGATAAAAGCCGCCCAGATGAGCCACACATATATCTACCGGGGCTGGGAGACGGAGACGCAGGGCAACCCTCTGGCGCACGCCGTGCTACGCGGCGCCGTGGAGCCCAATGGCCACAGCGTACCCAACTACCACTACGAGGACCTGAGCCGTGTTACGAAGAAGTATATGGAGATGGAGCTAAAAAACCCCTCGATAATAGTAGACACCAACCACGCCAACTCCATGCGCCGATTTTACGAGCAGCCCCGCATAGCCAAGGAGGTTCTTCACAGCCGTTCATACGACTCGACGCTCTCGAAAGTGATAAAAGGCCTCATGATAGAGAGTTACCTCGTACACGGCAAACAGGACGTGGGCGGCAGCGTATTCGGCCAGTCGATAACCGACCCTTGCCTCGGGTGGGACGACTCGGAAAGGCTTATATACGAGATAGCGGAGAGGGTGTAACGGAAAGAATGAATAATGAGGAGTTTTAAGCTAATCCATTACCACTTGATTGCTTAGTAAAAATGTACGGAACGGCTCGCAGCCGTTCCGCATCAGCATAGTATTGTTTCAGTTCTTTATTTTTTTGCCTGCTCCAGCAAAGCCTTCGCCGCTTCCTCAAACTTATCGTACGCCCAGGTCGCACCCGACACGGCGTCCACTTCGTCCGGATCCTGCGTTTCAAGCAAAGCGGGCACGAAAGTCTGCATGCCTTTCCAGTTGTCGCGGCACTGCTGTATATACAATTCATAGCCGTACACTTCCTCGTACGTCTCGTCGAACACGCGGTCTTTGTTCTCGTCCACTATAAACCACTCCATAGATTGTATAGCGCCGTTGCTTATTACCATAGTGGCCTCAACATGATACCACTCGCTGTCTTTCTTGCCGCGGTATTGGTAAGTCCCGTCTTTATACGGCCCTGCCGAAACGGTCACAGACGGTGAAGCGGACGAGTCGGGAACAGGCCCGGCGGGCGTGCCTGCAGCCGGTTCGCTTCCGCACGCGCACAGAAAAGCCGCTGTCAATAAAGCCGCGGCAATGGCAATCACCTTTTTCATATACAGCCCCCTAATAATTGATTATAGATACCTTATGCTGGATATAAGTATATACTCTCTCAAGCATTGTCAACGAACATATCTTGCTGAAATATACGAATGCATTATATATGGCAAAGCAGCGGGGGCATAATAATTCATATGAGCAGAAAGAGGTTAAAGCAGGTCCTTCTTATCGTTGGTATCGTGATAATCACGGCCGGGCTTGTTATTTTTATTATCGATATAGGCAGTTTTTCGGCACTGGAACCGCGCGGCTTCAAGAGCCTGTTTGGCGATGTTATACTTCCCTTTTACATATTTGCCCTTATCGGTGTTACCGCTCTCGGCGCAGCGGCTTTCATGCATTCAAACGATATAAGCAAAACGAAACGGACCCTGAGCGTCGTTTTTAAGGCCTTCGCCTGCTTCTGGATAGTCGGCGCTGCGCTGTCAGCCGCTGCGCTCGTTTTGATAGTTATATTTTTATGAATTAGCCGCATAGAAAATGCGGGGCGGGCGGCCCTGCCCCCAGGTGCCGCGGCCTCTCCTGCTGAGCGCAGCGAAGGAGCTTTCCTCTTTCCAGCAAAAAACCGCCCCTTAAGTCAGTCTCTCGTACCGCATCGCAGGGATGGCCTGTAAACCCGCTTTTCACAGCAGGGCTATCCGCTTTACCTCATTGCCTTCGCCAGCCTGCCTATATTTTCAGGCATTTCCTTCGGCCCTTCTTTACCTTCCTTCTTGATTACGCTTTCCATCATCTTCGTTATCATCCTGTGCCCCAGACCCATTTTTGACTTATCGAGCACGCCGCCGAAATACTCCTTCGCAACAGCTGCATCGAGCAGCTCTTTGGGGAAGTTCGCGCTGAATTCCTGCTCAAGGTCTTCCGGCAGTCCGCTGCAGATAAACAGCCCCAGCTTCTTCGTTAAAAGTTCCGCCTTATGCGCTTCCATATACTCTTTTAGTTTCTTCTGTATCTGCCCCATGTATATCGAGCCGCCTAATATAACGGCTTCGTATGAGTCAAGAGACTCGGGCGCGTTTTTTCCTGCGTCCGCCGCTTCGGTGCTGCCGCCCATCTCTCCGGCGAGCCTTTTTGCGCACTTTTCGGCATAACCGTAAGTGCTCGCATAAATTATTATTGTTTTCATTTTGATATTTCCTTTCCTGTATTAAAATCATTAAGGCCGGACGTTTTACCAGGCTTATCGCTTCTCGTCCATCTCTTCTGTGTTGGCAGCCAACCTCTCCACCAATATCCTGAGCTCTTTTAGCCCCTCGCTGCCGAGGCCTTTATAGAGTTCATCCAAAAAGCGCGCGCTCCGCTCGTTCATGCCTTCCCAAAACTCATCGCTTTTTTTGGTCAGCTTAAGCCTTATTGCCCTGCCGTCGTAAGGGTCCTCTGCGAATTCAAGGAAACCCTTGTCCTTAAGCTTCAGCGCCACCTGCTTTACGTTTTGGTGCGTGCTGCCCATTACCGCGGCCGCTTCGCTTAGGGTAGGCGGCTCGTCGAAAGTACCTATAAGAATGGACAGAAACCACTGCTTGGTCGTCATCCCGCCGCTTTCGAATTCCCTGTCGAGCAGCGTCTGCAGCCTGTTGGCTATAGTAAACAGCGAGCCGATAACGAATTCTTTATCGGGCACCGCATCAAGCTTCTCACGGCTTAGCCGCGCTTTTTGTCTCATCCTTAATATCCTCCCTCATTTGATTTATGTAATATGTTACCCTTTTAGGTAATATATCACCTTGTTTGAGGCTTGTCAATAGTAATTTAGATAATATATTACCTGATCTTAATTGGCCTCTCTGTTAATATTTTATTAGCTTGAAAAGATGCACGCAGGACGGTATTTCTTAATATTGATTCATGCAGTAAAAGCATCCGCTTTTTTCCGGGATCTGAATGCAAATACTGCCGCGATTATGAATAAAACCGTAGCGATTGCTCCAACCACCGTAAAGAGGCTTAAAACAGCGGCAACCAGAAGCAAAACGCCCGCCGATACATGGCGCTTCTCAATTTTTGACGTACCTATGAAGCCAAGGACGGCGCCAACGATACCGGCCAGCCCGAGAATCAGGGATGTCATTCCGTAGCCGAAAAGCATAGCGCCTCCCAAAACGCTGAAAAGGCCTTCCAGAGCATTTGCATTATTGCCCTGCGATGTTGCGATATTACCGACCACGACGCCGGTCAATCCGTAAACTGAAAATATTATGCCACAAATCGCCGCAAGTATGCCTCCGATGATTCCTAACACCTTACTTGCTGTATTCATGTTTTTTCTCCTTTAATACGATTTCAATACAACCACTGTCTCCTTTTATTGTATTATAGTCCCTTTATATACCATAACAGTGTTATATGCAATATCTTTTTCTTAACGTTCCGCTTATCTGCAGCGCCCGTTGATATTTTGCTTGGGCATAGGGGTATTCTTACTTACCATACTGCCGCCGCGGCTTTACAGCCTCATGTTTCAACCCATTCGCATTTTCACAGGTTTTATACGCATTTTATTAAATCTATAAATACTTCGGTATTATAATCACGGAATATCATATAATAAAATATGGGAGGTATCTATGGAGTTTCTGCCTTTATTCCTGTCATCTGTAAAGAGTATACCGGCGCTTAAAAAAGTGCCCGGCTTTCTTACAACGCTTAAGCTTTTCCTCTGCAGGCGGCACGTCTTCGTAAAGAGGCTCTTACATTGTGAGCCTTCCTGCCGCTTTTAAGGCTTAGCCTACCCAAGCCGGCTGACTTGAAAAAAGCCCGCGATAAGGGAAACCCGCAATTCCCCAATTAACGTCGGCTGCGGAGACCCCTTTTGTTTTTTTGATTTATGAAAAAACGTTGATACCTTTATCTGTCTTCCTTTTTATTGTTATGTTTTATATTTCTATGCAGCCACTTTCCCTTAAGGGAAGGCTGCGCGAAGCGCTGAAAGGGTGGCCTTCCATCCGATTTACCTTTCCTTCACATATTCCACTAACTCCCTAATATTCTCCCTCTTCGTGAAATCCACTGGCTTGTCGTAAGCGGCGAGCATGCCTCTTTCATCGCTGCTTAACTCTTCTTTCTTCTTGCTTTTCATCTTCCATTTCATGAGCGTCATAAGAATCTTGCTGAAGGGTTTAAGTTTGCTATAATCAAAGCCGCCTCTTAAATAAAATAACCTGATCAGTTTAAGCTCGTCCTGAATAAAATTCGCTTGTGTAATCTCGTCCACAATGCCTTCCTTAAACGGCGACGCGCCCGTCGTGAAAACGACTATCCTTTTGCCATTAAGCATGTCGAGATTACGTTTTATTAGTTTTATTCCGCTGATGCCCACTGCATGCAAGCTTCCGCCGAAAATTATGGTGTCGTATACGGCCAGCGTATCTGCCTTTACCTTAGACGCGTCAAAAATATCCGCCTTAAGGTCTTTCGCTATCCACTCCGCATATTTCCGTGTAAATCCCGTTTCCGATTTATATATCACAACCGTTTTCATAGCTTTCCCCCGGCTTAAGAT
>CAZJOS010000041.1:11456-12522 GCA_964547655.1 uncultured Christensenellaceae bacterium
CAGCTTTTCAGGCTTACTTCTTCCCCTTTATCCTTATATACTTCATCTTAACGTTGGGATTGCTCGTGCTGCGCGAGTCTATGTCGAAAAGCTTAAGCGCCGCTATAAAAGGCGTAAGCTTACTATACCCGTAGTTCCTCGTGTCGAAGTCGGGGTAGCGCTTCGTAAGCTTCGTGCCCACCTCGCCCATGTAGACCCATCCGTCCTCGTCTGAGCTTTCGTCCACTATCGCCTTAATAGCGTCTATTATAGTCTTTTTGCTCGTTACGTTGTCGCTTATCGCCTCTTCCGGCTCTTCCCGCTTGGTTTCCGCGGTTGCCGCCGAAGCAAGGACTTCGAGATATTTAAACTTCTCGCACGCCGCTATAAAGGGCGGAGGCGTCTTCTTCTCCCCCATGCCGAGCACGTACATGCCCGATTCCCTTAAGCGTGCGGCAAGCTTTGTAAAATCGCTGTCGCTCGACACTATGCAAAACCCTTCAACGCTTTGGGAATAGAGTATGTCCATAGCGTCTATTATGAGCGCCGAGTCGGTCGCGTTCTTTCCCGTTGTGTAGCTGTACTGCTGTATAGGCGATATCGAGTAGTTTAATAGCACGTTCTTCCACGAAGACATCTGCGGCTTGGTCCAGTCTCCGTATATCCTTTTATAAGTGGGCGTGCCGTGGTTGGATATCTCGTCGAGTATGTATTTGAGATACTTGTCCGATACGTTGTCCGCGTCGATAAGCACCGCTATCCTTTTTTCGTTCTCCATATGTTTTTCGTTTACTCCTGTATAGTATATATGTAAGTATACCATATTTTTATATTTATAGCCATTGCGTCATTATAACTATAAAAAGTTTTGATCTGAATTATTGGCATATTATTGGTCTGCTACCTTAACATACATGCGCCCAAAGCGAATAAAACCATTGAATTTATAAAACTACCGAAATATAATAAACACATAGGCGGTTATTGAAAAGCCGCCGGTTGTAAACATCATGTCTTTTAACCGCCCTCCGGCGGTTATTTTTTTAGTCGATATAACACATTAAACCACAAGCGCTATGGAAATAAA
>CAZJOS010000041.1:12622-14428 GCA_964547655.1 uncultured Christensenellaceae bacterium
CCCGATAAGGAGGAAATATGCGCAAGTGTTATGTCTCTTATAAAACCGAAGATTCGTACTACGCCTATAAAGTGCTCGACATTGTGCCGGGCTCATTTCTTAGAACGCCGGGCGCGTGGGCAGGGTGTTACGATGACTTCCGCTCTATAGAAGACGTTCGCGAAGATATACTCGGCGGCTCGGAGGTAACTATACACCTCATAGGTAATTTCAGCGCCGAGCGCCTCGGCAGCGATGAACAGCGGTTCATTAAGCGCGAGCTTCAGGTATCGCTTTGCAAGGCCGAAAACGGGCTGCGCAGCGGCGTGCTTGGAGTAGTGCTGCCCGAAGCCGACGGGGCGGTGTATAAAGGGATGTACCGCTGCCCCGAGTGCGGGAAACGGCACGAGCGGATCGCCATCGACAACAGCACTGTAATAACCGAATTCAGCTGTAATTACCTTACGGGCTGCCGGGGGGAATGCGGATATTGCGTGCTCGTACGGTGGGATGCTTTTTTTGCCTCACCAAAAAAATACGTTGAGAAAGCCTTTAAACGGCGCTTCAGTCTCGCCGTTCAGGCGGTAAAGATACCCCGCATCGAATTTAAAAAACCTTTTTCGTACGGATGGCTGAAAGAAGATAAAGACGCGCGGAACGGATAAGAAGAGACGCTCGCCTGTTCGGGCAATGGTGCGCTGCGATACGGTCACTCCTCTATCGGTTCGTAGGTCTTCTTAAAAACGTCCGGCTTGCAGGGGTATTGTTCCCCCTTTATTCCCGTGATTATATAATCGCCCGCGTCGGCGTTCATATCGCCTTCAAGCGTGTGTATCGTCATTTTTTCCTTAGCTATATATGCTTTAATTATCACCGGTTTTTTACGGTATTCTATAGCTTCCAAGCCTGTCACTCCTATTTTTCAGGGCTGTCAATGATATAATATTGCCCTGTTTTATAGTATTATATTCTTTTAGTTTCATTTTGGTTTGCCCGCCCGGCCGCTTTGCTTTGATATAACAAAACCTGCCGGGCATTATGATCGACTTGCGTTTTGATATTTTTTCATTTGCGGATAAATATTTCTTGCTTATATACCCTTGTTCTCTTGTGCTATCTCGCGCACTATATTTTCCGCGCTGTCCATAAGCGCAGGGCATATCTTCGCTATCAGCCCCAGCTCGGCTACCTTCGCGTATTCTTCCGGTTTTTCCATGTCGTAGCCCAAAAGGGAACGGCAGATTATTGTCCCATTCTTTTCGCGGAACCTTCTATGGAATTCCCTCGTAAGCGCGGCTATCCTGTCTTTTGCGGCCTTGTCTTCGCCGTCGGTGAACGGGAACAGAATTCCCAGCGCCATCACCGCGCCCGAAACCGCTCCGCACACCTCCGCGGCCCGCATGCCGCCGCCGAAGCCTCCCGCTATTGCGAGCGACTTCTCCTCGCTCAGCCCCGTCAGGTCGGAAAGCGAGAGCAGCACCGACTGACCGCAGTTAAACCCCTTATCATGTATATCGCTTGCTTTCATAACAACCTCCAAAACTTTTACACTATTATACAACAAACAATCTATATACAAAATACCTTAATTCAATATTTAGAGGATAGTACATATAAAAACGCCCTCTTTTCAGAGAGCGTATTTATGATTGATTTTGTTTTACTGATCGTTACCTCGAGTACCGCAGGCGCCTTACGAATATCGCTATGAGTACCGCAGCTCCGGCCGCCAGCGCGGCTAGCAATATCCACAGCCACAAAGGCGTGCCTTCGCTCGCTTTGGTCCCCATCGCAGCGATGTCCTCGTCCGTTATAGTTATGGTCTCC
>CAZJOS010000042.1:0-9618 GCA_964547655.1 uncultured Christensenellaceae bacterium
TACTCCTTTTTACCAGTCAATTTATTGATGGTATCTTGCAGATCGTCCCAATCGCCAAGAAGCAGCCGGTACACTTCTTCCCCTGTCTTGCTCAGCACGTAATATTTACGCGGCTTTGTACCCGACGTTTCCCACTCGCTCGAAAGCAGTTCCTGCTTCTCGAGCCTTCTAAGCAGCGGATAAAGCGTTCCCGGCTCTATGCGTATGCCCTTCGCCTCGAGAGACTCGACCAGAGCGTAGCCGTATTTCGGTGCAGTTAGCTGGCTCAGTACGCACAGTATAATAGCGCCGCGCCTTAGTTCCTGCTGCAAGTTGGTTACGATCTCATGAATGTCGCTCATTGCTTATCACCTCATTCGCATTATACTGTATATCGCACATTATTGTCAATATTTTATTATAAATATTTTTTTAATATATATCTTTCAACAATAAAAAGACACGCACCATATCAGGCCGTGCCCTGTAAAAGTTCTTAACTTATGATGTTTTTCTCTGCTGACGCCGTTTGGGATAGCCGTTATTTATTTGCCTCGATAGTGTATGACGCCACGTAATCTTCTACCCCTTCGCCAAAGCCCCATGATTTTATTATTTCCCTGCTGTTGTCTTTTGGTTCAAAAGATATATTGCCGAATCCGGCGCTTTGAAGCATTCTTTTTAAATCTTCAACAAATTCGGCTCCGCCTATACAGCCTGCAACCATCTGAAGGTCCTGCTTCATTTGTTCAGGAAGTTTTGCCGTAGCAACTACATCCGATATCGAAAGACGTCCTCCCGGCTTCAGTACGCGGTATGCTTCCCTGAAAACCTGCTGCTTGTGTAAAGATAAGTTTATAACGCAATTTGAAATTATAACATCTATTGATGCGTCGGCAACAGGAAGATACTCTATTTCCCCTAACCGGAAATCGACGTTCGTATATTTGCCCTTCTCCGCATTTTTTCTCGCCAGTGTTATCATATCGGGCGTCATATCGACGCCGATAACGAAGCCCGTTTCACCTACCCGGCGGCTCGCGAGGAAACAGTCGAACCCGCCTCCGCTGCCAAGGTCAAGTACGGTTTCCCCTTCCTTCAGCGAGGCTATTGCAATGGGATTGCCGCACCCCAAACCCATATTTGCATCCGCAGGCGCTTCTTTTATATTATCTTCGGAATAACCAAGCGTCACAGACGAATCCTGAATTCCGGATGCAGTACCGCAGCATCCGCTGCCGCCTCCGCAGCAGCATCCGCCGGATTTTTTTACCGCCACACCCGCATAGTTCTTTCTTATAGCTGCGCGAATATCCTCTTTGCTTCTTTTCATGAGCGGCCTCCTCTTATTTGATTTATGCGGCAGCAATTACCTCTCATCCTCTATCATCTGTTTTATCTCTTTAACGCCCGGCACCCTTCCCATCGATTTTACCTTGCCGTTTATCATGAGCCCCGGCATGCGCATTATGCCGGTTTTCATAATTTCCTCAATATCCGTGACGTATAGAACATCTATACCCGCTCCGCTTTCAGCGGCCGCCTGTTTTGCGGTCTCGTGAAGCTTTTTACACGTAGCGCATCCTGCGCCCAAAACCTTTATCTCCATAATAAAGCCTCCTTTAAATAAATCATTTCCCGCAGCCACCGCATGAGCCGCACTCGCTTCTGCAGCCGTTGCTGCCGGAACTGCCGCCGCCGTCCTCATCCCCGGCGCAGCATCCGCCGCAGCCTGATACGTTAACAGATAACTCCCTGTCCCCGAAGTATTCTATCGCGCCGCTCGGGCATATGCTGCCGCATCCCGTACACCCTTCAATACAGCCTTCCGGAAAAACAACGACCGGCCTCGGCGCTTTATCTTTGTCATACACTCCATGCGAGCACTTTGCGGTGCAAGCCCCGCATTCGGTGCATTTTTCGTAGTTGATCAGCGGATACCATGTTTTCGACATTATATTATCTCCTGTTTTTCTATTTTGCTTTTAAGTTCCAGCACTTTGCGCTCAATTATCCGGGCTGTTGTTTCAAACTCTTCAGCGCCCTTGCCCGTCGGGTCTTCAAGCCCCCAGTCCTCGCGGTGTTTCGCAGGCAAATACGGGCAAGATACGTTACAGCCCATGGTTACAACGATATCTGCGGGCGGGAGCGCGTCAAGCAGCTTCGGCCTCTGCGTCTTCTCCATGTCGACTCCGTATAGCCGCTTTATCGTCTCCACCGCGTGGGGGTTTATACGTTCCTTAACTTCAGTCCCTGCCGAATAAGCCTCAAACGTATCAACGGCAAACACCTTTGATATGGCTTCAGCCATCTGTGAGCGGCACGAGTTGTGTACGCATATGAACGCTGCCTTCGGTTTCTCCATTTTTTCTCCTCTTTATATCAGCCACGAGCCGATTGCGTTGAACGCATAGCCTATTATCAGTATCCCCGCAATTACGATGCCGGCGAATATGACGAGCAGCTTTGTTTTAACGACGCGCTTAAGCATTATCATCGACGGCAGCGAGAGCGCCGTTACCGCCATCATAAAGCTAAGCACAGTTCCTATTCCCACGCCTTTGCCGACAAGCGCCTCGGCTATGGGCAGCGTTCCGAATATGTCGGCGTACATGGGCGCGCCCACCGCAGTCGCTATAGGTACGGAAAACGCGTTATCCTGCCCCAGCACGGCGGCTATTATATCCTCCGGTATCCAGTTGTGTATGGCAGCCCCTACCGCGACGCCTATCAGCACAAACAGCCATACTTTCTTTATTATGAACTTAACCTGCTCTTTTGCGAACTTAAGTCTGTCCTTTCTCGTCATTTCGGCCTCTTCGGCCTCCATTGCGCCGCCCTGAAACACGAACGGCTCCACATACTTTTCAAGCTTGAGCGCGCTTATTACCGAGCCGCCTATCACCGCGAGCACTACCCCTACCAGCACGTACGCTATGGCTATCTTCCAATTGAATATGCTCGCGAGCAGCAGCAAAGACGCTAAGTCAACAAGCGGCGACGATATGAGGAATGAGAACGTAACGCCTATGGGCAGCCCCGCGCCCGTAAAACCTATGAACAGCGGTATCGACGAGCACGAGCAAAAAGGCGTTACCGTGCCCAGCAGCGCGCCCAATGTGTTCGCGCCAATGCCGTGAAATCTGCCGAGTATCCTCCTCGTCCTCTCGGGCGGGAAGTGGCTCTGCACATACGATATAACGAATATCAGCACCGAAAGCAGTATGAATATCTTTATGACGTCGTACATGAAGAAATGTATGCTGCCGCCTACCCGCTGCGTTATATCGAGGCCGAATACATCCCGCACGAGCCAGGCAATAACGTCACTCAGCCATTGCATTTTAAAAACCTGGTCGTTAAGCCATGAAAATACGCCCAATTATTTTTCCTCCCCTGCTGCCTGCAGCCCATCCGCTGCCTGAGGCTCCGGAAACCATTTCTTTGTTCTGTTGGATATGCGCACAAGCGTCAGCATTACGGGCACTTCTACGAGTACTCCCACTATCGTAGCGAGCGCCGCGGGAGATTTCAGCCCGAATACCGATATCGCGACGGCCACCGCCAGCTCAAAGAAGTTGCTCGCACCTATCATAGCCGCGGGGGAAGCAACGTTATGAGGAAGCTTCCAGGCCTTCGCCCACATATACGCGATGAAGAATATGAAGAACGTCTGAATAACGAGCGGCGCCGCTATAAGCAGTATATCCACCGGCTGCGATACTATCGTGCTTCCCTGAAACGAAAATATTATAACGAGCGTCAACAGCAGCCCTATTATCGTAACGTTATTGAATTTCGGTATGAACTTCTGCTCGAAATATTCTTTTCCTTTTCTCTTTGTGAGTATGCTGCGCGTCAGCCATCCGGCCGTCAGGGGTATTACTACAAACAGCACGACCGACATGAACAGCGTCGCCCACGGCACGCCCACGCCCTGCACGCTGATGCCTCCCAGCATGAACAGCAGTCCGACTATCGGCGCGAACAGAGGAAGTATTATAAGGTCGTTCGTCGCTACCTGCACAAGCGTGTGTGCCGGGTTTCCCTTTGTCAGGTGGCTCCATACAAACACCATCGCCGTACACGGAGCGGCCCCCAGAAGCACTGCGCCCGCAAGATAATCCTTTGCAAGTTCTTCCGGTATTGCGGCTTTGAATACAACGAAGAAAAACAGGTATGAAACAACGAACATCGTAAACGGCTTTATTGCCCAGTTCGTTATCCATGTCACGATCAGCCCTTTCGGGTTTCTTCTCACTCTCTTTATGCTCGCGAAATCCACTTTCAGCATCATCGGGTATATCATGAGCCAGATAAGCACGGCAACGGGTATCGATACGTTATAGTACTCGAATTGCCCTAAAAACTGCGGCACCTGCGGCAGCCACAGGCCTATCGCCACTCCCGCGGCCATGCACAGTATTACCCATACGGTCAGGTATTTTTCAAAAAAACCTATTCCCTGCACTTTTTCTTTTTTCACTTTTCAGCCTCCTGATTACTACTGCCCCAAACATGGAGTTTTCAGATCCCACTATATTATTTTACTTTTGCAGGTTTCATACACTGCCGCGTCTTCCGCTTTGCATACGTTGCAGATGCAGTCATCTTTAGGTTCCGTAAGCGTTTTCAAAAATCCCAGCAGCCCTTTTATATTCTCTGTGTTCAGGCTGTAATGCATCCACGCGCCGTCGCGCCGCCCTGTTAACATGCCGCAGTCAGTGAGTATCTTCATGTGGTAAGACAGTGTAGGCTGCGTGATATTAAAGTGCCCGAGTATTTTGCACGCGCACAATTCCCCGCACGAAAGCATATCTATTATTTTCAGCCTCGTTTCGTCTGCGAACGCTTTTAAAACAAGCGCGTTATCTTTATAGCAATTCATCGTTTCCTCCGTATCGCTCGCGATATTATCATATAGACACTTATCGATGATATAGATATATGTCTATATGTCTATATGTATTATATGCTGTCAAGCGAAAAAAGGTCAACAGGTTTTTTATCAGACTCAATGATATATAAATGAAATCATTTATTGTCAACAATTAACTATAATCATGTTTATTGTTTTTATATATACTTTTGGAGGTATATATGTTATAAGTGATAGTATATATTACAAATGTGTTGCGCATTTGTTACCAAATATAACAAAACTCTGGGAGAGAGTCATGCGCAAGAAGCCTTTATTTATTATACTGTGTATTATTATGGTTACTGCCATGTTTATTGGCTTACCATCGGTGGGGCGGGCAATATCTGACGGAGACAGCAGCATCATACGGGTGAGACTATCTATAGGATCGGTAACGAGTTTCTCTTTTACTACCCACGGCAGCTACGGCGTCGGAGGCGCTGCGCTTGCAGACAACTCAACGTATACGGCAAAAATTTCAAGCGGCAATATAACCCTTTCCACAGGCAAAACTGTAATCGCCTCGGGCTCATCCCTCTATATCGGGCAGACAGGCGGAACCGGCAACACCATCAGATTGAACAACGATGCTTATGGCGCCAGAAGTTATCAGGGCGATATGAGCTTTTCTATAAACGGTGGCAAGCTGCTGCTTGTTAACCATATTGACCTCGAACAATACCTTTACGGCGTCGTGCCTTATGAAATGAGCAACACATGGCATATCGAAGCGCTGAAAGCGCAGGCTGTAGCCGCCCGTAATTACGCTGTCAGAAAAATGGGGAATCAGGGCAGCTATGATATTACGGATCTTTCCTCGCAGGATCAGGCTTACAAGGGATACAATGCGAATTACACTAACACGATAGCCGCGGTAGATACCACGGCCGGGCAGGTGATGACATACGATGGCGAAGTCATCAACGCATACTACTCGGCCTCCAACGGCGGCTGGACCGAACTGCCGTATCACCGGTGGGGCGGCGGCGCAAACTGGCCGTATTACCGGGTAGACTACGACCCGTACGACATCGCAAACCCGTCGAGCAGGTATGAGACCATTACGATTCCGACAGTCATGGCCAGCGAGAGCGCCCTCACGACTTCCACCAACTGCAGCGGCACAATAAATCCTGGCAACGCCGTAAAGCTTATAAAGAAGGCGATACTCGACAGCGGGCAGCTTACCGGCGTAACGAGTGTCGACGATTTTACACTGACCGGCGTTACCGGCCTCTATACGCATACTTACGATACCGATAGCAGGCAGGACCACCGCCGCACTCAAAATTTCGACCACACGGACGTACCCGACCTTCCCGACCCGAACCTCTGCATGGATAAGGTAAGGGCAATGGGCGCTTTCACCGTATCGGTTGGCGAAACCGCCGCTGCTGTAACGGATATCGATTTCGACCTCAGGGAACTCAATTCCACAGGCTCGTATCCGGCGTTTTTTGCCGCAAGCCTCGGGCTGTTCGTAGTCGAGCCGGTTTACGACGGCGAAGGCGCAATTACGGCATTCAACCTTTCCATGAGGCGCTTCGGGCACGCGCTTGGCCTGTCGCAGCGCGGCGCCCAGCAGAGGGTCAAGCCCATAGAAAACGGCGGCGCCGGGCAGACCTACGATCAGGTGCTCCAGTTCTATTACCCCGGCACTACGCTTCAGACGCTTCGCCTTGTAAATCCTATACATAAAGTCAGCGGCGTCTCGCTGGACCGTACGGCTGTCAGCATGGAGCCGGGGCGCGTGCTGACGCTGGCGGCGACTATCACGCCGTCTACCGCGCTGGATAAGTCGGTAAGCTGGGCTTCCGATAACGATGCGGTTGCCACCGTTGCGGACGGCGTTGTGACAGCGGCCGCGGACGGAACCGCCCAGATCACCGTAACGACTGCCGACGGCGGCTATACGGCTAACTGCACGGTAACTGTCAAGACCGGCGTGATCATATCCAATATGTATACGATAGGCGACGATACGGTATCGGGTGTGAAAGACAACACCCCTGCCGCGTCGTTTCTCGCAAACCTTGACAACGACCCTGCAAACCTGCGCGTTTACACAATTGACGGCGGGGAACTTACAAGCGGCATTGTGGGCACCGGCATGACGGTCGTGCTGTTTAAGGACGGAGCGGAAGCCGACAGGCTGACGGTGATAGTGCGCGGCGACGCGAACGGCGACGGTATCATAGATATACTGGATTACACGGCAGTCAGGTTTGATATATTGGATTTTGAACCATTGCAGGGCGCATTTAAAGCTGGCGCTGACACGAACATGGACGGCATAGTAGACATACTCGACTATACAGGCATAAGGTTTGATATTCTGGGCTTTGAAAAAATCAACTGATTGTTGACGGCATGATATAGAGACAAATAGGTTGTATATAGAAACATATATATGCATATGGATATATAAACTTAGAATATACGGGTATATTGATATGATGATTATAAAAGATAAAACTAAAACCCAAAAACGTTGCGCTTATTTGGGGCGGCCGATAAATAAAGCCGCCATAGCCGCGCTTGCCCTTGTTTTCGCCATCGTAATACTGCCCGGCGTTTCGCTGGCCGATGAAACGGACCCTGTTATTGCCTTTCCGGACGATGCCCTTAAAAACGAGCTGCTTGAATTGTCCGGCGCAGACGCCGACGGCGACGGCGAGCTTACCGAGGGGGAACTTGCGGCGCTGACGGGCCGCCTCGACATAATGAACTCCGGGATTAAGGATATAGCGGGCATGCAGTATGCAACCGGTTTATCGGAGCTGAACCTGTCCGGCAACAGGATACGCGACATCTCTTGCCTCGCTGCGCTCGTTTCTTCCGAGCCGCATAACCTTGCGAAACTTGACGTTTCGCAGAACTATCTCGATCTTACCGAAGGCGGCGGCGACATAACAGTCATCAACGAATTGATAAATGCGGGCTGTGCGGTGACATACGAACCCCAGAGTGCCGTAGCCGTGGAAGAAGTGGCGCTCGATTGTACAAGCCTCGATATATACCCGGACGGCTCGGCCGCGCTTCACGCCGAAGTATACCCCGAAGACGCTGCGGACAAGGCCGTTATATGGTCTTCGGACAACGAAGCCGTTGCAACCGTAGCGGACGGCGAAGTCACCGCGGTCTCTATAGGCACAGCCAATATAACGGCGGCGTCAAACGACGGAGGCGCTGCTGCTGTATGCGCTGTCAGGGTTAATGCCGTGGTACTGTCTTCATCGAAATACACGATCGCGGACGGATATGTGACGGGCGTGGGCAAAGCTACCGTCGTCGATGTGTTCAAGTCATTATTCAATAATGCCTACGGCGATCTGCGCGTATTTGATGCGGCAGGAAACGCGTATAATACCGGCCTCATGGGCACGGGCATGACCGTGAGGCTGTATATCGGAGGCGCGCTGAGAGACGAAGCTACTGTACTGGTGAGCGGCGACGCAAACGGAGACGGGATTATTGACATACTGGACTACACCAGCACCCGTTTTCACATATTGGAGTTTGAAACCCTTCAAGGCGGATTTGAAAAATGCGCGGACTCCAACAAAGACGGTATTGTCGATATATTAGATTATACGGCGATAAGATTCGATATTCTTGGCTTTGAGCCGATAGGCGGCGCTTTACCCGACCTGCCCGAAGTCACAGACCCGAAGGTGCGCAAGTTCCTCGATATCGCCCTCGCGCAGATAGGCAAACCGTACGTTTTCGGCGATGAAGGCCCCGATTCGTTCGACTGCTCGGGTTTCGCGTATTACTGCCTTAATCAGGCGGGACACCGGGTAGGGCGTTCTACTGCCAACACTTACAGCAATAAAACGCAGTGGCAGTATGTAAACAGGAATGAGCTTCAACCCGGAGATCTGATGTTTTACTTCTCGGACGATCCGAGCGCTCCGGCCGGCTATATAGGCCACGTAGGCATATACCTCGGCAACGGATACCACATACATGCCTCCTCGGCCAATCACCATGTCGTCATTTGCCGCTTAAACAACTGGTACGATGAGGTGTTCAGCCACGGGCGGCGGGTATTTAATTAAAACATACAACAAAGGAGAAAACAATGAAAAGGTTTATTTTACTATTGGTAACAGCTGTACTGATAGTTTCTATGTTTGGGGTCATGACCGTGTTTGCGGGCGCTTCTATTTCCGGAAACAGCAAAGTATATGCGGGAAGTTCATATACATACACTGGTAAAGCAAGCTATACAGGTCTGGATTTGGTTGCCAAGATAGAAGGCTTGGGAGAGGCAAAGTCTTTTGATAAGAATTCCGGAAGCCCCAATAATGCTTCATTATCAGGCAACGCTTCAATCAAGGTTAAAATACCTTCAAGCGCCACTCCCGGTACTAAGTATACCATTACACTGAGCGGGCAATATTCTGTAAAGCAGGAAGACGGCTCGAAAGTGAAAAAGACTTTCAGCACGTCCAAAACGATAACAGTCGTCGAAAAAACTTCATCCGGTTCTACGAACAATACGGTAAAAACCGCCGCCCCCACCGAGTGGGATATTGCCGCTACGAACGTTCAGGCAATGCAGGCGGGCGGCGCAATAACAGTTGACGTAACGGACGACCCTAATATACCCGCTTCGTTGCTTTCTTCCGTAAAAGAAAAGATGGGCACATTAAGTGTCAATTTCGGCAGCTATGCGTGCGCTATAGACGGGAAATCGCTGGGAAGCATACCCG
>CAZJOS010000042.1:9718-14365 GCA_964547655.1 uncultured Christensenellaceae bacterium
AATTTCGGCAGCTATGCGTGCGCTATAGACGGGAAATCGCTGGGAAGCATACCCGAAGACGTTAAGACCATTGACCTCTCGATGAAGACGGACAAAGACGAATCGCTCTCGGCTGCCGCAGGCGGTAAAGACGCGTATCAGCTGCACTTCGCTCACAGCGGGCAGCTCCCCGGAAAATTATCCTATACGTTCAAAGCCGAAAACAACAAGCCGGGAGACGCGCTTTACCTATACTATTATTACAGCCAGCCGGGCGTATGCGAAGGCGTTCAATTGGCAGTAGTAGACTCAAACGGATATGTGACTTTTGATATATACCACTGCTCCAGTTACTTCGTATCGGCGGAGACTATCGAAGGCGCAGCCGGCATAAATTTCGCGGCCGGAACCGAGGAAAGCCTGGCGCTTCGGGAAGCCGAAGAAAGCCTGGCTGAGGCCGAGGAAAGCCGGGCGCAGCTGCAGGCTCAGCTTGAAGACGCGCAAAACTCATTGGAAAAGCTGCAAGCGGAAATCGACACGCACAGATCCGACGCTGCTCCCGAAGAAAACCCTCTTACCGCACAGGTTTTCGGCCCGGTGGAAAACCTTTTTGGAGTGCCTTACGGCTCGCTTATAGCCGCGCTGCTTGGCGCGGCGCTTGCCGCAATGTTTTTAACAATGCTTATCTGCCGCGTCGGAATTTTCAAAAAGAATGAGAGAACGGATATCTGAAATTCCGCTAGAATAACGGGCTTCACACAGGCAGGGCAATCTCTATTCCCTGCCTTATTCCTCTCAAACGGTAAGGCAAACGGTAAGGCAAACGATAAAGCTGATAATTAAGTATTGACTAAACAGGCATTTTATAAGAGAATATATATTATTTCAAATAAATTTGTAATATTACAGGAAACGATGAATAAACGACAATATACGACAATTAAAAGGGCCATGCTTTACGCGCTCGCGCTGTTTGCGCTTCTTTCGTGCTTTGCGAACACCGCGGCGGCGGCCGAAGAGAGCATACCGGTCACGGGCGTTTCTCTGGGCAGCCTCGCGGAAGCGGATATAATTATAGGGCAGACCAAATGGGTCAGCGCCATAATATACCCCTACGAGGCGGCTGAGCGCAGTGTAATATGGAGTTCGAGCAACGAATCGGTAGTGACCGTGGATTCCGGAGCGGTGACGGGCATCGCCGAGGGAAAGGCCGTTATTACCGTAGAGACCGTGGATGGTGGGCATACCGACTCGTTCAAGGTAAAAGTCATAGAGCCGCCGAAAGGCATAACGTTCGGCTGGACTTACGCCCGCCTCTGTCCCGGCGATACCATAACTCTCGACGTCTTTCAAAACCTTCCCGACAACGCTTCCGTTGTCTGGGCTTCCGACAATAGCAGTATTGCCGCGGTGGAAAACGGTACTGTTACCGCGCTTTCTCCCGGAGCCGCCAGTATCACGGCGTCTTCACCGGGCACAAAATACAGCGCGTCCTGCGCGATAGAAGTCGTTACGACCGAGATCGAATCGAAATATTATACGATAGACCGGGAAAAGGGAATACTGTCGGGAGTAGCGGCGTCTACTTACGCCGGTCAGGTGTGCGCCAATATAGATAACGCCGGGAACGCGCTTACTATAAAAAATACCGACGGTACCGTTTACAAAGGTATTGCCGTGGCAACAGGCATGACCGTAAACCTTGTAGTCTACGGGAAGACCCACGATACGCTTAAGATCTCCGTAAAGGGTGACTGCAACGGCGACGGGATAGTTTCGGAAATGGACTGCAAGCTCGTGATGCTGCATGCGCTTGGCTTTTCTGTGCTTAAAGACGAATATTTTACAGCCGGCGACGTAAACGGGGACGGGGAAATAACGGCGAAAGACTATTCTCTTATCAGGCTCGACACGCAGAGCGTAAAGCCGATAGACGACGGCATCCCCGATCTGCCCGAAGTTACAAACAGCCATATAAAAACTTTTCTCGAAGTCGCGTTCGCGCAGCGGGGCAAGCCATATTTCTGGGGAGTCGAAGGCCCCGATAATTTTGACTGCTCGGGCTATATATATTACTGCCTCAGAGAGTCGGGATACGGCGTCGGGCGCACCACTGCTAACAATTACAGCAAGAGAAGAAACTGGAAGAAAATCTCCAAAGACAAGTTAGAGCCGGGAGACCTGATGTTTTTCAGAGACGAAGAGAGACCGCGTAGAATGGGCCATGTAGGCATCTACCTCGGCAACGGATATATGATACACGCTACGCCTAAATACGGAGGAATCGTGATATCCGCGGTCGAGGGATCATATGCTGAAACGCTGTCCCACGGGCGGCGCGTATGGCGCTGACCCTCACCCCATATATACGAAAGGCAATGATATAATGAAAAGATTCGTAAGCCTTTTGGCTGCAGCCATACTGACGGTATTTTCGATAGGTAATATAACGGCTCTAGCCTTTTCAGGTACTGTAACTATAGAAGGCGACCGTCAGATTACCGCCGGCACGGCGTATACTTACACTATAACCGTCAGCGTCGAAAACGCGGGCACCGTGATAGCGGATATAGATTGCTCGGGCATTTTTCAAAAGGAATCGGGCGACAGTATCATCGAATGGTCACAAGTAACAAACTCGAGCGGCGTAATATACACGGGCTCTGTGACCGTAAAGGTGTCTTCGGCTGCAACTCCGGGCGAGACGGGCACAATATCGGTTAGCGGCTCGGTGGTAACATATATCAACGATAATTATGAAACCGACGAGAAAGATTTTTCAGGGTCTCTGACCGCGGAAGTCGCGGCGGACGGCGCCGCTGCGGAGCCTTCGGAGTGGGACGTTGCGCTCAGGTCGGTGCAGTCTATGGAATCGGGAGGCTCTATAAGCCTGGAGATCACGCAAAGCGGCGTTATACCCGCGGAAGTGCTCGAGGCGCTGAAGGAAAAGCAGGGAACGCTTACACTTAAGGCAGATGGCTTCTCCTGCGTTATAGACGGCAAAGCTTTGGAGGGCATACCGGGCAGCTTAAAGGCGACCGATATAACATCTGATATGGAAAAAGAAAAGGCTCTCTCCGCGGCGGCAAACGGGCAGGATACATACCAGCTGAATTTCGCACGTGAAGGCCAGCTTCCCGGGAAGTTCAGGTTTTCTTTCGCGGCGGCGGAAAGCAAACCCGGAGACGTCCTCTACCTTTACAGGTATTACAGCGACTCCGGCACGCTCGAGGAAACGGGAGTCTGTGCGGTGGACGCTGACGGCTTCGCGGCTTTCGACATATATTACTGCTCCGGCTATGTGGTGTCTTCCGGCGTTATCGAGGGCGCGGCGGGCGTGCTCAGTTCCGGCGGCGCGTTATCGGAGCAGCTGCAGACACAACTAAAAAACGCGTACGCTGCAAACGAAGGATTGCAGTCACAACTCGAGGAAGCAAACGCGGCCGCGGAATCGCAGGCGGCGTATTACAAGGGAATGATAAGCATCCCCTTCCCCGTTTTTGCGGGCGCTGCCGCCGGCGCGCTGCTTATAGCGGTCATCCTTACGATGGCTCTAACCAAAGCAGGCCTGTTCGCGCCTAAAAAGTCCAAAGGCAAGAAAAATACCAGGAATACTATAACAGTCAGAGATTACAGGGAGGTATAGTAAGAAGCGTGCGCGCGTAACGCGGCCTTTATAATATCACAGATCTATCAGGCAGGGCGATCCGTATCCCCTGCCTTATTTCATTCGGCAGGAAGTTCGGATTAGCCTTAAGCAGTGAAAGCTCGCTTATACTGAATTTTTTAGCTACGGAAGAAAGCGTATCGTTTTCCTGCAGCGTATAACCCCTGCCGCGCTCTTCTTTGTTTATGATAAACAGCAGCTGCCCTTCTTTAAGCGCCAGCAGATTACAGGACGCATTGTGTTTGATAAGGTCGCGTATGCTTACGTCGAATTTTCTCATTATGTCCGAAAGAGTTTCGTAATGCCTTACGCTGTATACTATAAGCTCGCTCTTTTCCATGCCGGCCCCCCGTGATTGATTACTTTTACATGATATGCCGCAGCTACGGGAAAATTGACAGCTTCATCGAGCGTATTTGATTGTGCTGTTAATAAAACAGGCATAAGACAGTTTGTTGTTATTGAATAATAAATGGGTTATAATCATAGCAAGTTTAAAGGCGGAGGCCGGCGGCATGCTCGATTCGTTTAAATACGCATTTCTCGGTATACGGGGCGCCCTTAAGGAGGGGCGCAATTTCCGCATCATGGCGGTGTGCTTTATCGTTGTAATCGCTGCCGGCATACTGCTTGGGCTTTCGGGGCTAGAATGGGCGGCAATACTTCTGTGCTGCGCGGGAGTGCTTTCGCTGGAGATGGTGAATACGGCTATGGAATCGGCCGTAGACTTAGCGACGGACGAATATAAGCCTCTTGCCAAAAAAGCGAAAGACACGGCGGCAGGCGCCGTTCTTGTATTCTGCCTCTTCTCGGCGGCAATAGGCTTCATCATATTCATACCGCGTTTGATCGATTTATTGAATTGAGCGAAAATTACGTACGGCGTATTCGTTCGTCTTGACTCGATATGGCCGATATGCTATATTTACATTCGACGCTAAACTATGCCGGTGTGATGGAATTGGCAGACGTGATGGACTCAAAATCCATTGGTAGCAATA
>CAZJOS010000043.1:0-1492 GCA_964547655.1 uncultured Christensenellaceae bacterium
ATAATGCCCGGCATACCGGGCATATGGACTGTGGATATAACCGGAAGGGGAGAGGAATGAGCAGCGAAAACAGCCCCGGCCGCGAGCCGGTGAGTATACGGCAGGAGACGCCCGCCGACTACGCCGAAGTATATGAGCTTGTTAAGGCGGCGTTTGCCACCAGCACCAACGAAGGCGAATGGGACTATTTGAACGAGGTGCGCAAGAAGGACACCTTTATACCGCAGCTCTCGCTGGTCGCCGAAAACGGCGAAGGCAAGCTGGTCGGGCAGATCGTATTATACAAGACTGAGATAACGGCCGCAAACGGCCCGGTGGCAGCGCTCCTGTTGTCGCCCATAAGCGTTCATCCCGGGTTTTTTCGCAGGGGCATCGCCCGCGCCATGATGCGCGAAGCGTTCGGGAGAGCGAAAGTGATGGGATATACGGCTGTATTCTTATGCGGTGAGCCTGATTTTTACCACAGATTCGGCTTTAGGGGAACCTACGAATATGGCATATTTCATGTCGCCGACAAGACAAAACGCGCGGAATGGTGCATGGCACTCGAGCTTAAAAAAGGCGCCCTTGCCGGCATACAGGGAACTGTAGATATATTATAGCGCGCCCTGCCCGGATGAAATTATTACACAATGGACAAACGTAACGGAAAAGTATAAACTATCGGTTAGTTTATATTGTGAGGCATAATAGAAATGATACACGAGATGCAGCCTAAGGTTTTCGACAACGGTTACCGGCAGGAAGCGCCGGATAAGGACAGTTTTATTATCCATATCAGAGACAACGCGGTATTGATAAAAGAAACGGACGGGGAGATCGCATTCCCCCGGTTCGGCGAGACGGGGCTGCGCGGCCGGGAGCTTACATACCTGTTTTCGATAGACGATATGAAATTCTTTCTCTCCGGAGGGGCCGAGCCCGAAGGGGATTTTGAGTATCATGATATTATGGAGTTCCGGCACAAAAAGCCAAAATATCTTTCATACGCGGCGGCGGCGGCGTGCCAGCTTTGGGGCTGGTATTCCCGCAGCCGTTTCTGCGGCCGGTGCGGCGCGGAAATGGTACGCGACGGAAAAGAGCGCATGATGCGCTGCGAAAACTGCGGTAATATGGTTTACCCTAAGATATCCCCTGCGGTCGTCGTCGGGGTAACGGACGGTAACAGGCTGCTGATGACGAAATACTCAGGCAGGCTATATAAAAGGCGCGCTCTTATAGCCGGGTTCGCGGAGGCGGGGGAGCCTGTCGAAGATACCGTAAAGAGAGAAGTTTTGGAGGAAGCCGGGCTCAGGGTAAAAAACATAAGGTATTACAAGAGCCAGCCCTGGCCGTTTTCCGACTCGCTGCTTCTGGGTTTTTTCTGCGACCTCGACGGTTCGGATGAGATAGTGCTTGATGAAAACGAGCTGGAATGCGCCGAATGGGTCGAGAGGGGAGATATCGACACAGAGCCGGACGGGATAAGCCTGACGAACGAAATGATAATATA